>NZ_JBHWGP010000039.1:0-56827 GCF_042733155.1 Streptomyces sp. NPDC059740 | reverse complement strand
GCCCCGCGCCGAACCCGGGGCCGGCCGCCGCCCGCTGCGCTCAGCAGCCGAAGTCGACGAGGTCGAAGGACGCGTAGTGGTCGGAGGTGTAGTAGTCCTCCTGGCTGCGCTCACCGGTGATGATGCGCCGGGCACCGCGGTCGGGGGAACCGGGCGTCACCACGGTGAACTCGTGGTAGTAGCCGGTGCTCTGGGACGGCAGCACGCCCTCACGGTTCTGGAAGACCGTGCCGTCCTGCGGATAGGGGTAGGGCCCGCCCTGGTCGATCAGGTCCAGGGTGTCGTGGGCCTGGCTGGGGAGGGCGGAGTAGCAGATGTCGCCGACGGCCGCCACCGGGGCGACTGCCGCCGGGACGCGGGTGGGGAGCGACTGGGCCGTCGCGGGGACGGCCGAGGCGCCGCCGAGCAGGAGTGCGGACATGAGGGCGCCGAGGGCGCCGATCCGAGTGACGCGTGGGGGGATCGTCATGCCCTCAGGATGACGCGCGTAGAGCCGCGTCCGCAACGCCAAGGGGCTGATGTTTCCCATGAGTTCACACCGGCGGCCGGGCGTGCGGCGAGCGCCCCGGCGGCCCGCGCGACGCCGGCCGCACCCCCACGTGCCCGGGGCGCCGCCGGGGCGCGCACGGGCGGCCCGGCGGCGGACACCCCCCGGGGCAGGCGCGGTGGGGGGGTTCCTCAGCCGGCGTGGGTGGAGAACAGGCCGCCCGTCGGGCCCTGCTTGTCGCCCCCCTGTGCCTTCTTCAGCGCGTTGGCCAGCCCCTCGATGGTCAGCGACTGGAGGATGACCCTGCCATTGCCCTCCAGGGTGGCCAGGGACAGCCCCTCGCCGCCGAAGACGGCGTTCATCAGGCCCTGCCGGTTGAGGCCGCCGACCCGCTCCACGCCGTACTGGATGCCCTCCTCGAAGGCGACGACGCAGCCGGTGTCGACCTCGATGCGGCCACCGAAGTCCGCCGGGTTGAGGTCGATGAAGTTGCCCGCCCCGCAGATGATCACGGTGCCGCGGCCGGTGAACTTCTCCAGGACGAAGCCCTCGCCACCGCTCATCCCGGTCCGTCCGCCGGCAAAGGCGATGCCGAACTCGACGCTCGACTCCGCGGCGACGAAGGCGTCCTTCTCGGCGAACCAGGCGCGGTTGCCGTCCAGTTCGAGGGCGCGCATCTCGCCGGGGAGGACACCGGCGAAGCCGACGGTGCCCTCCCCGGCGGTGGCGGTGAAGTACTGGAAGGCGAGCGACTCCCCCGCCAGCGCGCGCTGGCCCACCTGCATGGCGGTGCCCATCGCCTGGCGCAGGAAGCCGCCCATGCCGCCCTGCCCCTGGCCCTGGTCGCGGCCGGCGCCGCCGGGGCCCGTCAGGCGCGTCTCCATCGTCACGTTGGTGGTCTTGAAAAGGAACTTCCCGGCCTCGCAGTAGACCGTCTGGCCTGGTTCGAGGTTGCACACCGCCATCTGCATGGCGTTGCCGACGATCTCCTGGCGCAGGGTCACCTTGTTCTCCCTCGGACGACTTCCACCGGCGGCACGCGACCGCTCCGGCGGGGGCGGCCTCTCCCGACCGGTCCCGGCCGGCCCGGGGCGCGGGCCCGGCCGGTCCCGGACCCGCGAGGCGCCCCGTCCGTCCAGAACGTGGACCTGGACGGGAAGGTTCCGCCGGCCTCACCCGTTGTGCCGCACCTCTCGCCGGGAACACCGCCCCCGCTCCCCGCCCCTCCCGAGACCGCCCGTCCGCGGGGCCGGCCCGCCCTGCCGCACCGAAACGGCGGGCCGGCGCCGCAACCGGTCCGCGCCGCGCCGGCCGCCTTCCCCTTTCGTCCAAGAACCCGTGCGGAGAATCCCTTGCGGGCGGCCTCTGCTACCGCAAGCCTGTCTGCGCCCCCAGCCCGTCGATCATCGAGGAGGCAGGCATGCACCACCCCCGCCCCACAGCGGCGTACGCCGGTCTGACCGCGCTCGCCCTGGCCCTCACCGGCCTCGCCCCGGCAGGAGCCTTCGCCGCCCGGCCCGGCGCCACCACCCCGACATCGTTGTCGGCCACGTCCGGGGCGTCCACGGCCCCGTCCATCACCCCCACCCCGCAGTCGCAGCAGGCCCGCAGGGACCACATCTCCCTCACCCCCTCGGTCACCCTGGTCGCGGCCGAGGACGCCGACGCACCGGCGCTGGAGACCGTGCGGGCGGCGCTGCGGGCGGCAGGTGTCCAGCGGATCGTGCGGCGCACCACACCCGAGGGGGCGCCGCGCGGGAACCTCACGGTCGCCGTGGGCGGTGCCGCCGCCACGGCCGCCCTGGCCCGCCTCGGCGCCCGGTCCGCGGACGGACTGCCGGCCGAGGGGTACGCCCTGGCGCTCGGCGCCCCGTCGGGCACCGGTCCCGGCGAGGTCGTGCTGGCGGGCGTGGACGCCACCGGCACCTACTACGCGGCCCAGTCGCTGCGCCAGCTCCTGCCGCACCGTCAGGCCCCGGGCGCCCGCGTGGCCGGCACCGTCGTGCGGGACTGGCCCGCCACCGCGCTGCGCGGCGTCATCGAGGGCTTCTACGGCACCCCGTGGTCGGACCAGGCGCGCCTGGACCAGCTCGACTTCTACGGCGAGCACAAGATGAACACCTACGTCTACTCGCCGAAGGACGACCCGTACCTGCGCGACAAGTGGCGCGACCCCTACCCCGACGACCAGCTCGCCGCCATCGGCAAGCTGGTGGACCGCGCCCGCGACCGCCACGTGGACTTCACCTACGCCCTCTCCCCCGGCCTGTCGGTCTGCTACTCCTCCGAGGAGGACGTCAAGGCCCTCACCGCCAAGCTGCAGACGCTGTGGGACATCGGGGTGCGCACCTTCGCCGTCCCGCTCGACGACATCAGCTACACCAAGTGGAACTGCGACGCGGACGAGGCGAAGTTCGGCACCGGGGGCGGCGCGGCCGGCGCCGCGCAGGCGTATCTGCTCAACCGAGTCAACCAGGAGTTCATCGCCACCCACCAGGGCGCCAGGCCCCTGGAGATGGTGCCGACGGAGTACTACGACGTGAAGGCGACGCCGTACAAGGCGGCGCTGAAGGAGAAGCTGGACGACAACGTGGTCGTGGAGTGGACGGGCGTGGGCGTCATCGCGCCCACCATGACCGTCGACCAGGCGAAGGCGGCGCGCGAGGTCTTCGGCCACCCGATCCTGACCTGGGACAACTACCCCGTCAACGACTACGTCACCGACCGTCTGCTGCTGGGCCCGTTCACCGGCCGGCAGCAGGGACTGCCGGAGCAGCTGGCCGGCGTCACCGCCAACCCCATGATCCAGCCGGCGGCCTCCAAGATCGCGCTGTCCACGGTGGCCGACTACACCTGGAACGACGGCGCCTACGACGCCGACCGCTCCTGGACCGCGGCGCTCCACGAGATGGCCGGGGGCGACGCCCGCACCGAGCGGGCGCTGCGCGCCTTCGCCGACGTCGAGTACGGCTCGGATCTCAACCCGCAGCAGGCCCCCGAACTGAACGCCGCCATCGAGGAGTTCTGGAAGTCGGGCCGCTCCGCCCCGCTGGACGCCGCCTTCCGCACCCTGCAGCAGGCCCCGGCCGTCCTGCGGGACCGCCTGCCCGACAAGGGTTTCCTCACCGACAGCGCACCGTGGCTGGAGGCCACCGGGCGCTGGGGGACCGCGGCCCGCACCGCGCTGCGGCTGGTGGCCGCCTCCCGCTCCGGTGACGGCGCGAGCGCCTGGCGGCTGCGGCAGGAACTGGCCGAGCAGGTGAGCGCCGCCAAGGCGCCCGTCTACACCGACATGAACGGCAAGAAGATCCCGGTCGTGGTGGGTGACGGGGTGCTGGACACCTTCGTGGCCGACGCGGCCGCCGTCCACGACAAGGCGCTGGGCGTCGCCGGCCACGCCGAGGGCGTGACGAACCTGGGCACCTACCAGGCCCACTCCCCCGCCCTGATGACCGACGGCGACGAGACCACGTACTTCTGGAGCGACGGCGCGGCGGACAAGGACGACCACGTGGGCGTCGACCTCGGGCGGGTGCGCGAGCTGGGGAGGGTGACCGTGGCCATGGGACGGCCGGGGGACACCGGCGACCACCTGAAGCAGGGCGTGCTGGAGTACTCCGCCGACGGCAGGGACTGGCACACGCTGGAGACCTTCACGGACCAGGCCGAGGTCAGCGCCGACCCGCCGGCCGGGACCACCGCGCGCTACGTGCGGGCGCGCGCCACCGCGGCCCAGGACGAGTGGGTCGCGGTCCGCGAGTTCCAGGTGGCCGACCCGGGAGCCGCGAAGGTCACCGGCGGTCCCGGGGCGAGCGCCGGCGGCTCGCTCGCCGAGGCTGCGGACGGTGACCCCGCCACCCGCTGGACCGCCGCCCGCGCCGCCCAGCCGGGTGAGTACCTCCAGGTCACCCCGGGGGCGGGCGCCCGTCCCCACACGGTGACGGTGCTGCGGCCCAGTGGCGCCAAGGGCGCGTCCGCCACCGTGGAGGTCTCGCAGGGCGGCCGGTGGCATGCGGTCGGGCGTCTGACGGGCGACTACACCCGCATCCGTCCGGCAGGTGGCGCACTGGGCGCGGTCCGCCTGGTCTGGTCCGCCGGCGGACCGGCGCCGCAGATCGCCGAGGTGGTCCTGGACTGACGTCCTGCCCCCTCCGACGGGCGGGCCCCGCACCCCGGCCCGCCCGTCCCTCCTGACGAGCACCGCTGCGCGGGCAACCGGACGGCCCGCGTCACGCATCTCTCCTTTCACCGGCGCCACCCGGCGCCGGGCACCGCAACCCGCCTACGTGAAAGTGGAGAACAGCCGTGGCGCAGCACGAACGCGACCAGAGCGACGAACACCCCCAGGCCCCGTGGTGGTGGGGCCTGGGACCGGTCGGGGCCGCCCTCCTCGTCCTCGCCGGGATCGCCTGGGCGCTGTGGGAGTTCCTCGGGCCCGGCGCCGCGGACGACCCGGCGGCCGGCTACCGGGGGAGCAGAGTCGTCGCCATCGGGCTGGTGCTGCTCGGCACGGCCCTCCTGCAGCGCTTCCGCAGCCGCCGTTCGCCCGCGGACGAGGAGGCGGACGGGCAGCGCGACTGAGGGCTGCGGCCTGCTCCCCGGCGGTTTCGCGGCGGGCCTTGGTGCGGCCGGCCTCCTGGCGAAGGCCCGCTCCGGACATCTCAGGTGCCGGGGCGGGCCCGGGACCGCGGCCCTCAGGCGCCCTGCCGCCCCACCGCCGTGTGGGCGTCGCCGGTGACGGTGACCTGGCGTCCCTTGGCGGTGGTGGTCGAGGACGTGCTGAGGCAGCTGCCGGACGCGGGGTCGGCGACGGTCGGCAGGTCGCCGGTCCAGTCCGTGCCGCCCTCGGTGCCGACCGGCTTGCCGTAGGTGACGGTGACCTGCTGGGAACAGCCGTCGGTGAGGTAGGGCTCGATGAAACCGCCGTCGGAGGCCCGGAACCGGCCCGAGCCGGAGGGGAGGGAGAAGCTGCCGATGTGCGCCACGGTCGCGCCCGTGGAGCCGTTGACGACGTCGCCGGTCATGAGCTGGGTGGCGCCCGAGACGCTCGCGCGCTTCAGGACGAGGTCGTAGGTCGTGCCCTTGGTGTAGGGGAACTGGACCGCGCAGCTCACGCCTGCTCCGCCGTCCGCCCCGGGTGAGCAGTGGTCGTCGGTGGTGGTGGCCTCGGCGTTGAAGGAGCTGAAGATCGCCTGGAGGCGTGACCTGCCGTCGGAGCCGGCCGGTTTGGGCTGGAGGCCGGCGTAGGGCCGGGTGCCGCTCTCCAGCGTCGTGTAGAAGGCGAAGTAGATGCCGGAGGCGTCGGGGGCCGACTCGACCGCCAGGGGCAGCGTCAGCCGGCTGACCGCGCCGGGGGCCCCGGTGGTCCAGTGGGTGGTGGGGGTGGCGGCGAAGGACTCGCCGGTCATGGCCACCCCGAGGAGCACCGCCGCCGCCACGACGGTCGCGGCGCGAGCGGTGGCGCGGCGCCGGGGGGCGGAGGTGGTGCGGCGGGTGCGCGAGCTGCGGAACGGTTCCATTGCGGTCTCCTGACCTGGGTGGGGAAGGACGAGCCGATGAGCCGTGCGTCTGCTGCGGGTGGTGTCGGGCGAGGTGCGGGATGCGGGCGGTGCGGAAGTGCGTGGTGCGGGCGCTTCGGGCGGGAACCCGGCGCGCGGGGGCACGGCCGGGTCGGCTGCGAGCGGGCGCCGTTCGGGAGCACCGCGGGGCGGTCCGGGGGCGGGGTCCCGCGGTGTGCGCGGGCGGGTGCCGGGCGTCCGGGGCCGTGTGCGGCGGCCCCGGACGGTGGTGCACCCGGTGGTTCGGGCTGGTGGGTCAGCGCATCTGGCCCTTCTCGAAGTAGGTCAGGAGCTCCTCCGGCAGGGCGGGGACCGCACGTGGGGTGCCGCCGTCGCGGAGTGACGCGGTGGCGCTGACCCCTGCGGCGACGGCCATGCGGGCGGCGACCGGTGAGGTGTCCGTGGGACCGCCCTCGCGGGCGAAGCGCACGAACTCCGCGACCAGGAGCGGGTCCGCGCCGCCGTGCCCCGCCTCGTCCTCGGCAGCGGGGACGGCGTACTCGGCGTCGGCCTGCGCACGGTGGCCGGAGCGGCGGCTGTTCCAGACCTTGACCACCGCGCCCGGGCCGTCGCCGAAGTTCTCCAGCCGGCCCTCGTCGCCGATGACGGTGTAGTTGCGCCAGTAGTCGGGGGTGAAGTGGCACTGCTGGTAGGCGGCGAGGACGCCGTTGTCCAGGCGCATGTTGACCAGGGAGACGTCTTCGACGTCGATGACGGGGTTCAGCCCGCGCTGGGTGTGCGGCGGCCAGTGGCCGTCCTCGGTGTACCAGTCCTCGTGCTTGGGCTCTCCCGGTGCGCGGCGGTGCGGGAGGTCGCCGTAGACCATGAGGTCGCCGAGTGCCTGCACCGTCTCGGTGTGGCCGCCGGCCAGCCAGTGCACGACGTCGATGTCGTGTGCCGCCTTCTGGAGCAGCAGCCCGGTGGTGTGGCGGCGCTCGGCGTGCCAGTCCTTGAAGTACCAGTCGCCGCCGTAGCCGACGAAGTGCCGCACCCACACGGTGCGGACCTGGCCGATCTCGCCGCGCGCCACCACCTCCCGCATCAGGCGGATGACGGGCATGTGGCGCATGTTGTGCCCCACGTAGAGCCGGGTCCCGGTCTGGTGCGCGGTGCGCAGGATGCGGTCACAGCCCTCGACCGTGATCTCCAGCGGTTTCTCGACCAGGGTGGGAAGCCCCGCGTGGAGGGTCTGGCAGGCCAGTTCGGCGTGGGTGTGGTCGGGGGTGAGGACGAGGACGGCGTCGACCTCGGGGTCGTCCAGGACCCGGCGGTGGTCCTCGGTGGTGCGCAGGCCCGGCATGTCCCGCTCGGCACGGGCGCGGCAGGCCGGGTCGGGGTCGGCGAGGACGGTGACGCGGGAGCCGGCGCCCGGCCGGTGGGCGGTGCGGGCGAGGGAGCCCCGCAGTCCGTAACCGAGAACGCCCAGGCGGAGGTCGGGGGTGGTCATGTGCGGAAGCCCTTCGTACGTCGGAGGCGGGGGCGGTGGGTCTCCCCCGCCGACAGCCTCACGGGTGGACGCGGACGGTGGCCAGCCCCACGCGTCCGGAGCCGGTCGCGGTGACCCGCAGGTAACGGGCGCGGGTGTGCAGACCGGTCAGTTCGGTGGGACTGCGGAGCGTGCCGTCGAGGTGGTGGACGGTGGCGTCGGCCATGTCGGGGCGGGTGGCGAGCGCGAGGTCGACGTCGGCGGTGGCGGCGGAGCCGTCGTTCCACAGCTCGACGGTGCCGACGCGGCGGACGGTGCCGAGGTCGAGCTGCCACCAGGCGCCGGGGCCGGCGCCGGTGGCGGTCCAGGTGTTGTTGTCGCCGTCGACGGCGAGGTCGGCGGTGGCGGTGCCCGCTGTGGTGGCCTGGGTGGCGGTGGCAGTGCGGGCCCAGTCCGTGGCGAGTTGGTCCACCGGGCCGCCGTGGGCGCCGGCCCGGGCGGCGACCGCCACGGCCGCGGCGGGCAGTTCGGTGAGGCGGGTGTGGTCGTGGAGCGAGGAGCCGGCCCCGGCGGGGGCGGGTGCGTCGGAGTCGGTCCAGTTGCCGGTGCCGGTGTTCTGGATGCCGTAGTCGGCCCAGTTGGAGATGTACTTGCCGGGGACGCGGGTGATGACGTTGGCCTCGACGCGGATGTAGGAGGACTGTTCGTCGAGGTAGACGCCGTTGCCGTCGTGCTGGGCGCTGCCGTAGCCGACGCGGTCCACGTAGTTGCCGGAGATCACGGTGCCGGGCTGGGCTCCTTGGGTGTAGATGCCGCCGCCGTCGTGCTGGGCGGCGTCGGCCTGCATGGCGTCGGTGATCCGGTTGGCGGTGATGCGGTTGTCGCGCAGCACCGACTGCCGTGCCTCGGGCTGGTTCCAGCCCCAGCCGACGGAGATGCCGGAGTAGGGCAGGTCGGTGAGGGTGTTGTGGTCGACGCGCAGTCCCGCCTCGTAGCCGGCCCAGATGCCGACGGCGTCGCTGTACTCGACGCCGGTGTGCGTGATCGTGTTGCGCGCGACCGTGTTGCGCTGCCCGGCCAGTTCGGGGGCGGGGTCGGGTTCGGTGTCGCCGACGTAGAGGGCGCCGGAGGAGAGGTCGGTGAAGGTGGAGTCGGTGACGGCGGTGTCCTTGGTGCCGGCCTCCAGGACCGCCCCGGCACCGCCGAGGTGGCTGAAGGCGGCGTGGTCGACGGTGACGCGGCTGCCGCCGCGGACGGTGAGGGCGGCGGCCGGCTTGGTGTAGTGGCGGCCGGCGTGGTCGACGGGGCCGGTGGTGCCGGTGAGGGTGAGTCCGGCCTGAGTACCGGCGTAGCCCTGAGTCGTGGACGGCTGGCGGTAGGCGGCGTAGGCCAGGCCGGTGCCACTGATGCGCAGGTCGTGGGCGCCGTCGAGGGTGAGGAGGTGTTCGGTGGCGGGGGTGAGCGCGGTGGTGTGGCGCATGTCCTGACCGGGGAGCGGCAGGTAGGTGAGGGTGCCGGTGCCGGACTCGAAGGAGAACTCACCTGGTTCGTCCAGGAGTTCGCGTGCGTTCTGGAACCAGGCGACGCCGTCGTAGCGGCTGGAGTCGACGGTCGTGGTGTCCCAGGCGGGGCCTGTGCGGCCGGTACCGGAGGAGGAGTTGGCCCAGCAGGGCTGGACGAAGGTGAGGGTGTCGCCGTGCACGCCGGCGATCCGGCAGTGGTAGTTGCGCCAGCGGACCTTGATGACGGCCTCGGCGTCGGTGGGGTGGGCCCAGTGGTCGATGCCGGTGGCCCGGGCGCCGCTCATGCCGCTCGCCGTGGCGTCGCAGACGGCGGCGGGGCAGGCCTCGCCGCGCGCCGGGACGGCCCGCCGGCCGCCCACGAACAGCTGCCGTGCGGTGGTGCCGTCAGGCACGTGGGTGGTCCAGGTGCCGTCGGCCCGTGGCGTCCAGTGGTCGAGGACCTGGCCGCCGGAGAGCACGGGACGGGCGCCGGGGGCGGCGGTCCAGGTGACGGGGTGCGCGGGGGTTCCGGAGTCGCGCGGGCCGAGTGCGAGCGGCGCGGTCATCCGGTAGGTGCCGCCCCGGAGTTCGACGCGGACGCCGCGGTCGGCGTCGGCGGCGAGGGCGGCGCGGGCCGCGTCCCGGGCCCCCGTCAGCGAGCAGGGACGGGCCGCCTCGCAGTGGTCGCCGCTGCCGTGCGGGGCGGCGTGCAGGACGAGGGGGGCAGGGGCCGCGGTGGCTGCGGGGGCCGGGGTGAGGAGTGCGGCGGCGAGGACGGCCGCGAGGGCGAGGAGGCTGCGGGCGCGGTGGGTCACGGGGTCACCGTCCAGTCGGGGTGGCCGGGCATGGGCGGGTTGACGGGGCCGAAGAGCCAGTCGCGCAGGAAGGGGGCCAGCAAGCGGTCGCCGGTGACGCGGACGGTGTGGGCGAGGAAGTCCTCGCTGGTGACGACGGTGTCCCGGTGGCGTTCGGGCCACAGCCGCATCACCCGGTCGAAGCTCCGTTTGCCGATCTGCCGGCGCAGGGCGTAGAGGACGAGGGCGCCGCCGTCGTAGATGTTGGTGCCGCCCAGCGCCTTGGGCAGGCCTGGAGGTCCGTCGGCGGCGCGCACCGCGTCCAGGGCGGCGTAGGTCGCCTTCATCTTGTCGGCCAGCACCGACCAGCCCCGCTCCTCGCTGTGGACGGCGGCGTAGTAGGTGGCGGGCCCCTCGTTGAGCCAGGCCTGCTGCCAGTCCCGCGGGGTGACGCTGTCGCCCCACCACTGGTGCGTGAGCTCGTGCACCATGGTGTTCTCCCAGGTGGGGTTACCGTGTGCGTCGGGCTTGAACCAGTTGGTGCCCATCAGGGTGAGGGTCTGGTTCTCCAGGGCGTCGCCGTAGCCGTCGTAGATGTGGACGCCGTAGACGGAGAACGGGTAGCGGCCGAACCGGGCCTCGGTCCAGGCAAGGTGGTCGGCGGTGCGGGCGACGACCGGGGCGTAGCGGTCCTCTTGCCCGGCGGGGACGAGGTGGCGCAGCGGCAGGCCGGTGTGGCTGCTGCCGCACAGGTAGGTGCCCTTGACGACGGCGATGCCGCACAGCTCGGTGGCCATGCGCTCGCGCAGCGCGAAGTGCCAGACGGTGGAGCCGTCGGGGCGGTGCGTGCGGTGCGTCAACTCGCCGTTGGCTGCGGCGACGTAGCCCTCGGGTGCGCTGAGGTGGAAGGTCCAGGTGGCCTTGTCGGAGGGTGTGTCGTTGCAGGGGAGGAAGGTGTCGGCGCGGGAGGACTGGGCGGCGCAGGCGAAGCCGCCGTCGCTGCCGAACCGCCAGCCGGTGAGGCCGGTGCGCGCGCCCTTGCCGTTGCCGTGGTACCGCACGGTGACGGTGAACGGCTGCCCGTCGCGCAGCGGGGTGGCGGGGGTGAGCGTCAGTTCCTGGCCGCTGCGTCCGGCGGTCAGTCCCCAGCGGGCCGGGCGCCCGTCGACGGTGGCGGCGTCGACGGTGTGCCCGTCGGAGTCGAGGTTGAACGCGGAGAGGTCCTGGGTGGCGGTGGCCAGCAGGGTGACGGTGCCGGTGTAGTCGTAGGTGACGGGGGTGAAGTCGAAGGTCAGGTCGTAGTGGGTGACCTGGTAGCCGCCGTTGCCGAGGGTGGGGAAGAGCGGGTCGCCGACGCCGGGCGCACCCGGGGTGGGGGTGGGCCGGCGGGCCGCGGCGGGGGTGGCGAGTACCGGGGTGGCGGCCGCGGCGCCGGCGAGGGTGAGGGCCGCCCGGCGGCTGAGGGCGGGCCTCACCGCTTGCCGCCCTGCTGCGCGGCCTCTTCGAACTCGTGGCGGGCGCTCTCGCCGCCCTGCGCAAGGTAGTCGCGGGTGAGTTGCTTCCAGTACGAGAGGGGGCGGCGGCCGGTGACGATGTCCTTCACGCCGTCCTGCTCGAAGGTGTAGAGGCTGCCGTAGCCCTTGGAGTCCCAGGTGGGTGAGGAGTAGCCGAGGGTGGGGTCGGGGGCGACCATGGGGATCATCGCGCGGAACGCCTCGTGTTCGCGCTCCACGCCCTTGCGGCTGGTGGAGGAGTAGACGGCGGGGACGGCGGAGGCGAGCTTGCCCCAGGGGACGCTGACGTCGGCGACGCCCTGCTTGGTCAGGACGGGGTTGCCCTTGGCGTCGCGGTGGAAGTCGGTGCCCTCGACGCCGTAGGTGACCAGCGTGTACTCCTGGCTGCCGAAGGGGGCGGCGGCGAAGTCCAGGAGGCGCAGCACCTGCCGGACGCGGTCGGCGGAGGCCTTGCGCAGGTGGACGTTGGACAGGGCGATGTTGTCCTGCCAGACCAGGGCGTCCTTCCCCACCGGGCGCATGGGGCGGACGTCGAAGCTCCTGTCGATCGCGGCCATCGTGTCGACGTAGCCGGAGGAGCCGAGGGCCAGGTAGGCGGGCATGCCGTCGTAGACGTAGGCGGCCTTGCCGTTCTTGAACATGTCGGTGTACTTGACCCTCTGCACCCCGCTCATCCCGACGGTCCCGGGGTAGTAGCAGCCGGCCTTGTACAGGTCGCGCATCACCTCGACGGCGTGGCGGAACTCGGCGGTCTCCAGGCGGTGGGTGAACTTTCCCGTCCGGGTGTCCATCCGCCAGTCCTTCGGGGAGCCGGCCGACATGGCGATGAGGTTCTGGGCGCCGGTCATGATGGCGTACCGGTCCTGCTTCGGCCGGGTCAGCTCCTTGCAGAGTTCGACGAAGCGGTCCAGGTCGGTGATCTGGTCGAGGTCGTCGACGCCGGCCTCGGCGAACAGGTCGTGGCGGTAGAAGCCGGCGCCGCCGGTGCCGCTGCGGGTGATGGGAACGCCGTGGAGCCGGCCGCCGAAGACGGCGTTCTGCCAGGCGCTCTTGGGGATGGCGGCGAGGTTGGGGTAGTCGCGGACCTTGTCGCCGGCGAGGAAGGGGGTGAGGTCGGCGCAGGTGGCGGCGAGGAAGGCGGCCTTGTTGTCGGCGCCGCCGGTCTCGGGGTACATGAAGACGTCGGGCAGGGAGTCGCCGGCGACCATGGTGGAGAACTTCGTCGGGTAGTCGTCGGCGGGCACGGCGGTGATGTCGACCCGGCCGCCGAGCAGGTCCTCGATCGCCCGCCAGGCGGCGTTCCGGCCGCGGGCCGGTGGCGGTGGGGAGAAGGTCTCCAGGGTCGCGGATATCGGCTGGGCGCCCTTGAGCGGCGTGCCCCTGGTCGCCCGCAGCGGTTTGGCGGGGTAGCTGTAGAAGCCCTGGGGGACGCCCGCGGCGGTACCGGGCAGGTCGGGGGTGAGGCCGAAGTTGCGGCGGACGGTGGCCGGCAGCAGCTTGTCGCTCTTGGCCTCGGCCTTCGCCGCGCTCGCCCCGTCCCCGCAGGCGGCGAGGAGGGGCGCGGCGGCCACCCCCAGGCCGAGGCCGGTGCCCAGGCGGAGCAGTGCGCGTCTGTCGATCGGTGTGGAGCCGGGCATCGTTTCTCTCCTTTGCGGAGGGCGGGAGGAGGTGCGGTCGCCGCGGATCATCCCTTGATCGCGCCGGTCAGCACGCCCTTGGTGAAGTACCGCTGCAGGAAGGGGTAGACCAGCAGGATCGGTACGACGGCGATCACCAGGACGGCCATCTGCACGGCCTGTTCCGGGGCGAGGGACTCGCCCGCCGCGGCGCTGCTGAGGCTCTGGCCCTGGAGCACGTAGGTGCGCAGGACCATCGGCAGCGGCCACTTGTCGGAACCGTCCAGGTAGAGCAGTGCGTTGAAGAAGGCGTTCCAGTAGGTGACGGCGTAGAAGAGGCTCACCACGGCGATGACGGCCTTGGACAGCGGCAGCACCAGCCGGAGCAGGATCCGCAGGTCGCCGGCGCCGTCCACGCGCGCCGCGTCGTAGAGCTCCTCGGGCAGGTTCATGAAGAAGGCCCGCAGCACCACCAGGTTGAAGGCGGAGACGAGGGTGGGCGCCACCAGCGAGGCGTAGGTGTCGTACAGGCCGATGCCCTTGACCAGGAGGAAGTTGGGGATGATGCCGGCGTTGAAGAGCATGGTGAACAGCGCGGTCATGAGGATGAGCCGGGAGCCGGTGACCTCGCGGCGGGAGAGTCCGTAGGCCATGCAGACGGTGACGACCAGGCTGGCGCCGGTGCCCAGGACGGTGACGCCGATGCTCACCAGCAGGGCGCGGGTGACGACGCCGCCGGTGAGGATGGTGCGGTAGGCGTCGAGGGTGGGGTGGTCGGGCCAGAGCACCAGCCCGGTGGAGCGGATGATGTCGGACTGCGAGGCGATGCTGGTGCCGAGGACGCCCAGCAGCGGGTAGGCCACGGCGGCGACGACGAGCACCAGCACGGTGGCCTTGACGGCGCGGCCCAGCCGGGTCGGCTGCTCCATCCAGGGCGGGCGGCCGGCCGTGGGGCGGCGTCGCCGGGCCCCGGTGCTCCCCGGTGCGGGCGCGGTGGCCCCCGGGTCGGCGGGTGCGCTCTCGGGCGCGGTCCGGTCAGCGGTCAGCACCGCGGTACACCCCCTCGTGGCCCAGGCGGTGGGCGAACCGGTTGGCGCCGAGGACGAGGGCGGTGCCGACGACGGCCTTCACCAGTCCGACGGCGGCGGCCGTTCCCCAGTCGTTGTCCCGGATGCCGTGGTAGTAGACGTACGTGTCGAGGACCTCGCCCGCGCCGGGACCGACGGCGTCGCGCTGGAGCAGGATCTGCTCGAAGCCGACGGAGAGGATGTTGCCGAGGTTGAGGATGAGCAGCAGCACGATGACCGGGGAGATGCCGGGCAGGGTCACGTGCCACAGCCGCCGCCAGGGCCCGGCGCCGTCGATGGCCGAGGACTCGTAGAGCTGCCGGTCGATGGCGAGCAGGGCGGCGAGGATGATGATGGTGCCCCAGCCGGCGTCCTTCCAGACCAGTTCCAGCGTCAGCAGCCAGGGGAAGGCGTGCGGGTCGGCCATCATGTCGTAGCGCGGCAGGCCCACCTTGTCCAGGAGGTCGGGCAGCAGTCCGGCGCCGCCCAGCACCTGCTGGAAGATCGAGACGATGATGACCCAGCCGATGAAGTGCGGCAGGTAGACGACGCTCTGCACGAACCGCCGGACCCGGTCGCCGGCGATGCTGTTGAGCAGCAGCGCCAGGGCGATGGGGACGGGGAAGAAGAACACCAGCTGGATGAGGGCGATTTCGAGGGTGTTGCCGGTCGCCGACCAGAAGGCGGGCTGGGCGAAGGCCTCGGCAAAGTTGGCGAACCCCACCCAGGCGCTGTGCAGGTAACCGAGGTAGGGCTGGTAGTCCTGGAAGGCCACCACGTAGCCGAGCAGCGGCAGGTAGTGGAAGACCAGGAAGTAGAGCAGTCCGGGCAGGGTGAGCAGCAGCATCACCCGGTCGCGGCGCAGGCGTTGCCACAGTGACAGGCGGTTGTGGGCGGGGCCGGGACGCGCCGGGGATCGCGGCCCGCGTCGCCGGCGGGGCGGCGACGGCGCCGTAGTGGTCTCAGCCATGGCGGGGTTCCTGTTCGGCAGACGGGCTCCGGAGGATGGGCCTTGTTGCGGCGGCAAGCTAGTAACCGGTTACCGCCACCGTCAATACGCTGGGCGGAACCAGTGTGTCCCGCACCACAGAGCCAAACCGGACATTGCAGCGGTCTTCCCAAGTCACCGATACCTGACGCTGGTTGGCGTTGCGTGACGGGTTGACGGCGTGTGCGGCCGATCCCTACCGTCCTCGCAGTCGGCAGTACCCGCTTACTATCCGGAGGCACGGTGCACATCACCGAAGAGGCGCCGGCTCCGCGGGGAGCGGTCGCCGTCCCGCCGGCCGCGCGACGGCCCCGCACGGTCGTCGCCATGAGCCCCGCCCTGCTCGACGAGGTCTTCCCGCCCGCGGTGCGGCACCGTCTGGAGCAGGTCGGTGATCTGCAACCCGGTGTCCCGCTGGCGGAGTTCACCTCGCCACCGGCCGTGGCGGCGCTGGCGGAGGCCGAAGTGCTGCTGACCGGTTGGGGCTGCCCGCCGCTGGACCCGGCGGTGCTCGACCGCGCCCCGAAGCTGCGCGCCGTGCTGCACGCGGCGGGCACCGTCAAGACCTTCCTGGGCGTGGAGGTGTTCGGCCGGGGCGTGGCGGTCTCCTCCGCTGCGGACGCCAACGCCGTACCCGTCGCGGAGTTCACCCTGGCGGCCGTCGTCCTGGGCGCCAAGCGCGCGTTCACCCTGGGCAGCCTCTACCGGGACCGCCGCACCCACCGCACGGCGGCCGACCTGGACCGGCTGCCCTGGCTCGGCACGCACGGCCTGACCGTCGGCGTCGTCGGCGCCTCCCGCACCGGCCGCCGCGTCGTCGAGCTGCTGTCCGCGCTCGACGCGGAGGTCCACCTGCACGACCCGTACCTCCCGGACGCGGAGGTGCGGGCGCTGGGGGCGGTCCCCACCGACCTGGACACCCTCGTGGCCACCTGCGACGTGGTGACCCTGCACGCGCCGCAGACACCGCGGACCCGCCACCTCCTGGACGCCTACCGGCTGGGGCTGATGCGGCCCGGTACCCTCCTGGTCAACACGGCCCGGGGCTCGCTGGTCGACACCGAGGCGCTCACCGGGCACCTGGTGAGCGGCCGGCTGGACGCGGTGCTCGACGTCACCGACCCCGAACCGCTGCCCGCCGACCACCCGTTGTGGGACCTGCCGAACGTCTGGCTGACCCCGCACCTGGCCGGCGCGCAGGGCAACGAGGTCGGCCGGCTCGGCGCCTGCGCGGTGGACGAGCTGGACCGGTACGCCCGGGGCCTGCCGCTCCGCCACGAGGTGCGCGCCGGCGACTGGGAGCGGATCGCATGACACCCTCGGGCCGGACGGCCGCGCCGTGCACGCCGGTCCCGACCCGGGACCGGGGCGGCTGCAGCGACCACGAGGGGGCGTCGATGGGACGGCGGCAGACCACCACCGCTCGGGAACGGGACGGGGACACCACCGCTGCGCAGGGCAGACGACGGGCCACGGTCTCGGACGTGGCGCGGGCCGCGGGTGTCTCCACGGCCACCGTGTCGCGGGTGATGAACCGCAACTACCCGGTGGCCGCGGCCACCAGGGAGCGGGTCGAGGCGGCCGTGCGGGAGCTGGGGTACGTGGTCAACGCGCACGCCAGAGCGTTGGCGGGCGTGTCGGCCAGGACCGTCGGCATCGTCGTCGGTGACGTCGTCGACCCGTTCTACGCCTACATCGCCCGGGGGGTGGAGCGGGAGGCGGCAGCCGGGGACCGGCTCTGCCTGGTCTGTTCCGCCCAGGGCGACCCGCAACGGGAACTGGCCTTCGTCGAGTTGCTGCACGAGCGGCGCGCCGACGCGGTGATCGTGGTGGGCGGCAGCGTGCAGGACCGGGCCTACACCGCCCAACTCGCCGACCGGGCACGGGAGCTGGCGGCGGACGGCTCCCGCCTCGTGCTGTGCGGCCGGCCCGCTCTGGGGCCCGGCGTGCCGACGGCGTCGGTGGAGTACGACAACGAGGGCGGTGCCTTCGCCCTGACCGACCACCTCCTCACCCAGGGCCACGAGCGCATCGTCTACCTCGGCGGCTCGCCCCGGCTGTCCACCACCCGCGACCGGCTGGCGGGGCACCGCAGGGCGCTGCGGTTGCGGGGCGTGGAGCCGGACCCGGAGCTGGAGCACCCGGGCGCCTTCGGCCGTGCCTTCGGCCACCGGCGCATGGGGGAGATCCTGCGCAGCGGCCTGGAGTTCACCGCGGTCTTCGCGGCCAACGACATCGTCGCCGCCGGCGCGGCCCAGGCGCTGGAGGAGGCGGGGGTGCGGGTGCCGCAGGACGTCTCCCTGGTCGGTTACGACGACGTCCCGGTGGCCCAGGAGCTCCGCCCGCGCCTGACCACCGTGCACGTCCCGCTGGAGGAGCTGGGGCGGGCCGCGGTGCGGGTCGCCGTCGGCGACAGCGGGGACGACCAGTGGCGGGAGGCGGCCTCGGGGGTGGTGCGGCTGGGGACGCACATCGTGGTCCGCGACTCCGTCGCCCCCCGCTCCCCCGGCGCCTTACGGCGATGAGGCGCCCTACCGCACCGCCCGTCCCGCATCGCCCGTCCCGCACCGCCCGTCCGATCGGAGGCCCCGTGCCCCATCCCGTCAGCCGCCGCACCCTGCTCGCCGCGACCGGCGCCGCCGCGGCGTCCGCCCCGCTCCTCGCACCTCGGGCCCTCGCGGCCACCACTGCCTCCGCCCCCGCCGCGGACGACCCCTACGGCCCGCCCCTGGCCCGGGCGCGTGCGCTGCTGACCGGCGGCACGGCCGACACCGCCGACCCGGCGTTCGCACCCGCCCTCGCCGCCCTGGACTCCGTCGCCGAACCGCTGTGGGCGCGACTGGACACCTCCGCGGACCGCACCTCGCTCTGGCCCGACCTGTCCCCCGTCACCGACTCCGGCAACCTGGGGCAGAGCCACACCCGGCTGCGGTCGCTCGCCCTGGCCTGGGCCACTCCGGGCACCTCTTTCGCCGGGCGTGCGGAGGTCGCCGACGCGGTCGTCGCCGGGCTCCGCCTCCTCCACGACGCGGCCTACCACAAGGGGGCGGCGGAGAGCGGGAACTGGTGGTTCTGGGAGATCGGCGCCCCGCGCGCCCTGGTGGACTGCCTGGTCCTGCTGGGTGACCGGGTGCCCGCCGCGGACCTGGCCGCGCACCTGGAGAGCGTCGCCGCGTTCGTGCCCGACCCGGACCGCCGCACGGGCAGTCCTTCGCTGCCGGAGACGGGCGCCAACCGGTCCGACAAGGCCGTGATCGTCGCGCTCAGCGGGCTGCTGGGCCGTGACGACGCACGGGTGGCGCTCGCCCGCGACGGTCTCTCCGACCGGCGCGGGAACGGCCGCAACAGCCTCTTCCGCCTGGTGACCTCGGGCGACGGCTTCTACGCCGACGGCTCCTTCGTCCAGCACGGCTGCGTGGCGTACACCGGCACCTACGGTTCGGTGCTGCTGGGCGGCCTCGCCTACCTGCTGGCGCTGCTGGCGCAGTCGCCGTGGGCGGTCACGGACCCGGCGGTGGACGTGGTGTACGACGCGGTGGAGCGCTCCTTCCTCCCGGTGCTGCACGAGGGCGTCGTGACGGACGCGGTGCGCGGCCGGGCGATCTCCCGTCAGGCGGCGCCCGACCACGTGGACGGTGCCGCCGCCCTCTCGGCGGTGCTGCTGCTGGCCGAGACCGCGCCCGCCTCCTACCGGGAGAGCTGGCTGCCGGTGGTCAAGGGCTGGTTGGAGCGCAACCGCACCGTGCCGTTCACCGCCGACGCCGCCGTGCCGGACGTGGCGCGGGCCGTGGCGCTGCTGGCGGACGACGGGGTGCGGGCCATGGCCGCCCCCACCGGGCACGACGTCCTGGCCGACATGGACCGTGTGGTGCACCGCCGCCCGGGCTGGACGTGCGCGCTGGCCCTCTCCTCCCGCCGGATCAGCGCCTACGAGGCGGGCAACGGCGAGAACCTGCACGGCTGGTACACCGGCGACGGCATGACCTACTTCCACACCGCCGACGACCTCGGGCAGTACGGGGACGGTTTCTGGCCGACGGTCGACCCGTACCGGCTGCCCGGCACGACCGTCGACACCCGGCACCGGGCCGACCTGGGCTCGTCCGCGGGGACCAGCACCCACCTGCCGTCGAACGCGGTGGCCGGGGGCGCGGTGCTGGAGGACAGGTTCGGCGCCTCGGCCATGGAACTCGCCGCCGAGGGTTCCTCGTTGCGGGCCCGCAAGGCGTGGTTCCACCTGGACGACGCGGTGCTGGCGTTGGGCGCCGACGTCACCGCGGGCGACGGCCGCACCGTCGAGACAGTCCTGGACAACCGGCGACCGCGCGGGGCCGGTGCGCGCCTGCTGGTCGACGGCCACCCGTGGTCCTCACCGGACGGTTCGCTGCGGCACCTGCGCTGGGCCCACCTGTCGGGCTTCGGCGGTTACGTCCTGCCCGGTGGCGCCCGGCTGCGCGTCCTGCGGGAGCAACGCACCGGCGCCTGGGCCGACATCGACACCGGCGCCGACACCGCCGGCAGCGCCGGCCCGTTGACGCGGGAGTACCTGACCCTCTGGTTCGACCACGGCCGCTCCCCCTCCGGGGCGCGCTACGCCTACGCGGTGCTGCCGGGCGCGAGTGCGGTGCGCACCGCGGCATGGTCGCTCACCTCCGCGGCCCGCGTCGTCGCCAACTCAGCCCAGGTACAGGCCGTCCGGGCTCCGGAGTACGGGCTGTTCGCGGCGCACTTCTGGGCGGCGGGCGAGGTGGCGGGCGTGCGCTGCGACGGGCCCGGCACCGTCCTGGTGCGGCGCGCCGCGGGCCGCGTGAGCGTGGCGGTGGCGGACCCGGGCCGCACGGCGACGACGCTCACCGTGACCCTGCCCCTGGCGGCGCGCCGGGTGCGGCGCGCCGACGACTCGGTGACCGTCACCTGCGGGCCGCACACCACGCTGACCGTGGCGGTCGGCGGCTCCCACGGCCACACCCACCAGGCCGTCCTGACGTACTGACCGCCCAGCACAAGGAGCCGCCGTGCCCGCCCCCCACCTGCCGCTGCCCCCCACCGACCGGGTCCGCTCCCCGCGCACCGGGTGGACCCGTGCGCACTGGGAGGCGGT
Organism: Streptomyces sp. NPDC059740; assembly: GCF_042733155.1. Taxonomy (NCBI): domain Bacteria; kingdom Bacillati; phylum Actinomycetota; class Actinomycetes; order Kitasatosporales; family Streptomycetaceae; genus Streptomyces; species Streptomyces sp. NPDC059740. The sequence continues at coordinate 36,774 of NZ_JBHWGP010000039.1, read as the reverse complement.
GGCCGACCACCTCCTGGCGTCCGTTGCGCCCTACGCGACGCCGGGCGCCGCCCAGTACCGGCTGCCGGGGCGCGCCTCCTGGTCGGGTGTGGTCTGCGACGGCCTGGAGGGGTACGCGCGGACGTTCCTGCTGGCCGCGTTCCGTGTCGCCGGGGCCCGGGGCGCGGTCGATCCGCTTCTCCTGGAGAGGTACGCGCGGGGCCTGGACGCCGGCACCGACCCGGCCTCGGGCGAGTCCTGGCCGGCGCTGACGGACTGCTCGCAGCAGATGGTGGAGGCCGCCTCGGTCGCGGTGGGCCTGCACGAGACCCGCCCGTGGATCTGGGACCGGTTGGACGCGCGGGTGCAGGAGCGGGTGGTGGACTGGTTCTCCGGTTTCGTCTCGGCCCGCACCTGGGACAACAACTGGCGTCTGTTCCAGGTGGTCGCGGAGCAGTTCCTCGCCTCGGTCGGCGCGCCGCACAGCCGGGCGGACATCGAGGGCGGCCTGGAGCGGATCGAGGACTGGTACGTCGGCGACGGCTGGTACACCGACGGCGACGGGCGCAACTTCGACTACTACGGCGGCTGGGCCCTGCACCTGTACCCGCTGCTGTGGGCGCGGATCGCGGGCCCGGAGGACGGCGGCAGGGCGCAGGTCTACCGGGAGCGGTTGTCGCTGTTCCTGCGCGACTACCCGCGTTTCTTCGGCGGTGACGGCGCGCCGGTGCACCAGGGGCGGTCGCTGGCCTACCGGTTCGCCGCCCTCGCCCCGGTGTGGCTGGGTGCGCTCGCCGACTGCTCGCCGCTCGCGCCGGGCCTGACCCGCCGGCTGGCCTCGGGGGCGGTGCGGCACTTCATGGAGCGCGGGGTGCCCGACGAGCGGGGCCTGCTGCCGCTCGGCTGGTACGACACCTTCCTGCCCACGACCCAGCCCTACTCCGGGCCGGCCTCCCCGTACTGGGCGAGCAAGGGCTTCCTCGGACTGCTGCTGCCCGCCGACCACCCGGTGTGGACCGAGCGTGAACTCCCGCTCCCCGTCGAGGAGTCGGACAGTTGCACCGCGCTCCCGGCTCCCGGCTGGCTGCTGCACGCCACCCGCCACGACGGCATCGTGCGGCTGGTCAACCACGGCAGCGACCACAACCCGGCCTCCGGCCCGGCCGAGGACGACCCGCACTACGCGAAGTTCGGCTACTCCACGGCCACCGCGCCGGAGGCCGGCGACCTGGCGTGGCGGGCCGGCCTGGACGGCCACTTCGCGGTGGTCGGCGCCGACGGCCGCCCCAGCCGCCGCCGGCGCATCGTCCCGCTGTCCTGCCGGGGCGGCACGGCCTCCTCCCGCTACGAGGCGCAGGTCGGAGCCGGAACCGACGGGTCCGGTCCGGGCGGTGGGGCGGGGGGCGGCGCGGGGGCGGTCTCGGTGAGCACCACCAGTGTGGTGCACGGGCCGTGGGAGGTCCGGGTGCACCGCGTGACCGGGCCGCACACGGCGGTGCGCGAGGGCGGGTACGCGGTGGCCGACGCCGCTCCGCCGCAGGTGGCCACGGGGCCGGACTGGGCGGTGGCACGCACCACCGCGGGCCTGGCCAGCGCTGTGGTGGGGCTGTACGGCTGGGGGCCGGCGGACGCCGACGAGGGCGGTGCCGGGGTGGCGCGGCAGGTCGGGGCCAACGCCTTCGGCTCCCATTCGGCGACCCCGTACCTGAGCGCCACCGGCGCGGGGCGGGAGTTCTCCGTCCACGTGACGCTGGTGGCGCTGACCCGCGACGCCCTCGACCCCGGCGCCCTGCGCACCGCGGTGGACTGCGAGGTGGTGGGCGAGGGGGCCGGGGCGCGGGTGGTGGTGCGCTTCCCGGACGGGGAGAGCGCGGAGTGCTGAGCGGACGGCCCGCCCCGGCCCGGGGGAACCGCTTGGTGGCGGACCGTCCGCTCAGGACCCGCAGCCCGAGTCGGCGATGACGTAGGTGTCGGCGCCGGTCTGCTTGAGGGTGTGGGTGGTGAAGACGTTGTACAGGCCCATGTTCTGGTTGGAGCCGTCGGCGTAGGTGTAGCCGCCGCTGGTGTGGGCCCTTCCGGCGGCGACGTGGGCGTAGTTGGTGGCGGTGAAGCACTGCGCGCTCTGCCCGCCGGTGGTGGTGGCGCTGACGGCGGCCGAGGGGCTGCCGGTCCGGCCGTCGGAGCCGGTGGCGGCGACGGTGTAGGCGTAGGTGGTGCCGGCGGTCAGGCCGGTGTCGGTGAAGGAGGTGGCGGTGGCGGTGCCGGCCTTCGTCCCGTTGCGGTGGACGGTGTAGGAGGACGCGCCGGAGACGGGGTTCCAGGACAGCGAGGCGCCGGTGTCGGTGGTGGCGGTGACCTTCAGCCCGGTGGGGGCGGGCAGGGTGCCGGGGTCGGGCTGACCGCCGCCGTCGCCGTCCAGGCCCCAGAACTTCGCGGTGTAGTAGGAGGAGCAGACGGTGTCGAGGAAGTAGGCGCCCGCGGTGCCGCACTGTTCGTCGCCTGAGCCGGGGTCGACGGGGAGGCCGTGCCCCATGCCGGAGATCTGGAAGAGGGCGACGGCGGGCTTCCCGCTGCTGTCGTCGTAGAGGCTCTCGGTGGTGTTGCCGGGGAGCGTGGCGGTGCTGGACGCGGTCTGGCCGGTGCCCCACACGTCCGTCCACTGGTCGCGCAGTTCGGTGCCGTTGACCGGGTAGACCGTGTAGTCGGCACTGCCCTGCCAGATGGCGACCCGCGGCCACGGACCCGAGTAGCCGGGGTAGGAGGCGCGGACCTTGTCACCCCACTGCCCGGGGCTGAGGTTCTGGTTGTTCATCTGGCAGCCGGAGGCGGCGGTGAGGGTGGTGGCGCACTGCGCGGGCAGCCCGGAGTCGACGGAGCCGCCGGCGAAGACGTCGGGGTAGTCGGCGAGGAGGTCCGCCGCCATGCCGCCGCCCGCGGACAGGCCGGTGACGTAGACCCGCTTCGGGTCGCTGCCGAAGGCCGACTGGGCGTAGGAGACCATCTGCCGGACCGAGGCGGCCTCGCCCTTGTCGCGGGTGTCCTTGGTGGAGTCGAACCAACTGAAGCAGGACTGGATGTTGTTGGCGGAGGTGGTCTGCGGGAAGACCACGGCGAAGTGCCACTTGTCGGCGAACTTGGGCCAACCGGAGTTGCTGTAGTAGGCGTTGGCCGACTGGGTGCAGCCGTGCAGTGCCACGACGAGCGGGGCGTTGGCCGGCAGGCCGGCCGGGACGTAGGCGTACATCTGGAGGTTGCCGGGGTTCGCGCCGAAATTGGTGACCTGCTGGAGGCTGCCGGCCGCGGCTGCGGGCGCCGGGGCGGCCACCCCGAGCACACCGAGCAGTCCGGTGAGGGCGGTGACGAGGGCCGCGGCCAGCAGGTGGCGCAGCGGCCGGCGGGCGGGGGGCCGGCGGCGGGGTGGGGGCGGTGTCATGGCGGCTCCTGGGGGTTGCCGGATGTGCGGGCCTGACGGGGGGTGGTGGCCGCGGACCCGGCGCCGGTCCGGGGCGGCGGGCGCGGGCAGGACGGCGGCGGGGGCGTCCTGCGAAGTCCTCGCGCCGCGGGTGTTCCGCGGGGCGCGACCGGGCGGGCCGGGTGCGAGGGCTTCCGAGGCGGACGGTATTCCCGGCCGCCTCGCCCGCGTATGGGAGCGGCCACCATCCGCGAGCCCCTTCGGTGGTGTTCCCACCCGTTGCCCAAGGGCCCCCTCACCACTTCGGCGCAGTCGGCCGGGGCCCGGCGCCGCGTCCGGGCCGGTGTGCGGGCGGCCGGCGTCCCGCGTTCCCGGGCCGCTCTCACCATGGCCCCGCGCACCACAGGTGACCGGCGGTTTGTGTGGGGGGCTCATGTGCATCGGGGTGCGGGCCGTGCCTACGGTACGGCCATGGACAGCTCCCGTGACCTGCGCCCCGAAGCCCCCTCCCGCACCCCGGCGAACGCCCGGGCCGACGCTCCGCCCGGCTCCCTGGCGGGCCGCACGGCGCTGGTGACGGGCGCGGCCGGCGGGATCGGACGGGCCTGCGCCCTGGCGTTGGCGGCTGCCGGCGCACACGTGCATGTGGTGGACATCGCGGCCGGGAAGGCCGCCGAGGTGGCGGCGCAGGTCGGCGGCCAGGCGCACGTGGCCGACCTCTCCGACCCCGAGGCGGTGGAGGCGCTCCCGGCGGACGTGGACATCGTCGTCAACAACGCCGGGCTCCAGCACGTGGCGCCGGTGCACGAGTTCCCGCCGGAGCGCTTCGCCCTCATCCAGCGGGTGATGGTGGAGGCGCCGTTCCGCATCCTGCGCCGCACCCTGCCGGCGATGTACGAGCGGGGCTGGGGGCGGGTCGTCAACATCTCCTCCGTCCACGGGCTGCGGGCCAGCCTGTACAAGTCCGCCTACGTGAGCGCCAAGCACGGCCTGGAAGGGCTGAGCAAGGTCGTTGCGCTGGAGGGGGCGCCGCACGGGGTCACGAGCAACTGCGTCAACCCCGCGTACGTCCGCACCGCACTGGTGGAGCAGCAGATCGCCACCCAGGCCAGGTCCCACGGCATCCCGGAGGAGGAGGTGGTGCAGCAGGTGATGCTGGAGCGCACCGCCGTCAAGCGGCTGATCGAGCCCGAGGAGGTGGCGGAGGCCGTGCTGTGGCTGTGCGGCCCGCACAGCGGCTACATGACGGGGGCGAGTCTGACGCTGGACGGCGGGTGGACGGCGCACTGAGCCGCTCCGGGCGCGGGGCGCACGGCCGGTGGGGCGCGGGTGCGGGCGGCTCCGGCCCGGGGGCGGCCGTGCGGCGCGCTCCTCGACCGGCGCGCCCGCCCCGCTGAGGCGCGCGTGAGGAGCGCGTGACCGGTGAGGGGCGCGGGGCGTGCGGGGCGCGCAGAAGTAGTGCACACAGGACCGTGTCACCTGAAAAACGGCTTTAGTGGCGTAAGTCGTCCTGGAACGGGTCACAGTGTCAGTGCCCGGGATGTTCCCGGGCGGATTCGATGACGTGGGCACCTGGTGCCACGTCAGGAAAGGGAGCTCCCATGGCTCGTTTTCTGACCCGTCTCTCCGTCGTCGCGGTGGCAGGCGCGGCGGCCCTCGCCGTCGCCCTGCCCGCGACGGCCGCCTCCGCCGCCCCCGCAGCCGCCCCGCAGACGGTGACCGCCGCCGACCCGGGCGACTGGGGACGCCACCACGACGACTGGGGCCACGGCCGCGACCACGGCCGCTGGCACCACGGCCGCCACCACCACGGTGGCTGGCACCACGGCCACCACCACGGTGGCGGGTGGCACCACGGCGGCGGCCACCGCCGCTGACCGGTGTGCGCGGCCGTGAGCGCCGGCCGCGCACACCCTGCGCGGTAATCGGGAACAGGACGACGTGCCGCCTCGACGCTGTCGGGGCGGCACGCCCGTGTCCGGGCGGGTCACACCGCCTGCCGTGCGGTCCCCCCGGGCGCGGGACCGGCCGATACGATCGACGCCGCACCGAGGAGAGGCGGGGACGTGAGCGTGGCGGCGAGGCCGAGGATCAAGGACGTGGCCCGGTACGCGGGCGTCTCGGAGAAGACGGTCTCCAACGTCATCAACGACTACCAGCACGTCTCGGACCGCACCCGGCAGGCCGTGCGCGAGGCCATCGACGCCCTCGGGTACCGCGTCAACCTCGCCGGCCGGCAACTGCGCACCGGACGCACCGGCACGGTCGCGCTGGCCGTGCCCGAGTTGGACGTGGCCTACTTCTCCGAGCTGGCCAAGCACGTGGTCGAGGCGGCCGAGGAGCGCTCCTGGACGGTCCTGGTGCACCAGACGGGGGCCCGGCCGGAGCGCGAGAGCGCCGCCCTGCGGGGCTTCGAGTCGGACTTCGTGGACGGCGTACTGCTCAGCCCCCTCTCGCTGCGCCCCAAAGACCTGGCGGCGGCGGACGTCCGGGTGCCGCTGGTCCTCCTGGGCGAGCAGGAGATCCCGGGGCTGGGCGACCATGTCGGCATCGACAACGTGGCGGCGGCGCGCGAGGCCACCGCGCACCTGCTGGCGGCCGGGCGCCGACGGATCGCGGTGGTGGGCGGCGACACCTCGCCGGAGGCGGCGGCCACCGAGCGGCTCCGCACCGAGGGCTACCAGCAGGCCCTGGCGGCGGCCGGCCTCCCGTTCGACCCCGGACTGCTGGTGCCGGTCGAGGAGTTCCACTGGCGGGACGGGGCCACCGCCACCGCCGCGCTGGTCCGCCGCCGCGAGCGCCCGGACGCGCTGCTGTGCCTCAACGACCACCTGGCGATCGGTGCGCTGCGGGCCCTGCACGAGGCGGGGCTGTCCACGCCCCGGGAGGTGTCGGTGGTCGGCTTCGACGACATCCAGGCCGCCGACTTCACCATCCCGTCCCTCACCACGGTCGCGCCCGACAAGCCGGCCCTCGCCCGCACCGCCGTCGACCTGCTGGCGCACCGCATCGAAGCGGGTGCCGAGCAGGCCGGTCCGCCGGCGCTGCGGCGGGTGGGCCACCGGCTCGTGGTGCGGGAGAGCAGCGTGCCGCCGCCAGGGGGCGACGGCCGGGAGGGCTGACCCCCGCCCCGCGCTCCCGCTCCCCCGACTCACCTGCCACGCAGTCCCCTTCCGCCTATTTACATCGATGTACAAGACGTGGTGGCATGACCCGGCAGCACCTCGCAAGCCCTTACCACCGCAGAGCAATCGGGAGCGCCGTGTCCGACGAGACCCCTTCCATCCCGCGCCCGGAGTACCCCCGGCCCCAGTTCGTCCGCGACCGCTGGCTGTGCCTCAACGGAACGTGGGGGTTCGAGATCGACCAGGCCGACACCGGCCTGGAGCGCGGGCTGCGCGAGACCGAGCCCGCCGGCGAGATCACCGTGCCGTTCTGCCCCGAGTCGCAGTTGTCGGGCGTCGCGCACACCGACTTCCTGGAGGCCGTCTGGTACCGGCGGCGGGTGACCGTCCCCGCCCAGTGGCAGGGATCGCGCGTCCTCCTGCACTTCCAGGCCGTCGACCACGACGCGACCGTCTGGGTCAACGGCGTGGAGGTCGCCCGGCACCGCGGCGGGTTCACGCCGTTCACCGCGGACCTGGCCGGCGTCGCCGAGGCCGGCGAGGAGGCGGTCGTGGTGGTGCGGGCACGGGACAGCCGGCACGGTCCGCAGGCGCGCGGCAAGCAGGCGACCTGGTACGGCAACTCGGGGTGCCACTACACCCGCACCACCGGCATCTGGCAGACGGTGTGGCTGGAGCCGGTGCCGCGCGCGGTCCACCTGCGCCGGCCCCGGATCACCCCCGACCTGGCCGCCGGGGCCTTCCACGTCGAGGTGCCGCTGTCCGCGTGCCTGCCCGGCCACCGGGTGCGGGCGCACCTCTCGGACGGATCGGGAGAGGTCGTCACCGCCGAGGCGCGCGCCGACCTGTCGGCCGCACCGCGCCTGGTGCTTGCCGTGCCCGAGGAACGGCGGCGCACCTGGTCGCCTGCCGACCCGCACCTGTACGACCTGCGGCTCGAACTCCTGGACGCGGGCGGCGAGGTGGTGGACTCGGCGGACTCCTACGCCGGACTGCGCTCGGTCACCGTCCGCGGCCGGGCGGTGCTGCTCAACGGCGAACCGGTCTTCCAGCGCCTGGTGCTGGACCAGGGGTACTACCCGGACGGCCTGATGACGGCACCCGACGACGCGGCGCTGGTCCGCGACATCGAGCTGGCGCAGGCCGCGGGGTTCAACGGGGCGCGACTGCACCAGAAGGTCTTCGAGGAGCGCTTCCTCCACCACTGCGACCGGCTCGGCCACCTCGTCTGGGGCGAGTTCGGGGACTGGGGGTGCGAGACGGGGGCGCGCGGGAACAACCAGCAGCCCGACGCCTCGTACACCACGCAGTGGCTGGAGGCGGTGGAGCGCGACTACTCCCACCCGGCGATCGTCGGCTGGTGCCCGCTCAACGAGACCTACCAGCCCCTGCACGACCGCATCACGGTCCTCGACGACGTCACACGCGGCATGTTCCTGGCGACGAAGGCGGCGGACGGCACCCGTCCGGTGCTGGACGCCTCGGGTTACGCCCACCGGGTGCCGGAGACCGACGTCTACGACGCGCACTGCTACGAGCAGGACCCGGCCGCCTTCGCCACCCTGATGGCGGGGCTCGACAAGGGCACCCCGTACGTCAACACCGGCCCGCAGGGCGAGCCGTGGTCGCAGCCGTACCGCGGACAGCCCTACTTCTGCTCGGAGTTCGGGGGCATCTGGTGGGACCCTGCGGCCGCCGCCGCCCGCGACGAGGAGCGCGAGGTCTCCTGGGGGTACGGTGAACGCCCGCGCACCGCCGAGGAGTTCCACGCGCGCTTCGCCGGGCTCACCGGGGCGCTGCTGGACGACCCGTTGATGTTCGGCTACTGCTACACCCAGCTCACCGACGTCTTCCAGGAGACCAACGGGGTGTACGCCTTCGACCGTTCACCCAAGCTCGACACCGCCCGGCTGGCGGCCGCCCAGCTCCGTCCCGCCGCGTACGAGAGCGCCGGCGGCCCGGCGGTGCTTCCGCTCACGCCGCAGCCGCCGAAGGCCCCGGAGCCCGGGAGCGCCTGAGGTCCGCACGCTCCGCCGGGCCGCCCCGCCCCACGGGCCCGTGGACCGCCCACCGGTCGGGGACGTGGCTCCTTAGAGGTTCTTTCACCCCGCCTCCCCGGGCGGAACAGGTGGCGCCCAGATCTTTACATCGATGTAGAGGCGGCGGTACAAACAGCCTGCAGCACGCCCCACGGCCGGGCCGACACCCTGGCCGCGGGTGTCTCCCGCCCGTTCCCGGAGGGTCCATGCCCGCGCACTTCCCACTCGCCCCGACCGGCAACTCCTCGCCCTCCCGCAGGAGTCTGCTGCGCGGCGCCCTGCTGGGGCTCGGCGGTGCGGTCGCCGGCGGGGCGCTCACCGCCTGTGCCACCGCCGACGCCGCCGAGGGCGCCGGCACGCTCCAGATGTGGGACCTCTTCCAGGGTTCCGACGGGGCGCTGATGTACGAGGTGCTCGACGCGGCCCGCCGGCGGATGCCGGGCCTGTCGGTGAAGCGGACGGTGCTGGAGTGGGGCACGCCCTACTACACCAAGCTGTCGATGGCCTCGGTGGGCGGCCGGGGCCCCGACATGGCGATCAGTCACATGTCGCGGTTGGCGGCGCTGGCCCGCAGCGGCCTGCTCGACCCGTGGGATCTGGACCTCATGGCCCGGTACGGCGTCCACCGGGACGACTACGCCTCCTCGGTGTGGCCGATCACCCAGTACGGCGGACACACCTACGCCATGCCGCTGGACACCCACCCCTTCATCGTCTTCTTCCACCCCGACATCGCCCGCAGGGCCGGCCTGCTGGACGACGACGGGGCCCTGGACCCCGGGGCGTTCTCCTCCCCGGAGCGCTTCCTCAGCTCCTCCCGGGCGCTGGCCCGGGCCTCGGGCCACGAGGGTGTCGCCTTCGGGCACGCCAACGACCCCTCGCAGTGCTGGCGGCTCTTCTACGCCCTGTACCGGCAGACCGGCGAGGCCATGACGCTGACGCCGGGCAGCAGGGCGGGAGTCGACCTGGACCGGATGACGGAGGTCGTCGCCTTCATGAGCCGGCTCCTGGACGGCCGGACCAACCCGCGGCACCTGGACTACAACGCCGGCATCGCCTCGTTCGTCAACCGCCGCACCGGGCTGATCCTCTCCGGTGAGTGGGAGCTGGCCACCTTCCGCACCGCCGACCCGAAGGTGGACGCGGCGCCCTTCCCCACCGTCTTCGACCACCCCGCCGTGTACGCCGACTCGCACTCCTTCGTCCTCCCCCACCACCCCGATCCCGGCCCCGAGCGCCGCCGCCGCGTCCACGAGACCGTCGCGGCGGTCCTGCGGTCGGGCCAGGTGTGGGCGAAGGCCGGTCACATCCCGGCCTACCGGCCGGTGACCCGCACCGCGGCGTACCGGGCGCTGCGCCCGCAGCGCGACTACGTCGCCGCCCAGGCCCACACGGTCTTCGACCCCGTCGCCTGGTTCACGGGGGCGGCCTCCGACTTCCAGAACCAGATGTCGCAGACGCTGCAGACGGCGCTGATCGAGGACGTGCCGCCCGCCCAGGTGGCGCGCACCATGGTGCGCAAGCTGGACGGCTTCCTCACGCAACCCGACCCGTCGGCGCCGTGACCGCCCGCCCGCCGACCCCGCCACTCAAGGGAAGACGTCCGCGATGACCTCCCCCTCCTCTCCGGGGACGACCCCCGTCCCGCGACCGCCGAGCCGGCCGGCACCCCGCCGCCGGCCGCCCTCCTCCGGTTTCCTGTTCGCCCTGCCCTTCCTCGTGCTCTTCGCGGCGTTCCTGCTCTGGCCGCTGGCGCAGGGGGCGTGGACCAGCCTGACCGACACCTCCCTCACCGGCCGCGGCGGGAACTGGGTGGGGCTGGACAACTACGCGCAGGCCCTGACCGACGCGACGATGTGGCAGACGCTGGGCAACACCGTGCTCTTCACGGTGGTCTCCACCGTCCCGCTGGTCGTGGTGGCGCTCGCGATGGCGCTGCTGGTCCACACCGGTCTGCCCGGACAGTGGGTGTGGCGGCTCGCGTTCTTCGCGCCCTACCTGCTGCCGGTCGGCGTCGTCTCGCTGCTCTTCATCTGGCTCTACCAACCCGACCTCGGGCTGTACAACCACCTGCTGGCCGCGGTGGGCGTCGAGGGGCCCGGCTGGCTGACCGACCGCTCGGTGGCGCTCTGGTCGATCGTGCTGACCACGGTGTGGTGGACCGCCGGCTTCAACTTCCTGCTGTACCTGGCGGCGCTCCAGTCCATACCCGACCACCTCTACGAGGCGGCGGCGCTGGACGGTGCGGGCGCCTGGCGGCGACTGTGGTCGGTGACGCTGCCGCAACTGCGGCGCATCACCGGGGTGGTCACCGTGTTGCAGGTCCTCGCCTCGCTGAAGGTCTTCGACCAGGTCTACCTCCTCACCAAGGGCGGGCCCGACGGCTCCACCCGGTCGGTGCTGGAGTACGTCTACGACACCGGCTTCACCGGCTACCGGCTGGGTTACGCCTCGGCGGTCAGCTACGTCTTCTTCGCCCTGGTCATCGGCGCCACGCTGGTGCAGATGGCCGCGTTCCGCCGTAAGGAGAGCTGACCGTGGCCGTCTCCCCCCTCACCGCCCCCGACCGCCGCCGACCGGTCCCCGGGCCCGGCAGCCGCGTCCGGCGCACCCGGCCGGACACCGTGCCGAGCCGCCACCGCCCCACGCTGGGCAGCGGACCCACCGCCCGGGTGGCGGCCGGCTGCGTCCTGGTGCTGCTCGCGGCCACCTGGCTGCTGCCGCTGCTGTGGGGCCTGCTGACCTCGGTGAAGTCCGAGCGGGACGCCAGCGACGGCGAGCACTGGCTGTGGCCGCAGGGCGGTCTCACCCTCGCCGGGTTCCGCACCGTCTGGGAGCGCGGCGAAATCCCGCTGTGGATGTGCAACAGCCTGCTCATCGCCACGGCCGTCACCGTCATCACCGTCCTGACCTCGGCGATGGCGGGGTACGCCTTCTCCCGCACCCTCTTCCGCGGCCGGCGGGGGCTGTACGCGCTGACGGTCGCCGGGATCATCGTGCCCCCGCAGATGCTGATCGTGCCGTGGTTCCAGCAGATGCTGGCCCTGCACCTGCTGGACACCTACGCCGCCGTGATCCTGCCGCAGACGGTCGCGCCGGTCATGGTGTACATCCTCAAACGGCATTTCGACGGGATGCCCCGGGAGTTGGAGGAGGCGGCGCGGCTGGACGGTGCGGGGCTCTGGCGCATCTTCTGGTCGGTGCTGCTGCCGCTGTCCCGGCCGATGCTCGCGGCGGTCGGGATCTTCGTCTTCATCACCGCCTGGAACAACTTCCTGTGGCCGTTCGTCGCCACCAGCGACCCCTCGCTGATGACGCTGCCGGTGGGCATCACCACCGTCAAGGACGCCTACGGGGTGCAGTACGCCCAGACGATGGCCTCCGCAGTCCTCAGCGCACTGCCGCTGCTCGTGGTCTTCCTGCTCTTCCAGCGGCACATCGTGAAGTCGGTGGCGACGGCGGGCCTCGGCGGTCAGTGAGCGCACCGCCGGGCGCCCGCCGCCGACGCCCGCGGCGTCCTCAGGAGCCCTGCTGCCCCTCGTCGTCGGCCTTGGTGGTGTCCCGCGGCCTGACGTAGGGCTCCCGGCCGCGGGGGAAGCCGCCGAGCGCCGCGCGTTCGCGGTGCAGCTCGGCGTCGAACTCCAGGCCCAGCAGGATGGCGGTGTTCGTCAGCCAGAGCCACACCAGGAAGATGATGACGGCTGCCAGGCTGCCGTAGGTCTTGTTGTACGAGCTGAAGTTGGCGACGTACAGGGCGAACAGTGCCGAGGCCACGCCCCAGATGAGCAGCGCCAGCAGGCTCCCGGTGCTGACCCAGGCGAACCCCTTGGTCCGCGCGTTGGGCGCCGCCCAGTACAGCAGACCGATCATGAGGACCACGAGGATCACCAGGACCGGCCACTTGGCGTAGGACCAGGCGGTGAGCGCTCCTCCGCCCAGCCCCACCACGTCGCCGGCCCGCTTCGCGACGGAGCCGCTGAAGACGAGGATGATGCCGCAGGCGCAGGCCATGAGCAGCAGTGCGAGGGTCACGCCGACCCGGATGGGCAGCACCTTCCAGGCCGGGCGCCCCTCGGGGACGTCGTAGACGGCGTTGGCCGCGCGGATGAAGGCCGCCACGTAGCCGGACGCCGACCAGAGCGCGCCGAGCACACCGACCACGGCGAGCACCGAACCGAGGCCGGCGCTGGACTGCACCTGCCCGATCCCCTTCACCAGGACGTCCCGCGCCGCCCCCGGGGCGAGCTGGCGCACACTGTCGATCACGCGCTGGGAGGTGGAGTGCCCGGTCACGCCCAGCAGCGAGACGAAGACCAGCAGGGCGGGGAAGAGCGCGAGGATGCCGTAGTACGTCAGCGCCGCGGCCCGGTCGCCGAGCTCGTCCTTCTTGTACTCGCGCAGCGTGCCGCGCAGCACCCTGCGCCAGGAGTCGCGGGTCAGCCGGGTGGGCGCGTCCGGGGCACGTTCCTCGACCCGGCTGTCCGGTCCCCGCAGGCCCGGCTGCTCACCGGGCTGCCCGGGTGCGGGCTCGTCGCCCGACCGGTGCTGGTCGTCGTCTCCGGAGGGTGTCCACTTGTGTGCCATGAGGGAGGTGTAACCGCCGGGGGCGGAAGAAATCACTCTCCGTGGAAAGCGTCCGGCGCGCAGCCGCCGGGCCGCCGGGGCCGCGGACGCCGGCGGCAGGCCGGGCGGCACGGGCCGGGGGCGGCGGCAGGCGGCCCGCGGCGGCAGCCCGGCCCTTCCCTGCCCTGCCCGCCCGTCCGGGCACCGGGCACCGGGCACCGCCTCAGCCCATCCACTGGTCCTCGTACTTCTGGTAGGTGCCGTCGTGGGTGGCCAGGTGGACGAACTGGTCGACGTAATGGCGGAAGGGCTCGTCACCGCGCGGCAGGGCGTAGGCCTTCTCGGCGAAGGTGAACGGCTGGTCGGGGTGGACGGAGCAGAGCTGCGGGTGGACGGCGGCCTGGTACCTGGTCTCGGAGGCGTCGGTCATCATCACGTCCGCGCGGCCCTGGACGATCTCCTCGAAGATCGTGGTGTTGTCCGGGTGGACGATCAGGGTGGCCTTCTTCAGGTGGGCGCGCGCGAACTGCTCGTTGGTACCGCCCGGGTTGACGACCACCCGCACGCCGGGCCGGTCGATCTGGTCCAGCGTCCGGTACTTGTCCTTGTCCGTGCAGCGGACGATCGGGGTCTTGCCGTCCTCGGCGAGGGGCTCGCTGAAGTACACCGACCGCGCCCGGGCCAGGGTCACCGACACCCCTCCCACCGCGATGTCGCACCGCCCGGCGCCGAGGTCCGCCACCATGTCCGCCCAGGTGGTCGGGGTGAAGACGGCCTTCGCGTCCAGGCTCGCAGCCAGGTCGCGTGCCATGTCGACGTCGACGCCGCTGTAGTGGCCGGCCGCGTCCCGGTAGGTGAAGGGCCGGTAGTCCCCCGTGGTGCAGACCCGGAGGGTGCCTCGGTGGGGCACCGCGTCCAGCAGTGAGCCGTGGTGCGCAGCGGCGGCCCGGTCGGCGGTGGCAGCGGGCTGCGGAACCCCGCTGGAGGGCGCCGCCGTGGTGAGGGCGAGCACGCAGGCGAGGGCGGAGAGGGCGGCGAAACGCTTCATGCTGGCGGCTCCGGTCGGGGGGAGGAGAGGACGGCGCACTGCGCGTGTTCCTGCTCAGTGGCGCGCGCCGATCCTGGCAGAGCCGCGAGGCCCCCGGAAGCGGCTGACCGGAGTACGGACGGCCCGGCTCAGCTCCTCCCGCCCCGCTGCCGGAGTGTCACCGGGGGCCCACCGCGCCGGCGGCGCTCTCCTCGACCTCGCGCAGGAAGCGGCCGAGCACCTCGGCCCCGCGCCGCGGGTCCTGGAGCATCCACCAGTGGCCGAGCCCGTCGAGAACCGCTTCGCGCGCTCCCGCCCGGCCGGCGGCGCGACGGCGCTGGGCCGGCGTCCCGACGTAGGGGTCCTCGGTGGCCACGATGCTCAGGCCCGGCCGGACCGCGGCGGACGGCAGCGCTTCCCCGCGCTCGGCCATGGCGGGCTGCGCGGCGGAGCGGTAGAGGGCCAGGATGCACCGGCCCATCTCGGGGGTCTGGGCGGCGGCCATGGCCTCGGCGACCTCGCGCGGCGCCCCCTGGCGCACCAGCCACTGCGCCCGCCGCTCGGGCGGCGCGTCCGTCATGGCGGCGACCGCTTCGGGGCCGCCCGGCGACTGCCAGGTCAGGGCCCGGTCGTGCCAGACGTACTCGGGGTCGTAGACGCCCAGGATGTCGGTGGTCCAGCTGCGCACCAGGTCGGGGCGGGACATGGCCAGGTTCACCACGTGGCCGCCGCCCCAGTCATGGCCGACCAGGTGGACCGGCCCGCCCAGGGCGCTCACCTCCTCGGCCAGCCAGTCGCGGTAGGCGTCCACCGTCGCAGCGAACCCCTCCGGGACCGGCGCGCCGAACCCGGGCGGGGAGAGGCGCACCACGTCCTCGCGGTCGAGGGCGGCGACGAGCGGGTCCCAGAGTGCGCTGCTCTCCGGGTTGCCGTGTACGAGGACCACCGTCACGGGGTCAGGGCCTTTCTGTCGGGGGCCGGAAGTGCCCGGACGCGCCGGCACCCGCCGGGCGGCGCCGACGGGTACCGGTGTGCGGGGTCGTGCGGTCGGCCACCACCTCGTCCCTCAGAGGTGGCCGTGCGCGGTGTCGGAGGCGCCGCCGAAGAGACGGGCGACCAGGCGGAAGGGGAGGGTGACGACCGTGGCGATCGCGCCGCCGATCGCTCGGAAGACGTCCGCAATGGCTCGGAACATGGCTTTGCACCTTTCTCCTGGTGTCACCGGCCGCTGCTGCGGGCCGGTGGCGATGTGGGTGATGTCGCGGTCACTGTGCCGGTGCCCGACCGCGGACGGCGCAAACGGGGGTCTGACGAGGGCGGCCCTCACAGGCCGGGTCCCGTCCGGTCACGGTCTCCCGCGCGCGCCCGCGTCCGCGTCCGCCGTTGCGGCGGGTACGTCGGCGGGGGTTCCGCGCGGCCCGGCTCGCCGGGTGCGGCCTCCCCTGCCGCCCGGACCGGGGAAGGGTCCGTGGTGGCCTCGTCCCGGCGGACCCCTTGGCGTCAGGAAATAATTCATATTTAATAGGGGGACGTCGTCAGCCGCATCCGCCGGAGCCTTTCGTGAACACTGTGTCCTCGGTCGCACCGATCCTTGCCGCGCGCCGCTTCGAAGGCCGTTGCGCGCTCGTCACCGGCGGGGCCTCCGGCATCGGGGCGGCCACGGCACGCCGGCTGGCCGCCGAAGGGGCGGGCGTGGTCATCGCCGACATCGACGCGGCAGCCGGCGAGGAGACCGCCGCAGCCGTGCGGGCCGAGGGGAACCGAGCGCACTACCACCACTGCGACGTCTCCGACGAGGGCTCCTGGGCTGCGGCCGTGGCCGAGGCACGGCGCCGCTTCGGGCCCGTCTCCCAGTTGGTCAGCAACGCCTACACGGTGCGCGTGGCGCCAGCCGACGCCACCGGGCGCGAGGAGTGGGAACGCCAGATCGGCGTCACGCTCACCGGCTCCTTCCTCGGCGTCCGCGCCTGCCTGGCGGACCTGCGCGAGACCGGCGGCAGCGCGGTCCTGGTCTCCTCGGTGCACGCCCTCGTGGGCCTGCCGGGGCGCCCCGCCTACGCCGCGGCCAAGGCCGGCCTCACCGGCCTGACGCGCCAACTCGCCGTGGAGTACGGCTCGGACATCCGCGTCAACGCCGTCCTCCCCGGCCCCGTCCTCACCCGGGCCTGGGACGAGGTCGACGAGGAGGACCGCCGCGCCAGCGCCCAGCAGACCGCCGCCGGACGGCTCGGCCGCCCCGAGGAGGTGGCCGGCGCCATCGCCTTCCTGCTCTCGGACGACGCCAGCTTCGTCACCGGCGCCTCCCTCGTGGTCGACGGTGGCTGGAGCGTCTACAAGACCTCCTCCTGACCACTGCCCGTCCGCCGTTCCGCCCGCCGCACCGCCCTGAGGAGACCAGCCCCCATGAAGATCACCCGCGTCGAGACGTTCGCCGTGCCGCCCCGGTGGCTGCTGTGCCGCGTCGAGACCGACGAGGGCCACGTCGGCTGGGGTGAACCGGTCGTCGAGGGCCGGACGGCCACCGTGCGGGCTGCCGTGACGGAACTGGCCGACCAGTTCCTGCTCGGCGCCGACCCGCTCAGCGTCGAGGACCTGTGGCAGCGGATGACCAAGGGCTCCTTCTACCGCGGCGGCCCCGTCCTGTCCTCCGCCGTCGCCGGACTCGACCAGGCGCTGTGGGACATCGCCGGCAAGCACTACGGCGTGCCCGTGCACCGGCTGCTCGGCGGCCCGGTGCGCGACCGGGTCCGCGCCTACAGCTGGGTCGGCGGCGACGAGCCCTCCGCACTGCGGGACCAGGTCCAGCAGCAGGTCGAGGCCGGCTTCACCGCGGTGAAGATGAACGCCTGCGGACGCATGAACCGCATGGCCACCGTCGGCGACATCGACGGCATCGTCGCCCGCGCCGGCGTGGCCCGCGAAGTGCTCGGCGCCGAGGGGGACTTCGCCGTCGACTTCCACGGCCGCTTCAGCGCCGGGAACTCCCGCCGGGTCCTGCCCCACCTGGCGCCCCTGAACCCGCTGTTCGCCGAGGAACCGCTGCTGCCCGAGTACCCCCACCTGCTCGCCGACCTCGTCGCCGCCTCCCCGGTCCCGATCGCCACCGGGGAACGGCTCTACTCCCGCACCGACGTCCTGCCCGCCCTCCGGGCCGGGGTCGCCGTGCTGCAACCCGACCTCTCGCACGCCGGCGGCATATCCGAAGTGCGCCGGATCGCCGCCCTGGCCGAGACCTTCGACGTACCCGTGGCCCCGCACTGCCCGCTGGGGCCGGTCTCCCTCGCCGCCAGCCTCCAGATCGCCTTCTGCACCCCCAACTTCCTCATCCAGGAGCAGAGCGTCGGCATCCACTACAACACCGGCGCCGAGGTGCTCGACTACGTCACCGACCCCGAGCCCTTCCGCTTCCACGACGGCCACCTGCTGCGCACCACGCGCCCGGGGCTCGGCGTCGACGTGGACGAGCGGGCCGTACGCGCCGCCGACGGCTTCGAGACCTGGCACAACCCCGTGTGGCGGCACCGGGACGGCTCGTTCGCCGAGTGGTGACCGCTCTCCTCCGCCCGCCCCCCGCCTCCCCCCGACCCCTCTGGAGCATCGCGGCATGACCCCGTCCACCCCGGCATTCCTCTCCCGCCTGCGGCAGGAGCGCCTGGTCGCCATCGTGCGCGGCACCGACCCCGAGGCGGCCCTGCGGACCGTCCTGACGCTGGCCGAGGAGGGTGTGCACCTCCTGGAGGTCTCGCTGACCACCGCGGGAGCCCTCGACGTCATCCGCCGCGCCGCGGACCTGCTCGGACCGGAGGTCCTGCTCGGCGCCGGCACCGTCCTCGACGCGGACGACACGCGGGCCGCCGCTCAGGCCGGCGCCCGCTGGATCGTCACCCCCGTGGTGTCCGAGGCCGTACCGGCCGCGGTCGAGGCGGGGCTGCCCGTGCTGGCCGGGGCGCTCACCCCCACCGAGGCCCACGCCGCGGTGCGCGCCGGGGCGGACGCCGTGAAGCTCTTCCCGGCCTCGGCCGGCGGCCCGGACCTGCTGCGCGCCCTGCGCGACCCGCTGCCGCACATCCCGTTCGTGCCTGTCGGCGGGGTCGACGAGGACGCCGCGCGGGCCTACCTTGCGGCCGGCGCCGTCGCCGTCGGCGTGGGCTCACCGCTGGTCGGCGACGCAGCCCGGGGCGGCGACACCGGCGGACTGCGGGAGCGCGCCCGGGCCTTCCTGGCCGTGTGTCGCGCGGCCGCACCGGGCCGGGACGGGGGCGCTCAGGCGTGACCACTCCGGCTGCCGACGTCCTCACCTTCGGCGAGACCATGCTCGCGGTGCAGGTCCCCGGCCCGCTCACCGCGGGAGGCCGGGCGACCACCACCGTCGCCGGCGCCGAGTCGAACGTGGCCGTGGGCCTCGCCCGGCTCGGTCACCGAGCCGCCTGGGCCGGCCGCCTGGGCGCCGACGAGCCCGGCCGGACGATCCTGCGCGCCCTGCGCGGCGAGGGGGTCGACACCGGCCACGCCACGACCGACGAGGCGGCACCGACTGGCGCCATGCTGCGCGAGCGCCGCGTCGCCGACCTGGCCCGGGTGCACTACTGGCGCACCGGCTCCGCCGCCGCGCAGCTGACGCCCGCGCACCTGGCGCCGGCGCTGGCGGCGGGCGCCTGCGTACTGCACCTGACGGGCATCACCTGCGCGCTCGGCCCCGGCCCCCTCGCCGCCGTGCAGGCCGCCGCCGCACACGCACGGGCGCAGGGCTGGACGGTGTGCCTGGACGTCAACCACCGGGCCAGGCTGTGGGATGCGCAGGCCGCCGCGCGGGCACTGCGTCCGCTGCTGCCGCTGGTGGACGTGGTGGTGGCCTCCGACGACGAGTTGCCGGTGGTGGCGGGCGGGGACGAGGCGGACGAGGAGAGCCGCGTGGCCGCACTGCTGGCGGCGGGCGTCACCGAAGTCGTGGTCAAGCGGGGCGCGTCGGGCGCCGAGGTCCGCACCCGCTCCGGCGGGAGACTGAGCGCGCCGGCCCGCGAGGTGCCCGTGCGGGACACCGTGGGCGCCGGGGACGCCTTCTGCGCCGGTTACCTCTCCGGCCTGCTGGACGGCCTCGACGCCGGCGAGCGGCTGCACCGCGCGACCGTGGCCGGGGCCTTCGCCGTGGCGAGCACCGGTGACTGGGAGGGGCTGCCGCACCGCGACGAGCTCGCGCTGCTCGACGCCGCCCCCGGCAGCGCCGTGCGCTGACCCGCCGCCCCACCGCACCCGTCCCGCACACCTCCGGCCCCGGCGGTCGGGAAAGGAACCCCTGAGCCCATGCACACCGACCCCGCCCTCCGCGTCGACGCCGGCACAGTCCGGGCACTCTCCTGCGAACGTCTGGAACTGGGCGAGGGGATACGACTGCTGGCGGACGGCCAGGTGGTCCTGGTCGACATCCTGGCCGGCCGGCTGCTGCGCCTGGACCCGGGGGCGTCGCCGGAGCAGGAACTGACCGAACTGGCCCGGCTGGAGGAGCCGTTGGGTGCGGTGGCGCCCGTCGGCCCGGCCGGCTCGGGTCGGTGGCTGGCCGCCGCCGGCACGGGCTTCGCGCTGCTGGACACCGGCCCCGGGGCGGACCCGCGGCCCCGCTGGGTGGCCCGGCCGCTACCGGCCACCGGACCCGGACGGCGCATGAACGACGCCGTGTGCGACCCCGCCGGCCGCATGTGGGCCGGTTCCATGGCGTACGACGGGACGGCGGGGGCGGGCAGCCTGTACCGCATCGGCCCCGACGGCACGGTCACCGAGGTCCTGGGCGACCTGACGGTCCCCAACGGCCCCGCCTTCTCCCCGGACGGCAGGACGCTGTACCTCGCCGACAGCGCCCGCGGGCACATCGACGCCTTCACCGTCGACCCGCGCCACGGCACCCTGCACGACCGCCGCCCGTTCGCCCGGGTGGACCCGGCCCAGGGCAGCCCGGACGGCATGGTGACGGACAGCGCCGGCAGGCTGTGGTGCGCCCTGTGGGGCGGCGCCCAGGTCAGGTGCCACGCCCCCGACGGCACCCTGCTCGCGAGCGTGCCGCTGCCGGCCCGGCAACCCACCAGCATCTGCCTCACCGGCCGCCGGATGCTGGTCACCACGGCCTTCTTCGGCCTCACCGACCCGGGCCCGCTGGACGGCGCGGTACTGGAACTCGCCTGCCGGGTGTCCGCGCCGCCCACCCCGGCGGCGGCCTGGGTCGGCTGAGAAGGCGGGCCCCGCGGGCAGTTGAGGCAGCGGGGCCCGCGGTCGGCTGAGTCGGCGGGGCCCGCGGCGGGTCAGTCCGGGACCGTCGCCCTGCCCATGCAGGGGACGTCCGCCTCCGGGCCGAGCAGCACCGCCAGGGTCGTCCCGGCAGGCACCGCCGCGAGTGGCGGCAGGCTCGCCAGGTCCACCGCCTCACCCGCACGCACCGGGACGCCCGTGCGGTGCGCTCGCCCGGTACCGCCCGCCCCGGTGCGCACCACGACCTCCTCGCCCGTCGCGGTGCAGGGCACGAAGCTGCCGCCCAGCCGCACCCCGCCGTCCGGGGTGCGCTCCGCGGTCAGCGGCCGGTTCCACCAGCCGAACGCGCCGGCGTCCGCCACCGCGCCGCCGTGCGGCCCGAGCAGCACAGTGGTGTCCAGCTCCATGGTCCGGCCGGGGTCGAGGGTGACCAGTGGGCCGAGCACCTCGCACTCCACGATGCGGTGGGTGGGCCGCAGGTCCCCCAGGTGCGCCAGCGGCTCGTCCAGCGGGTGCTCCAGCCAGATCTCGGCGCGCGAGCCCCCGTCCGGGTAGGCGGCGCCGGGCGTCACGGGGAAGCGGTGCACCCACGTCCCCGCCGGTCCCACGTGCGCGACCCAGCCGGCGGCGGTGGGGAAGCCGACCTTGCCGACCACGTCCTGCGCCGGTACGTGCGCGGGTGCCCCCGCGGCCGTGCGCACCTGCGGGACGCCGGTGCCGGCGACGAGTTCCCGTACGGCGGGTCCGGGCTCGCCGGCCAGGCCCACCCAGACGCCGTCGCCCTCCTGCGCGGGCGGGTGGCCGGGGAGTTGGGCCACGTTCCACAGCGCCCACCGCACCGGGTGGTCCGCGGTGTTGGTGGCGGACAGCCGCAGGCCGTAGGAGGTGGCGCCGGCGCGCAGGGTGACCTCCCGGCGCAGTTGCAGGCCGGTCCGCGGGTCGGGGGCGCTGGTGAGCGTGGCGCGGACGTGTTCGCCGGCCGGGTCCGTCTCGGTCTGCACCCGGTAGGGCCCGGAGTCGAGCACGGGGTCGGGCGGCCCTGCCCACTGCTCGGGCCCGGACCAGCCCTGCGGCGCCGGCCAGGTCTTGTCGCCGCCCCAGTTGCGCCAGTCGGCCATCCGTCCGTCGTGGGGGCCCACGGTCGAGGCGTCGCGGGCCCCGCACTCCTCGTCCAGCAGTTCGGGCGAGCGGTGCAGGAACTCCCGCCCGTCGCACCGGACGGACAGCAGGCGTCCGCCCAACTGCGGGGCGAGCACCAGGCACAGTCGCCCGTTGGTGAGATCGACGACGGTGTGGCCGCCGGCGTCACGGGTGGCCACCCGTACCCGGTCACTGGTCATGGGGTCTCCTGTAGCGGTGGGGCGGGTGCACGGCGAAGGGGCGGGGGCGGGGGCGCGGCAGCCCCGCCCCCGCCCCGCGGCGGGTGGGGGTGACGGTCAGTCGAAGACGAGGCAGACCTTGCCGGCGGCGCGGCCGGAGGCCGTCTGGTAGGCGCGGCCCGCTTCCTCCTGCGGGAAGCGGTCGGTCACCAGGCGCTCCGGGTGGAGGCCCTGGCGGGCCAGGAGTTCCGCGAGGCGGGTCATGCCGTGGACCGAGGTGACCCAGGAACCGGAGATCGTCACCTGCTTGTGGAGCACGTCGTCGGAGACGTCGAGGGTCATCTGCCCGCCCTCGCCGACCAGTGCGAGGCGCCCGCGCACCCGCAGCGCCTTCAGCGCCAGTGCGCGGGCCGCCGGGTGGCCCGAGCAGTCGACGGCCGCCTCGACGCCGGTGCCGCCGGTGAGGCGGGTGATCTCCTCCAGGGGGGCGTCAGCGGAGTCCAGCACCTCGTCGAAGAGTCCGAGGCTGCGGGCCCATTCGCGGCGCTCGGGCACGACCTCGGCACCGTGGACGGTCTGCACTCCCAGAGCCCTGGCCACCAGGGCCGCCGCCGCACCGACCGGGCCGAGGCCGGTGACCAGCAGCCGATCCGCGCCGCTGACGGCGATCCGGGTCAGCGCCTCGTAGACGGTGCCGATCCCGCAGGCGATGAAGGCGCCGTCGACGAAGGTCAGCGGCTCGGGCAGCGGCACGCAGGTGTTCTCGTCGGCGAGGAGGTACGGCGCGTGGCCGCCGTCGCGCTGCCAGCCGTAGGCGGCGCGCTGCTCGGAGGTGCAGCCGATGAAGTAGCCGCGGGAGCACTCCTCGCACTGGCCGCAGCCGGAGATGTGGTAGACCGCCACCCGGTCGCCCGGGCGCAGGCGGTGGCAGCCGGGGCCGGTCTCGACGACCCCGCCGGCCGGTTCGTGTCCGGCGACGACGCCGCGGTACGCGGCGCCGCCCTCGCCGATGTGGCCGTTGTAGATGTAGTGGATGTCGCTGCCGCAGACGCCGGAGGCGCGGGTGCGCAGCAGGACCTGGCCGGGACCGGGGCGCGGCACCGGCGTCTGGCGCAGGTCGACGGTGCCGTCGCCGGGGAGGAAGACGCCGGTCATGGTGGCGGGCGGCTGCGGGGCGGGGGTGTTCATGTGCGTTCTCCAGCTGGGGGTCGGGCGGCGCGGACTGTTATGGCACCGGGACGGCGGGCGGTTCGGCGCCCTCTACGACGTGCTTGCCGCCCGGGTCCTCGGCGGTCCGCAGACAGGTCCAGGTGAGCAGGGCGCCGAGGGCGTACATGGCCGCGTAGACGAGGACGACTCCGGTGTGGCCGATCAGGGGGTCCAGCAGCGCGTAGGTGAGCGGTCCGACGAAGGTGGACAGGCCCGCGGCGAGGCTGTAGACGCCCATGGCGTTGCCCTTGTCCTCCTCCGGGACGAGTGCGGGCAGCAGGGCGGACAGCGGGATGTAGCCGGCCAGCATGATGCCGTAGAGGACGGTGGCGGCCAGCGCCACGACGTAGTTCCCGGGGGCCAGTTGCGGCGTCCAGTACAGGACGAGGACGCCCAGGGCGCAGCCGACGCCGCCGGCCCAGGCGATGGTGTGGCGCCAGCCGATGCGGTCGCTGAGCCGCCCGAAGACCGGGTCGGCGAGGATTCCGATGACGCCCATGAAGGTCACCAGCGCCAGGTACCGGGACTCGCTGATGCCGATGCGGTCGGTGAAGAAGGAGGGGAGGAAGACGAAGAACCCGAAGTACGGGGTGGTGTTGATCATCCGGACGAGGGCGGCGACGCCGGTGCGCGGGTGGCGGCGCAGCACGCTGACGCCCCGCAGCATCTCGGTGCGGACGCTGTACCCGGGTGCGGAGGTGTCCACCATGGGACGGGTCCCGCGTGACTCGCGTACCGCGAACGAGCCGATCAGGCCGCCGATCGCGACCAGGCCGCAGGAGAGCCAGAACGTCGGGTAGGCGCCCGTCAGGGGGATGCTGACGGCGGCCACCGCCGAGCCGATGGTGGGCAGCCCCGCGCTGTAGGCGAACCAGAACCAGCCGGCGGCCGAGCCGCGGATCTCCGCGGGGCTGGTGAGCTGCACCCACAGCAGGAAGGCGTAGGCGAACAGCGGGTAGGCGACGCCCCGCAGGCCGTAGCAGAGGTAGACCAGGACGGCGCTGTGACTGGGCAGCGCCACCGCGAGGAAGAGCACCTCGAAGACGACCCAGACGACCGCGCCGAGCCGCATCACGCGACGCGGTCCCCAGACGTTCGACAGCACGCCGGAGAACCAGGAGCCGAGGGCGACGAAGGCCCCGTAGACGCTGATGACCAGGCCGGCCGCGTGGGCGCTGAAGCCCCAGTCGGTGAGGTAGGGCTCCAGGTAGTTGGACTCGACGCCGTCACCGATCATGAAGACCAGTACGGCCAGGTAGCCCCAGGCCAGTGGGCGGGGGATGCCGGCCCGCTCCGTCCAGGGGAGCCGCCTGCGCGGCGCGGGCCGTGGGGGGCTTACGGAGGTCGTTCTCATCGTCGAGGTCCTTCTTCCCGTTCCGGGCGCGTCACGGCTGCCGTCTGCTGCACTGCCGGGGCGATCGGGCTGCCACCGTCGAACGGGGATATTAAATATGAATTATCGACGCCCCTCAATAGTGTCCTGCCTCACACCTCGCCGGCGGGGGCGTGAGCCCGCTCCGGGCAGCCGAGCCGGCCGCCGGTGGCGGGATCTTGAGTCCTCTTTTTTTCCGAATTAACATCTCCACTCGTGCCAGGCCCGAGGACGGCCCCGCCGACGCGAGGAGAGAACCACGGATGGTGTCGTACAAGGGGCGGGGGGTGCACGGCCAGGTGGTCGAGACGCTCGGCCACCGCGTGGTGTCGGGCCAGGTCTGTGAGGACGCCACGCTCGACCCCCGGGCCCTGGGCGAGGAACTCGAGGTCAGCCTCACGGTCATCCGGGAGTCGCTGAAGGTGCTCGCCGGCAAGGGGCTGGTCGCCGCCCGGCAGAAGCGCGGCACCTTCGTGCGCCCCCGCTCGGAGTGGAACGTGCTGGACGCGGACGTCATCCGCTGGCGCGTGGCCGGGGGCGAGGCCGACGCCCTCCTGCGCGACCTGGCTGAACTGCGCCTGATCGTCGAGCCGGCGGCGGTGCGGCGGGCGGCGGAGCGTCGTACCGACGCCGACCTGGTGGCGCTGGAGGGCGCCCTCGCCGACATGGGCGCGGCCGGGGAGGACGCCGCAGCCGCGGCCTCGGCGGACACCGCCTTCCACAGCGCGCTGCTCACCGCCTCGGGCAACGAGATGCTCGCCCGGCTCCACGAGCTGATCGAGCCGGCCCTGCACGCCCGCGACAGCATCGTCCACGCACGGCACCACGCCGCCGGTGACCCCGTGCCCAGCCACCGCGCGGTCCTGGACGGCATCCGGGAGCACGACGCGGACCGGGCCGCCGCGGCCATGGTCGACCTGCTGGCCAAGGCCGCCGCGGACCTCGACCTGGCCGTACGCGACAAGACCACCGGGGAGACCGCCACCCACGCCACGCCTTGAGGAGCATCGCGAACGTCCCGCTGCCTGAACTCCGTGGTTCGGACGGGGCAGCCGACACGCTGAGACATGCCTGCCGTCCTCAGCGAGTCGGGCTCAGTTGCCCCGGGTCACCCGAGCATGGTCAGCGAACACGCGCCGGTAAGTGTCGTGTCCGGGGTTCCGACCGGTATGGCGTAGACACCACAGGTGAACGGTGTCTTCGTCCTTCGAGGTGATGAACTCGCCACAGTCATCAGCGATGCAGTGGGCCTCGCGCTTCCAGCCAAGGTCTGGTGCGTGCTTGATGGTGTGAGGGACGAACCGCAGAACGGCACGGGTCATGCGGACGCCTCAGCGGGGGTTGCCCGGTCTTTGTCGTCGTCCTCGGTTGTGTCTGGCGCAGGCAGGCGGAGCCCGCGACTCTCAGCGATTCGCAGCGCGTCAGTCAGGCACTCCGACAGGCGTAGCGCCGTGTACCTGACCTCAGCGTTGGGGGTCATGAGGTCTTCCAACACCTTGCGGGCTCGCTTGAGAACCTTCTCGCCCATGGCAAGCTGCACGGCCTCGAAGTCATCAGCGAGCCGAGACAGGAAACCGCCCTCGTCGCTGGTACTCAAGACGCACCGCTTGCCATCCTCAGTCTGCCATGGCAGCAACCGGGACGTATGGCCCGTCGACACGTCCGCAACGTACTGCCTTCGCCGGTCGCCTTCCGTTCTCTGCATTACTACGGTCCCCTTCGCCGTTGGTCGGTAGGGGCGACCATAAGAGCGAAGGGAGCGTCACACCACGTGTGTGGGAGGGTAGTTCAGCGAAACACCCCGCCGAACTACCACGCTCCGCAGTAGTTACCCGGCAAGCCCAAGATGAGCCGCCATACTGCGCATCTCTTCCGTCAGCGTCCGCTTACGGGTCTTGAGGATGTCACCCATCACGCGTCGCGCCATGGGCTGATGCGTCAGCCACACAGCGGCCGTCTCACGAAGGTTGACCAATTCGTCCATGGCGTCCTGGTGAGAACTCAGCAAGACGTGAGCGCGGGCAACGTCCAGGCGGTGACGGCCCCAGTTGTTCGCACTCAACCGCCCACAGTTCTTCTGGGCTTTGGGACTCAATGGGCCTTCATCGGCTCGACGGAGAACACCGCGTGCATCACCTACAAGGGCAAGGTCCTCAACGGCTTTCGCCTCAGCGGTCACGGGGCCGAATGCGCTCCAGTGTGAAGGGAAGTCCGTATGCTCCCGCTCAAGAGCACCCCCAGCGGTCGCCGCCATTCGACGGGCGTGCTTTGCCACATCCGGCCGGTTGTTCCGCCGCGCAGCAGCGGCGACCCTGAGCCACAACTCACCCCAGACGGCGAGCTGTGCGGGAGTCGCAGAAGACATGCGCGGTTCGATCTCCGCTGCCGTCTGCGCCGCGATCTGTTCACTCTCGTCGAATCGGTCCTGCCGCAACAGAAGCCAGCCCAGTCCTACGATTCCCGTAGCTGTCAGGTGAGCTTGGCCGGCCTCGCGGGCAAGCCTGATCGCCTCAGCGAGCGCGAAGTAAGCCATGTCGTACTGCCGTACCTGAGTGAGGTATTTGCCCGTGAGCATCAGCGCGTGAGCGCGGGCAACCATGGCCTGTTGCCGCTCTTCGCCCTCAAGGAGGGCTACGGCAGCTTCAGAGGACCGCAGCAAGCCGGGCAGCTTCCGCGCTACGGAGGTGTACCGGTCCGCCTGGTAGAGCGCGTGGCCATCATGTACGCCCTGCCGGATGGCGGAGATCTCCCCGGCTTCACCAGGCTCCGACAGGGACGCGGAGAGTCCGATGGGGGGCATGAGGGCACGTCGCAGATCTGCCAGATGACGCCGGTTCGCCTCATCCTCCGTACCGAGCACGGGTTTCGGCGCCTCGCTGGCGAACAGGGCGGACGTGGTGACCCCCAGCGCACGGGCAAGCGCCGCAAGGGTGTCCATGCTGACGTGCCCGCCTTGCTCCGCTTTCCGGACAGTGCTGAGCGACAGGTCAGCGGCTTCCGCCAATCCTTCTTGACTCAGTCCGGACGTGCGCCGGTACTTCTTGACGTTGTCGGCCAGCCCTGTGGACATCGCCATCACCTCACGTCAAGGGTATGCCCCCGCGCTAGCGGAGCAACGCGGGTTGGTCAAGAGCCGTACGGGATCGACAGGAGGTATCCGACGGGCACTTGAGGCCCGCCCGGCTGCGAGATCAACGCTGCGACCCCGCCCGACACCCGGGGCCGGGCGGGGCGGGGTCGCGGGCGACAGCAGGCCGCCGGCCGGGGGGCGCCGTCCCCGGCCGGGGTCCTGGATCACTCAGGGGTCGGACTCCCGGTCAGGGGGCCGGGATCCCGGTCAGGGGCCGGTGTCCCCGGGGTGGGAGCAGAGTCCGCCGCGGTAGTTGCTGTCGTACCAGGCGCCCGTGGCGTCGTAGTCCAGGACGGTCCGCCCCGGGCCGACGCAGCGGTGGTACCTGCCCCGGGCCCAGCGCGTCACCTGGATCCACACGTTGGTGTTGGTGGCGCAGTGTTCGTACCAGGCGTGTTCGCCTGCGCTGCCCTTGTTCCAGCCGCAGGCGGTGGGACGTTCCGGCGCCGCCGCGGTGGCGGTCGCCCCCCGCGCCTCGCTGGCGCCTGCGGTGGCCGGGCCGGAGCAGGTGAGCGCTCCGGCGAGGGCGACGGCAGCCAGGGCCAGGGTCCCGGCTCGGCGCCGGGTGCGGTGGGTGGCTGGGTTCTGCGGTGTCATGCAGTGGTTCCTTTCAGCGTCCGAGCAGGCGGACGACCGGGCGTTTCCCGGGACGCGTACGAGCCCAGGTGTAACGTCCGGATTCCTCCCGTGTTGCTGTCAATCCTGCTGGTTCGACCGCCTCTTGGGGATACCTCGCACGGGTGATTCCTCCGTCCCGGCCGTGACCGCTGCGCCTGCCGGGGACGCCCGCGCCCCTCGCCCTCCCCCTGCGCCTACGGCGTCACGCCCCCGACCTGCCCGGGCCCGGGCCCCGGCCCCGAGGGTGCCGACACCGCCTCCGCCAGACGGTCGCGGAACCAGCGGTGCCCCGGGTCGGCGGCGTTGCGGGGGTGCCAGGCCATCCCGAGGTCGAGGGGGCGAGGTCCAGCGGGAGGGAGAAGGTGCGCAGCCCCAGGGCGGAGACCGTGGCCGGCAGCCAGTCGGCCAGGGTGAGTGCGACGAGGTCGGCCTCCCGGGCGAGCATCATCTGACCTGAAAAGCCCCACCGTCGCCACGGGGGACATCGCCGCGACCGCGGCGCGGCTGCTCCTGGACGACTCGTGGGACGGGTCCGGCCACGTCGCCTGCCTCGGGCCGGAGGACCTCTCGCCGAAGGAGATGGCACGCACCCTCTCCGAAGCCCTCGGGACCGAGGTCGGCTACCGGCAGATCCCGGGGGCGGCGCTCAAGGAGCGTCTCACCGGCTTGGGGGCGACCGACGCGATGGCCCAGGCGATGGTCGACATGTTCGCCGCGAAGAACCAGGGCCTGGACAACGCCGAACCGCGCACGGAGCAGCCGACGACCCCGACGACGTTCCGGCAGTGGTGCGAGGAGGTCCTCAAACCGGCGATCACGGCCTGAGGCCGCGGCCTGACGGCTCCCCCGGGCCGCACCCGGGCCGCGCCCGGGCCACCGCACGCCTGCGCGCCGGCGGCGTCCGCCGACCCGCAGGCGCGTGCGGGCGGGGGGATGCCGGGACGGGACGGGGGGCGTCCGTCCGCCGTGGGGTCATTGCCGGGCCGCCGCGATGCGTGCCAGGGCCTGCGTCAACACCTCCGGGCCGGTCGCGAAGTTCAGCCTCGCCCAGCCCGGGGCCCCGTACTCCTCGCCGTCGCTCAGCAGGACGCCGGCGTGGTGCCGCAGGTGTTCGGCCGCCGTGCCGTCGCTGCGCAGAGCACGCAGGTCGAGCCAGGCCAGGTAGGTGGCGGGAGGCGGGCTGAAGCCGACGTCGGGGAGCAGGTCGGCGAGTCGGGCGGTGAGCAGGTCCCGGTTGGCACGCAGGTGGGTACGGAGGGCGCCGAGCCAGGCGTCCCCGTCGCGGAAGGCGGCCGTTGCGGCGAGGAGGCCGAGCAGCGAGGTCCGGTGCGTGAGCAGCTCCGGCAGGCGTCGCAGGGCGGGGGCGGTCGCCGGTGACGCGGGGAGCAGCAGGGCGCACTTCAGGCCGGGCACGTTGAACGCCTTGGAGGCGGAGGAGAGCACCACGGCGCGGGCGTCGCGGTGGGCGACGGTGGCGTACGGGACGAACCCGTCGGCGGTGTCCTGGAGCACCAGTGGCGCCCAGATCTCGTCGGCGAGGACCGCCACGCCGTGCTCGTGGGCCAGGCGGGCCACCGCCGCCAGCTCGGCGCGGTCGGCCAGGTGACCGGTCGGGTTGTGGGGGTGGCACAGCAGCATGGCGGTGGCACCCGAGGCGAAGGCCTGCCGCAGGCCGTCCAGGTCGCGGTGCCAGCCGTGCTCGTCGCGCAGCAGCGGCACCGGCCACAGGGTCCGGCCGGTCTCGCGCAGGACCTTGAAGTAGGGCCCGTAGGCAGGGGTTTCGACGACGACCGGGTCGCCGGGGCGGGTGAGGACGCGGAGCATCTCGACGATGCCGACCATGACCTCGGGGACGGTGAGGGTGTCGGCGGGGTCGGGGCGCCAGCCCCAGTGGCGGTCGGCGAAGTCGGTGAAGGCCCGGGGAAGGTGCAGGCCGTCGTGGGGCGCGTAGCCGAGGTCGCCGTCGGCCAGGGCCAGCCTGAGCGCTTCGGCGACCGGGGGTGCCGGCGGGAAGTCGGTCTCGGCCACGGACAGGGCGAGGGCGTCGTCGGGGAGTCCGCCCCACTTGGTGTGGTGCAGGCGGCGCAGCCGGGCCAGGTCGGCGTGGAATGCGTCCGGTGGGATCCGGTCGGCCGGGGCGGGTCGGGTCGGGTCGGGGGCGTGGTGGTCGGGAGGAGTGTCCACGGTGGTTCCAGGGGGACGGGAGGGACGTGGTCGACGGCGCGGCTGCGCGGGTGCGAAGGCGGTGGGCCCCGGACGGCGGGCCGGGGCGCTGGGCTCCGGTGACCGCGGCCGGGCCGTTCGGTCAGCCGGCCGGTGGGCCGTCCAGGCCGGCGGGCGTGCCGGCCCGGGCGGTGGTGGCCAGGCGGCGGACCCGGCCGCGGACGCAGAACCAGCCGGCGCTCAGGGCGATCGCGAGGACCGGGATGCCGAGGGTGGTCCAGCGGTCGGTGGCGTCGGGGCTGCAGGCGAGCAGGACGAGCACCGCGAGGAGGAAGGCAAGGGTCAGGTAGCTGGTGAAGGGGGCGCCCATGAGCGGGAACGACGAGGGCGCGGCCGCTCCTCGGTCGACCTTCCGGCGGAAGAGGATCTGGCAGATCATGATGATCGCCCAGGTGGCGATGATGCCCAGGGAGGAGAAGTTCAGCACGATGTCGAACGCCCGGGTGGGCCAGAGGTAGTTGAGCAGCACACCGAGGAGGTTGACTCCGACGGCGAGCGCGATGCCGCCGACGGGTGTGCGGTGCCGGCTCATCCGGGTGGTCAGCCGTGGCGCGGACCCGGCGACCCCCATGGCGCGCAGGACGCGGGCAGAGGTGTAGAGGCCGGAGTTGAGGGAGGAGAGGGCGGCGGTGAGCACCACGAAGTCCATCACGCCGCCGGCCCAGGGCACCCCGAGCCGGGACATGACGGTCACGAAGGGGCTCTCCCCGTCGTGGAAGAGGCCGGAGGGCAGCATCAGGGCGAGGACGGCGACGGAACCGACGTAGAAGACACCGATCCGCCAGAGCATGGAGTTGATCGCCTTCGGTACCACCGCGCGGGCGTCGGCGGTCTCCCCCGCGGCGATGCCGACGGTCTCCAGCCCCGCGTAGGCGAAGACGACGCCCTGCATGCCCATCACCGCCAGCAGCACGCCGTGCGGGAAGAAGCCGCCGTGCCCGGTGATGACCTCCAGTCCTGTGGTGTGGCCGCCCACCGGATGCCGGGAGGCGAGGACGACGACCCCGATGACAAGGAAGGCGGTGAGGGTGGCGACCTTCACCATGGAGAACCAGAACTCCATCTCCCCGAAGACGCGCACGGCGATGAGGTTCACCCCCAGCACCAGCGTGAGCGCGACCAGCGCGAGGAGCCACTGCGGGACGACGTCGAACATGCCCCAGTAGTGCACGTACTGGGCTGCGGCGGTGGAGTCGCCGATGCCGCCGAGTGCGGCGTTCATGAAGTACATCCACCCGCCGACGAACGCCGCCTTCTCCCCGATGAACTCGCGGGCGTAGGAGACGAACGAGCCGGAGGTGGGGCGGTGCAGGACCAGCTCGCCCATGGCCCGCACCACGAAGAAGGCGAAGACCCCGCAGACCGCGTAGACGAGGACCAGCGCGGGGCCCATCGTGTGGAGCCGGCCGGCCGAGCCGAGGAGCAGTCCGGAGCCGATGGCACCCCCGAGGGCGATCATCCGGACCTGTCGCTTGTGGAGCGTCCTGGCGTAGCCGGAGCCCGCCGAGTCGGCGAACTCCCCTGCCGGCGCCTTCGGGACGGCCTCGTCACCGGTCTCGTCGGTATGCAGCATCACGCACTCCCTCAGCGCCCGCCTGTCGTGGATCTCTACAGGCATCGACGCGGGTGGCGGCGTGGCGCCGCCCGGACACTGCCAAGCGCGGAACACGCTAAGCCTCGCCGGGGCGGTTTTCGAGTCTTTGTGGCGCAGCCCACAGCGGGCACCCCGGGCCGGTGACCGGCCCTTTCGGCAGGGCCGGCGGACCTCGCCTTTGGGGCAGCCGGCTCAGGGCCGGTCGAGTGCTTTCACCAGCAGGCCCTGGAGGGTGTGCTGCTGCTCCGGGGTGAGGTTGCCCAGCGGTGAGTCCCGGGCCAGGAGTTCCAGGAGCCGTGCGCGCAGTGCGCTGCCCTCCGGGGTGAGGACGAGTTGCCTGGCGCGGCGGTCGGTGGGGTGCGCCCGGCGCTCGACCAGCCCCTGCTTCTCGAGCTTGTCGACGACGAAGGTGGCGTTGGAGGGCTCGCAGCTCATACGTCCCGCGAGTTCCCGCATCGGCATCGGCCCGGTCATCTCGCGCAGCGCGGTCGCCTGGGGCGCGGTGAGGCCCAACTCAAGGGCGGCCTGCCGCACGTGGTCGGCGATCTGCTGCGCCAGTCCGTTCACCAGACCGCACACCCGTCGCTCGGCGGTGGTCTGCGGATCCGGTGACGTCGTCATGGCCACCACTCTAGCAAGTTCCATCAAGTCGATATATTGAAAGCTTGAACATTCTCAGCTTGATGCTTACTGTGGCGTCGTCGTCGCCCCCGCGGCGCGGTGAGACCCGAACAGGACACCCCGAGAAGGAGAACGAGCATGACTGTCACCGGAGTTGACCAGGGCGGGCGGCTGCGCAGGCCGGCGGGCATCCGCACGCTGCAACTGGGCGAGATGAAGGTGTCCTACGTGCCGGACGGGGCGGTGCAGCTGCCGCCGCGCGGCTGGCTCCCGGCCACCACCGAGGAGGACTGGGCCACTCGCTCCGACTACCTGGACGCGACCGGCCACCTGGTGGCGAGCATCGGCGCCCTGCTGGTGGAACGCGGTGACCGGGCCCTGCTGATCGACGCGGGGTTCGGCCCGCAGTCCCAGCCGCCCGCCGCGGACGTCCCGGCCGGGGCGATACACGGCGGCGGGCTCCTGGTCAGTCTGGCCGCACTCGGCCGCAGGCCGGAGGAGATCGAGGCGATCGCCTTCACCCACCTGCACCCCGACCACGTGGGCTGGGCCTGGCACCCGCTGCCGGGCAGTGACCGGACCGCGTTCCCCCACGCCGAGTACCTGGTGACCGGGGAGGAGTGGGCCCAGCGCGAGGCACTGGCCGCGCGCGGCCTGTCCGAGGTGGTCACCGCCATGGCACCGCAGGTCCGTACGGTCTCGGACGGTCAGGAGATCTTCCCGGGCGTGCACGTCCGGACCGCCGGCGGCCACACCCCGGGCCACGCCGAGTACGTCCTCTCCTCGGGCGGACAGCGGCTGATCGCCTTCGGCGACGCCCTGCACACACCGGTCCAGGTCGACCACCCCGAATGGTCCGCAGCCGTCGACCACGACCCCGACCGGGCCGCCGAGCAGCGCCGCCGACTCCTCGCGGAGCTCGCGGAACCCGACACCGTCGGCTTCGGCGTCCACTTCGCCGACGTGGTCTTCGGACGGGTCCGGCAGGACGGCGACGGCCCCGCCTGGCGCCCGCTGGAGGACTGAGCCGCCGCGGCGCGCGGCGCGCGACCGGTGATGAAGGTTGTGTGACAGGGCCGGCAGGAGCGGGCGGATGCGCCCCCACCGCCCCTGCCACCCCCTGGGCAGTTTCGCAGTCGGTCGTTGGTCCGGGTGTGCCGTTGACTGATGCGCAGTGGGCGCGGATCGAGCCGTTGCTCCCGGACCGGACGCCGAAGCGGGGTGGCCGCTGCAGTGGGTGCACCTGCCGGAGAAGTACGGCAACTGGCGAGGGGGCTACAACCGGCTGCGGATGTGGGCCGTCGACGGAACGTGGGAGCGGGTGTTCACTGCCCTGGTGGCCCTGCCGACGCGGACGAGGACCTCAACTGGGCCGTCTCGGTCGACCCTACGATCGTGCGGGCCCACCAGCACGCGGCCGGAGCCCGCAAAAAGGGGCCCGGCCCCGGCCGGCGAACCCGGCGACCACGCCATCGGCCGCTCCCGCGGCGGACTGACCACAAAGATCCACCTCGCTGCTGGTGCCCGCTGCCGGCCCCTCGCGTTCGTCCTCACCGGGGGCAACCGAGGCGGCAGGCCACCAGCCTTCGACCACGAGACCTACAAGCAGCGCAACACCGTCGAGCGGTGCATCAACCGCCTCAAGCAGTGGCGAGGCATCGCCACCCGCTACGAGAAGACCGCCACCATCTACCTGGCCGGACTCCACATCGCAGGCATCTTCCTCTGGTCCGCCCGTTGATCCAAGGGTCTCAATCGGGCCTCGCTCACGCGAGGCCCAATGACGGGATCAGACCGTGAGCCCGAGCTTGCCCTGGAGGTGCCCGCCGTCGAGCAGCCGGTGTGCCTCGGCGACCCGCTCGAACGGGAACGTCTTCTGCACGTGGACGCGGAGCCTGCCCTGTTCGACGAGTTCGACGAGACCTCGCAGGGCGACCGGATCGGGGTCGACCGCGATGCCGCTGAAGCGCATGCCGGCCGCCTCGTACTTGGCGATGAGCTCCGAATCCTCCTCGGCGACCGCCGTCACCAGGTGACCGCCCGGGCGGAGCACGTCGAGCGACCGCTCGGCGGTGTCGCCGCCGATCGTGTCGAGCACGACGTCGATGTCGCGGACCGCCTCGGTGAAGTCGACCGCCGTGTAGTCGATCACCTCGTCGGCGCCGAACCCCTCGACGAACTTCCGCTTGCTCCCGCTGGCGGTCGCGATCACGTGCGCGCCGAGCGCTTTCGCGATCTGGATCGCGACGTGGCCGACCCCGCCACCACCGCCGTGGACCAGGACGCGGTCGCCCTCGCGCACGCCGCCGAGGTCGACCAGGCCCTGCCACGCCGTCAGCCCGACGACCGGCAGCGCCGACGCCTCGACGTGCGAGAGGGACGCCGGCTTACGTGCCAGGTGCAACGCCGGCGCCGACACGACCTCGGCGTACGCGCTCGCCGCCCGCGGGAACAGCGGCATCCCGAACACCTCGTCGCCGGGCCTGAACCGCCACGTCCCCGGCGCCTCCTCAACCACGCCGCTGATGTCCCAGCCCAGGACGAACGGCGGCCGGCCGATCAGCGGGAACTCGCCGGCGCGTAGACGCGCCTCCAGCGGGTTCAGCCCGATCGCCTTGACGCGGACGAGAACCTCGGTCGGGAGGGGCTGGGGCTCGGGCGCGTCCACGATGGTGAGCACCTCGGGACCGCCGAGCGTCTCCTGGGTGATGACTCGCATGACTCTCCTGGTTTTGGAAGGGGGAGAGAACCCAGGCTAGGTTTCCGACAGGAACCAGCAGGTACCTTTGGGGCCATGAGCTGTCTCGGTCCCGGTGATCTCTTTCTCGCCGACTGCCCGGCGCGTCTGGCGGTCGAGCTCATCGCCGACAAGTGGACGGTGGTCGTACTAGCCGGCCTCAGCAAGGGCCCAGTGCGCCATGGCGAGCTGATCGAGCTGATCGGCGGTATCTCCCGCAAGATGCTCACCCAGACGCTCCGACGGCTCGAGGCGCACGGACTCATCCGCCGCCACGCCTACGCCGAGGTCCCGCCCCGCGTCGAGTACGAGCTCACCGCACTCGGGACGACGCTGATCGAACCGATCCACATGCTGGCCGAGTGGGCGAGGGAGAACGGCGACGCAGTGCTCAAGGCGCTCGACGAGGATCCCAAGCGGGTCGCCCACAACGACTGACACCCCCCGCTAGAGCAGCGACCTGCTGACGGGTCGTAAGCGGGGGCCGGTCGTGGGCGCAGCCGAACACGCAAGCTCTGCCGCCTTGCTTGACATCTCCTCAACCATGCGTCGGGCAAGGCCAACGCCGTCCATGAGCCGGGCTGTCTGTGTCTGGGACATGGTCGCCTCCAGGCGTCGCCGGCCACTCGCCCAGGCTCACGGCATCGACCGATTCGTTGGACCGCTCCGCGGTGGTGCTCCACCGCAGCGCCAGTCTCGGCCCACGCACCACTCTCCAGTGGCACTCTTCCGCTGATCAGGTGCGGGAAGTGGAAAACATCCACTCAGGGCAGTTGGTCGTAAACGGCTTGCACGTAGGCGGCGCTGCGGTCGGAGCCGAGGAGGCCCGGTCCCATCTTGTTCATGACGTAGGAGATGGTCATGCGCCGGTCGAGATCCGCGATGATCACCGAACCGCCCCAACCACCCCAGAACGCGACCCTGCCGTCGGGAATCCAGGGCAGAGTGGCCCTCTTCGGCAATGCGAAGCCGATACCCCAGCGCACCGGCAGTCCGTTGACGAGGTCGACGCCGTCGGACTGCACGTCGAAGACGAAGTCGATCGTCTTCTCACCGAGCAGCCGGACGCCGTCGACCTGGCCGCCGCGGGCGAGCGCGGACAGGATGCGCGCGGCGGAACGGGCGTTGCCATGGCCGTTCGCCGCGCCGATGTCCGCGGCCCGCCACGCCGGGGTGTTCGCGGTTTCCGGCGCCACCGCAGGGCCGGTCAGCGTCTTGTGGGCGGGAGAGACTGTCCCGGCAGGCGGTCTTCTCGTAGCGGGTGGCGATGCCTCGCCACTGCTTCAGGCGGTTGATGCACCGCTCGACGGTGTTGCGCTGCTGTATGCCTCGCGGTCGAAGGCCGGCGGTCTGCCGCCCCCCTGTCCGCGCTGCCGTCGGTTGATCTGCTGGTCGGCTCGTTCCGGGATCACCGCGCGGATGCCGCGTCTGCGCAGGTGGTGGCGGATCGCGCGGGAGGAGTACGCCTTGTCGGCTAGTACTGCAACGGTGCTTACCGTGACGGTTGTTGGGTTCACTCGTTGGACCGTTCATGGGTGGGGATATATCCGAGGTCGATGCTCGTCGCTG
>NZ_JBHWGP010000038.1:0-60381 GCF_042733155.1 Streptomyces sp. NPDC059740 | reverse complement strand
TCGTCACGGCGCTCGAAGGAACGGCCACCGCGGTCGTCCCGGCGATCACGGTTGAAGCCGCCCCGGTCGTCACGGCGCTCGAAGGAACGGCCACCGCGGTCGTCCCGGCGATCACGGTTGAAGCCGCCCCGGTCGTCACGGCGCTCGAAGGAACGGCCACCACGGTCACCACCGCGGTCGTCACGACGGTCGTCCCGGCGCCCGAAGTTGCCGCGCTCGTCCCGGCGGTCACGCGAGAAGCCGCGCTCCTCGCGCCGCTCGGCGGGGGCGCTCGCGGTGGTCTCCTCCTCCGTGCGGCGCGGAGCCGGGACACGCGGCTGCTCCGCGGCGGCGTCGGCGGCCGGCGCGGCAACCGTCTCGGCGGTGTCGGCGCCGGACTCGGCGGTCGCGGCGGCCACGGCCTCGGCTGGGTCCTCACCGCGCTCCCGGGCAGCCCGGGCGGTGAGCCGCTCGGCGTCCCCGCGCAGCTCCGTCGCGCGGCGCTGCAGCTGCTCCAGCTCGCGGCTCAGCTCCTGCACCTCGCGCTCGGCCTGCTCGGCGGCGCGCGCGGCGGAGTCGGCCTGCACCTCGGTCAGCGAGCGGGCGCCGGTGATGCGGGCGACGTCCTGGTCGAAGGCGCCGCCGCCACCGACGATGTGGCGGGAGGCGTCGACGCCCGCGTCCTCCATGAGGCGGAAGATCTGGCGGCGCTGGTGCGGCAGCGCCAGCGAGACGACGGTGCCGGAGCGGCCGGCCCGGGCGGTACGGCCCGAACGGTGCAGGTAGTCCTTGTGGTCGCCGGCCGGGTCGACGTTGAGGACCAGGTCGATGTCGTCCACGTGGATGCCGCGGGCGGCGACGTCAGTGGCGACCAGGGCGTTGACGTAGCCGTCCTTGAAGTCGGCGAGGGTGCGGGTGCGCGCGCCCTGCGTCATGCCGCCGTGCAGCGCGTCGGCGCGGATACCGGCGTCGCGGAGCTGCTCGGCGATGCGGTCGGCGCCCAGCTGGGTGCGCACGAAGATGATGGTGCGGCCCTTGCGCGCGGCGATCGCGGCGGTGACCGGCGCCTTGTCCTTCGGCTTCACGACCAGCACGTGGTGGGTCATGGTCGTCACGGCGCCCTGGGAGGGGTCGACCTCGTGGCTGACGGGGTCGACCAGGTAGCGCTTGACCAGGGTGTCGATCTCGTTCTCCAGCGTCGCGGAGAAGAGCATGCGCTGGCCGCCGGTCGGCACCAGGTCCAGGAGCTCGGTCACCTCGGGCAGGAAGCCCAGGTCGGCCATCTGGTCGGCCTCGTCCAGGACGGCGACCTCGACCTCGTCCAGCGAGCAGGCGCCGCGGTTGATGAGGTCCCGCAGCCGGCCCGGCGTGGCGACGAGGACGTCGACGCCGCGCTCCAGGGCGTGGATCTGGTTGCCCATGGAGGTGCCGCCGCAGACGACCTTGAGCTTCAGGCCCAGGACGTCGCCGTAGGGCTGGAGGGCGTCGCTGACCTGCATGGCCAGCTCACGGGTCGGGGTGAGGATGATGCCGCGCGGGTGCTTGCGGGCGGTCTTCCCGGTGGTCAGGCGGGACAGCAGCGGCAGACCGAAGGAGAGGGTCTTGCCGGAGCCGGTGCGTCCGCGGCCGAGGATGTCGCGGCCGGCGAGGGCGTCCGGGATGGTCGCCGCCTGGATGGGGAACGGGGTGGTCACGCCGTTGGCGGCGAGCTTGCGGACGACCTTCTCGTCCAGGCCCAGGTCGCCGAAGGTCGGCTGCGGGGCCTCGGGGGCCTGCGGGGCCGCGGCCTCGGCGTCGAGGGCTGTGTCCGTGTCCACCTCGGCGTTCTCGGGCAGGACGGACTGGTCAAGAGAAACAGACATGCGTGTGCGAAACCTTCCGGAGTCTTCGGCACGCGCCCAAACTCCGTGAGGCTGCACAACCGCCTCGATGCGGTCAGCCACGGCAAGGAGAGAACGCGCCACGCGGCGCGCTCCGTCACCTCACGAGGCTTTTCTCGAGGTGACACACCTGCGCCGGGCAAATGGGATCAAACGATCTACCACCATACTCACTCCGAGCCCGGCAACGCAAACCGCCTGCGGGGCCCCGAACAGCCACCCGCCGGCGACCCCGCCGACCCGCACCACCGGGACCGGCGGCGCGGGCCGGGCAGGGCCCCGTCACCCCCTCGCCGCAGGCCTCAGGTGCCCGTGGTCCCTTCCGAGGGCTGACTGGGCGCGGGCGAGGACGGCGGCGGGTCGAGCGTGGGCGTGGGGTGCGGGGTCGGTGTCGCGCGGGGCGGGGTGGGAGTGGCCGTGGGGCGGCTCGGGCCGCTCCCGGAGGGCCGTCCGGGGGCCGGCTTCGAGGGTGTCGCCCCGCCGGCGCGGCTGCCGGGCGCGGGTTCCCCCTTCCCGCCGCTCCGCGCCCCGGGGGACGCGTCCTGGCCGTCGGCCGTGCCGTCCCGGCCGGTCGACGGCGAGGCGGTGGCGTGTCGGCCGCCGCCCTCTCCGGCCGTGCGGACCCCGGCCGTGTCCGGGCGGCCGGGCTCCAGACCGCCGCCGTCGGGTGCGGCGTGGCCCGCCCGGTGGGGCCGGTCGGAAGGCGAGTGTCCGCTCTGCGGGGGGTCGCTCACGCTCACACAGGCCGCCAGCGACGCGGCGAGAGCGGAGACCACCGCGGCGGCCACCGCCCGGCCCCCCATCGACCGCGCCGGAGCCGGCCGCACCGCTCCCCCCGCCGAGGACACCGCCGGCGCCGCACCGGCACCGCCCCCGGCCGTCCCGGCACGGGGTTCGGCGGACGGATCGAGGTCGAGGGGGGAGGCGGGCGCGGGTGGCGCGGGGTGTCGGGCGGCGGCCGGTCGCCGGGGCGACCGCTGTGACGGGGGGAGGGGACGCGGACGCACGGGTGGGACCTCCGGAAGCGGGACGTGAGGACGGTCTTCTCTTCCAACTCCCGTGTGACGCCTCAGGACACGCCCGCCGACCGGCCGCGCCGGGCGATCATCACACCGACACGCCGGACCGACCGCCGGCACGGCCCGGCCGCGCACCGGAACCGGCCACCACGCCATCCGCCCGAGGCCCCCCGCGAGCACACCGCATCCCGGACAATGGCGGCGTGCTGGAGATGACGCGTGACGCCTTCGAAGAACTGGTCAGCGACGCCCTGGACCAGATCCCGCCCGAGCTGACCCGGCTGATGGACAACGTGGCCGTCTTCGTCGAGGAGGAACCGGACCCGTCCCAGCCGGACCTGCTGGGCCTGTACGAGGGCACACCGCTGACCGAACGCGGCGACTGGTACGGCGGGGTCCTCCCGGACCGCATCACCATCTACCGCGGCCCGACCCTGCGCTACTGCTCCTCGGCCGAGGACGTGGTGCACGAGGTCTCCGTCACGGTCGTCCACGAGATCGCCCACCACTTCGGCATCGCCGACGAGCGCCTGCACGAACTCGGCTGGGGCTGACGCCGTCCCCGGCCCACCGCATGGCCGGTACCGCGGCCGGGCATACGCGAGAAATGGCCAGTGGTCCGTTCCGGCTCCTGCGCGCCCTGCGGGGCCGCCTCGCCCGCACCCGGCACACCTCCACCCCCCAGCGCCACACCCACCACTCCCTCCCCGCGCCTCCCCCCTCGCCCTCCGCTCCCACTCTTCCCGGGCGACACCTTCGCCGCGCCCGCCCCGCAGCGCCGCAGGACCCTCCCGGGGAACGCCTCTCCACCCGTGCCGCGGGAGGCCCGTCCCGCACCCGCGCCCACACCCCCCCACCCCCCACACCTCACCGCCGACGGGCGCCCCTCCCCCACCGTCGGCCGGCACCCCCCTCCGACCTGCTCGCCCCCGCACCCCGCCCCTGGTTACGCGCCCTCGGCCTCGCCGCCGTCGCCCTGTGCGGCTCCTGGCTGGGGCTGCTCGCCCTCGGTGACGTCCGTGCCGCGGTGGGCCCCATGGACACCACGATGTCGCTGCGCCCGTCGCTGACCGGCGGCACCCGCATCACCGTCCCGCCGCTGGGCGCGCTGGAGCTGGACAGCCACCACGCCCCGCTCCGGCTGGCCGTCGACGTGGACGCACTCGACCCGACGCGCTCCCGCGACCTGGTGGACCACCCCGAGCTCTTCGCCGGGCTGGAGCAGCGGGTGGCCGACGACGTCCTGCACGGCGCGGGCACCCTGCTGCTGGCATCCGGCGTGGCCGTGGTCACGGGCGGCGCGGCCCTCGGGCTGGCGGTGTACCGCCGGCCCCGCCCGGCCCTCGCCGCCGGCGGCCTGGCCCTGGCCCTGCTCGCGGCCTCCGGCGGTTCGGCCTGGGCCACCTGGAACCCCGACTCGGTGCTGGAGCCGAAGTTCTCCGGCCTGCTCTCCTCCGCTCCCTCGGTGGTCGGCAACGCCCGCAACATCGTCAGCGAGTTCGACGTCTACCAGCAGGAACTGGCGAGGCTGGTCACCAACATGGCCAAGCTGTACGAGACGACGTCGACGCTCCCGGCGTACCAGCCCGACC
This sequence comes from Streptomyces sp. NPDC059740, assembly GCF_042733155.1. Taxonomy (NCBI): domain Bacteria; kingdom Bacillati; phylum Actinomycetota; class Actinomycetes; order Kitasatosporales; family Streptomycetaceae; genus Streptomyces; species Streptomyces sp. NPDC059740. The sequence goes on along the minus strand of NZ_JBHWGP010000038.1, from coordinate 55,911 downwards.
CGACGACGCTGCGGGTGCTGCACGTCTCCGACATCCACCTCAACCCCGCGGCCTGGTCGATCACCAGGTCGCTGGTCAAGCAGTACGACATCGACGTGGTCCTGGACACCGGGGACACCATGGACCACGGTTCGACAGCGGAGAACCGCTTCCTCGACGCCGCCTCCTCGCTCGGCGCCCCCTACGTCTGGGTCCGCGGCAACCACGACTCCGCGGACACCCAGCGCTACCTCTCCCAGCGCCGCAACGTCACCGTGCTGGACGAGGGCCGGGTCGCGGACGTCGGGGGGCTGCGGCTGGCGGGCGTGGGCGACCCGCAGTTCACCCCGGACCGCTCCGTGGCGGCCGCCGGGGACGACGCGGAGCGCGCCGCGGGCCGCCGTCTGGCCGCCGAGCTGCGGGCCCAGCGGCGCGCGGGCACCTCGGTGGACGTCGCCCTGGTGCACAACCCGGTCGCCGCGGGCGAGACCGACGGGCTGGTGCCGCTGGTGCTCTCCGGCCACCTCCACCACCGGGAGGACGAGGTGCTGCCCCACGGCACCCGGCTCATGGTGGAGGGCTCGACGGGCGGCGGCGGACTGCGGGCCGTGGAGGGCGCGGAACCGGCGCCCGTGCAGGCCTCCGTCCTCTACCTCGACCGCCGCAGCAGGCACCTCCAGGCCTGGGACGAGATCACCCTGGGCGGGCTGGGCCTGACCACGGCGGAGGTCAGCCGCCACCTGCCGCAGGCCAACCGGCCGGGCGCCACCCCGTCCCCGTCACCGACCCCGCTCGGCCCCCCGGCCTCGCCTTCCGGAAGCAGTCCGTCCGCGCCCTCCCGCAGCGGTCGGTAAACGGTTTTGGCGAACCGTCCTCCCATCCCATATGCTTCTCACGTCCCCGACGGCGCCCCACAAGGCGCTTCAGGTGGGCCATCAGCCCTCATCGTCTAGTGGCCCAGGACGCCGCCCTTTCAAGGCGGTAGCACGGGTTCGAATCCCGTTGGGGGCACGCGGAACTCTGTGCAGATTCGCTTCTGCACAGCTTCTGGTCCTGTGGAGCAGTTTGGAGTGCTCGCCACCCTGTCAAGGTGGAGGCCGCGGGTTCAAATCCCGTCAGGACCGCTTGCAGATCACCACGGTGAACTGCGTGGCTGGGTAGCTCAGTTGGTACGAGCGATCGCCTGAAAAGCGATAGGTCGCCGGTTCGATCCCGGCCCCAGCCACCACACCGAAAGCCTCTTGGCGACATGTCGCCAAGAGGCTTTCGTGCGAGTGAGGCCGCTCCGTGCTCCGCTCCTTGCCGGCGAACGGTTGCCGGCCTGCAAGTCTGCCGGATCGGGACCTTTTCGTGCGGCTTTCCGCGCTGCCACGGGCCGCCGTTGCGCCCGTGACGTCAGAGCGCGAAGCCCTGCCATCCCCCATGGGACTCCCGTGCCGGCGCATGCACAGCGACGGGTCGGACCCCGACAGGCTGGACGGTGGAGCGGCGGATCGACGCCTGCCCCACGGCTGGAACGGCGCGACGCGCGGTGACACGGGAACGGGGACCGGCCGGCCACCCACGACACTCCCTCTCTGTACGTTATTATGTACGCCATGAAGACCATGAGTGTCACCGAACTGCGCGCCGGGATCGCCGACGCCCTCGATGCGGTCGAGGACGACGCCGAAGAGCTGGTCATCACCCGCGCCGGCCACGAGCCGATGGTCGTCGTCTCGCTGGCCGAGTACGAGGCACTGAAGGAGACCGACTACCTGCTGCGGTCGCCTGCGATGGCGGAGCGCCTGCGTAGGTCCATCGAGCAGGACCGGGCGGGCCGGGGCACTATCCGCGAGCTGGTGGATCCCGACGACGAAAGCGGGCAGGGCGTCGCGTGAAGGCCCTCTTCCTCGACGACGGCTGGGACGACTACCTGTGGTGGCAGGCGAACGACCACAAGCTGCTGAAACGGCTGAACCAGTTGATCGCCGACATCGACCGCAACGGCCACGAGGGGATCGGCAAACCCGAACCGCTGCGCAACGACCTCTCCGGCTACTGGTCGCGGCGCATCAACTCCGAGCACCGGCTGGTCTACCGCATCGACGAGGACAAAACCATCCACATTGTGGCCTGCCGCTTCCACTACGAACGCCGCTGAGGGCGCACCCACCTGCGGACAAGCGTCCGGCTCGCGTCCCCTGTCGACGTCGCCCCGCCCCCGGCGCGCGAGCCCGGATGGGACGACGAGGAGGACTACGGCGCCCTGGGCGAACTGATCGGCATCCGCGACGAGCTGGTCCGGGGCGACCTCCACTCCCTCAGCATCGCGCGCCTGGCCGGCAGCCCGGAACCAGGCCCTCACCTGAGATGGACGGCATCCCCGGCGGTCCGTCCGCTGCCCAGCAAGCGCTGGCCGCCTTCCTCCGCGTCCCTGCGTGAACGCCCCCGCGCAGCCGTCGCCGGGGCCCGGGGCCCGACGGTAACCTTCGTCCACGTCCTCGCGTTGCCTCGGGCCAGGAAGGTCAGCTCTGCCGGGCTGACGTCCCGCCGGGGGCACCCGCGACCTGTGGGGAATCCGTGCGACACTGGATCCGCACAGTGCGAGGTCCTGTGGAGCAGTTTGGAGTGCTCGCCACCCTGTCAAGGTGGAGGCCGCGGGTTCAAATCCCGTCAGGACCGCTGCGGTTCCCCGTGAGCCGCGTGGCTGGGTAGCTCAGTTGGTACGAGCGATCGCCTGAAAAGCGATAGGTCGCCGGTTCGACCCCGGCCCCAGCCACCACAGCCCAGTAGGGCGGTTCCCCCGTCGAGGAGACTCGGCGGGGTTTTCTGTTCCTGTGCGCGCCTCTCCCCGACCCCGTGCGTCGACGCGTACCCGTTGACGCGCTCCCCCCGTGCTCTCCCGCGGGCGCCGCCCGGGTGTCACCCGCCGCCTGCGGTGCCCGGGGCGGTCTCCGTGCCCTCCTGCGGGGGCCGGGTGTCCCGGCCCCCGGGGTGGCGGTGGCGCAGGGCCCAGAAGACTGCGGTGGAGACCAGTGCCCACACGGCGAGCACCAGGTAGGGGAAGGCGTGCTGGTGGCCGCGGAAGTAGACGGCGGTGTGCTGGGCGTTGACGGAGGCGCCGGGCGGGAGCCACTGGCCGAGGTAGCCCAGCGGTGAGGGCAGCAGCGGCCAGGAGACGGCACCGCCGGAGGAGGGGTTGCCGAGCAGCACCATCAGGCCCCAGGTGGGCAGCATGGCCCAGCGCCCGATGAGCGTGTTGAACATGGTGAAGACCATGGCGGTGGTGAACATCGTCAGCGCCAGGATGGCCCAGGACTGGACGAACGGCAGGTGGACGGCGCCCAGCCACCAGTCCACGACGGCGGCGATGGCGAACCCGGCCAGGAGCGCGTGGGCGACGGTGACGGCGACGCGCTCACCGGGGTTGAGCTCGCGGGCGTGCACGCTGAGCTGGATGGCGCCGACGAAGCCGAGGATGGTGGCGGCGAGCGAGATGTAGAACAGGGCGAGGCCCCTGGGGTCGCCCTTCTGCAGCGGGTTGAGGTCCTTGATGGTGACGGGCACGCCGACGGCCTTGCCGACCTTGGGTGCCGCCTGGCTGAGGATCTGGCCGACGGACTGTCCGGAGGCTGAGGAGATGTCCATGACCACCCGCCGGCCCTCGCGACGCAGGATGACGAAGGCCTGCTGCTCCTCGACCGCCTCCCGCGCCTGGCCGTACGTGGCGTAGCGGTGCAGCTGCAGCGAGGCGTTGAGGGCCTTTTCCATGCCGGCGATGAACGCCCGGCCCGTCTTGTCGTCCGGTCGGCCCACCACGGCGGTGGGGACGTGGCGGGGGGTGGGGTTGGCCATGTTGTACGTGTACGAGCCGGCGAAGAGTCCGGCCGCGGCGGCCAGGATCAGCAGCAGCACGGCGGCGGGAAGGAACGGCGAGTTCCGGAAGTGGTGCCAGTAGTAGGCGGCCGACCCGGGCAGCAGGGTGGCGCCGCTCGGGGCGTGGTGGCCGGCCGCCCTCTGCGGACCGGCGGGTTCCGTTCCGGCACGTCCGTCCGGGGTGGGTTCCGCCCGGGCGGGCGCCGGGCCCGGTGCGGCGGCGCCCGGGGGCGGGGCCGCGGCGGCCTCCGGTCCGGGCGACTCGCCCGGGCCCGGCCCTTTCCGCACGGTCCCGCCCGGGCCCGGCTCCCGGACGGGCGGCTCCTCACCCGGCCGGACGGACTCGGGCGACGCCTCCCCCGGAGGGGCGGGCTCGCCGGCGCCCCCCTCGGGGGTGGGCCGGGGACCCAGCCGGGTGCCCTCGGCGGGGGGCCACTGCCCGCGGGCCCAGCTCTCCCGCACCTGCTGCGCCCGCAGCCGGTCCGCCTGTTCACCGGCCCCGGGGGCCCGGTCCGCGGCATGGTCGCCGGTGGCGTCCCCGGGCCGGTCGGACTCCGGGTGGCGGGGCGCGCGGTGGTCGTTCCGGCCTGGTTCGGGGGTCTCGGGCATGGGACCACGCTAGACACCCATAAGCGACAATCCGCCGCATTCCACACCGCTCGGCGTGAGGCCGGACGGAAATTGCTCGCCAGTGGATTCGCGGAGGTGAGATCCTGGACTCCGTATGTCCAGTCAGCCTGCCCCCGCCCGCGCCGACCAGACCGGCACCCACAGTCCGTCCGCCCTGCTGGCACGGCTGGCCGAGGTGACCCTCCGTGACCAGCAGCGCCTGGGCCGACGACTCGACGGCGCCCGTCGCGTCCGCAAGCCCGAGGCCAGGGCCGCCGTACTCGCCGAGATCGCGGAGGCCGTCGAGAAGGCGGAGCTGCGGGTGGCGGGCCGGCGGGCCGCGGTTCCGCCGATCAGCTACCCCGAACAGCTCCCCGTCAGCCAGAAGAAGGACGACATCCTCGCCGCGATCCGCGACCACCAGGTCGTGATCGTGGCCGGTGAGACGGGCTCCGGCAAGACCACGCAGATCCCGAAGATCTGCCTGGAGCTGGGGCGCGGTGTGCGCGGGCTGATCGGCCACACCCAGCCGCGCCGGATCGCGGCCCGCACCGTCGCCGAGCGGGTCGCCGAGGAGCTGCGCTCGCCGCTGGGCGAGGTGGTGGGCTGGAAGGTCCGCTTCACCGACCAGGTCGGCGAGGACACCCTGGTCAAGCTGATGACCGACGGCATCCTGCTGGCGGAGATCCAGACCGACCGCGAGCTGCGCCAGTACGACACGATCATCATCGACGAGGCCCACGAGCGCAGCCTCAACATCGACTTCCTGCTCGGCTACCTCGCCCAGCTGCTGCCGCGCCGCCCGGACCTGAAGGTCGTCATCACCTCCGCGACGATCGACCCGGAGCGTTTCGCGCGGCACTTCGGGCGCTTCGCCACCGTGGACGCGGCGGCTGCGCGGACCGCCGGTTCCCAGCGGCCCGCCCCGGCGGTTGCGGGCGAGGGCGAGGAGGCGCCGAGCGCGCCGATCGTCGAGGTCAGCGGGCGCACCTACCCGGTGGAGGTCCGCTACCGGCCGCTGCTGGAGGAGGGCGGCAACGACAGCGACCGGGACCAGGTGGCGGCGATCGGCGACGCGGTGGACGAGCTGTGCGCCGAGGGCCCCGGCGACATCCTGGTCTTCCTCTCCGGCGAGCGGGAGATCCGGGACACGGCGGACGCGCTGGGCAAACGCACCCCCGCGGGGACCGAGGTCCTGCCGCTGTACGCCCGGCTGTCCCACGCCGAGCAGCACCGCGTCTTCCAGCGGCACGGCTCCGGCGTGAGCAGACGCATCGTGCTGGCCACCAACGTGGCGGAGACCTCCCTGACGGTGCCCGGCATCCGGTACGTCATCGACACCGGCATGGCCCGCATCTCGCGCTACAGCCACCGCACCAAGGTGCAGCGGCTGCCGATCGAGCCGATCTCGCAGGCCAGCGCCAACCAGCGCAAGGGCCGTTGCGGACGACTGAGCGACGGCGTGTGCATCCGCCTCTACAGCGAGGACGACTTCCTCACCCGTCCGGAGTTCACCGACGCGGAGATCCTGCGCACCAACCTCGCCTCCGTCATCCTGCAGATGACCGCGGCGGGGCTGGGCGACATCGAGAAGTTCCCCTTCATCGATCCGCCGGACCGCCGCAACATCAAGGACGGTGTGCAACTCCTGGAGGAACTCGGGGCGTTCGAGGCCCCGGCCCGGAAGGGAGCGGTCGGCGCGGCCACGGCCGAGCCGGACGCGGAGGCGGAGGCCGCGAAGGAGCCCGCGAGGGGCCGGGAGCCGTCCAGGGGCGGCGGCCGTGGCGAGCGCCGGGGGCCGCGGCTCACCCCGCTGGGCCGCAAGCTCTCCCAGCTCCCCGTCGACCCGCGGCTGGCCCGCATGGTGCTGGAGGCCGACCGCAACGGCTGTGTCCGCGAGGTCATGGTGATCGCTGCGGCGCTGTCCATCCAGGACCCGCGGGAGCGGCCCTCCGACAAGCAGCAGCAGGCCGACCAGCACCACGCCCGGTTCCGCGACGAGACCAGCGACTTCCTCGCCTTCCTCAACCTCTGGTCCTATGTGCGCGAGCAGCAGAAGGCGCTGTCCTCCTCGGCGTTCCGCCGCATGTGCCGCTCGGAGTTCCTCAACTACCTGCGTATACGCGAGTGGCAGGACATCTACAGCCAGCTGCGCACCGTCGCGAAGACGATGGGCATCCACCTCTCCGAGCAGGACGCCGCGCCCGAGCACATCCACACCGCGCTGCTGTCCGGGCTGCTCTCGCACGTCGGGTTGAAGGACACCGACGCCAAGAACGAGTACCTGGGCGCCCGCAGCGCCAAGTTCGCGGTCTTCCCCGGTTCGGCGCTGTTCAAGAAGCCGCCGCGGTGGCTGATGTCGGCGGAGCTGGTGGAGACCAGCCGGCTGTGGGCGCGCGTCAACGCCCGCATCGAGCCGGAGTGGATCGAGCCGCTGGCGCAGCACCTGGTCAAGCGGACCTACAGCGAGCCGCACTGGGAGCAGAAGGCCGCGGCGGTGATGGCGTACGAGCGGGTGACGCTGTACGGCGTGCCGATCGTGGCGCAGCGCAAGGTCAACTACGGCCGCATCGACCCGGAGACCTGCCGCGACCTGTTCATCCGCAACGCGCTCGTGGAGGGCGACTGGCGGACCCACCACCAGTTCTTCCACGACAACCGCAAGCTGCTCGGCGAGGTCGAGGAACTGGAGCACCGGGCCAGGCGCCGCGACATCCTCGTCGACGACGAGACGCTCTTCGACTTCTACGACCAGCGCATCCCCGACCACGTGGTCTCCGGCGCGCACTTCGACTCCTGGTGGAAGCGGAAGCGCACCGAGGAGCCGGACCTGCTCAACTTCGAGCACTCGATGCTCGTCAACGAGTCGGCCGGTGCCGTCACCAAGGACGACTACCCCGACTCCTGGCGGCAGGGCCCACTGAAGTTCAAGGTGACCTACCAGTTCGAGCCGGGGGCGGACGCCGACGGTGTCACCGTGCACGTCCCGCTCCAGGTGCTGAACCAGGCGACCCCCGAGGGCTTCGACTGGCAGATCCCGGGTCTGCGGGAGCAGTTGGTGACCGAGCTGATCCGCTCGCTGCCCAAGCCGATCCGTCGCAACTACGTCCCGGCGCCCAACTACGCGGCCCGCTTCCTGGACACCACAGTGCCGCGGGAGGGGGCACTGACCTCCTCGCTGGCCGCCGGGCTCCAGCGGATGGTCGGTGTGCCCGTCGAGGCGTCCGACTTCGACCTGGCGAAGGTCCCCGACCACCTGAAGATCACCTTCCGGGTGGTGGACGAGCGTCGCCGGCCGTTGGCCGAGGACAAGGACCTGGACGCGCTGAAGCGGAAGCTGAAGCCGAAGACGCAGGCGGCGCTGACCAAGGCGTTCGCCGGCACCACGCGGCGCGAGGCCCGCGGCGGGGAGGCGGACGCCCGGGGCGGCGCTGCCGACGGCCCGGCCGCGCCGGAGCAGCGCACGGGCCTGACCTCGTGGTCGATCGGGACGCTGCCGCGGACCTTCGAGACCCGGCGGGGCGGTCAGCCGCTGAAGGCCTACCCGGCGCTGGTCGACGAGGGCGCGAGCGTGGCGGTCCGGCTCTTCGACACCGAGACCGAGCAGCGGACCGCGATGTGGCGGGGCACCCGGCGCCTCGTCCTGCTCAACATCCCGTCCAGTCCGGCCAAGTTCGCCCAGGGCAAGCTCAGCAACCAGCAGAAGCTGGCGCTCTCCCGCAATCCGCACGGTTCGGTGCAGGCGCTCTTCGAGGACTGCGTGACGGCCGCCGCCGACCGGCTCATCGCGGCGCACGGCGGGCCGGCCTGGGACGAGGAGGGTTTCCGCAAGCTCTTCGACGCCGTCCGGGCCGACCTGGTGGACGCGACGATGAAGACCATCGGGCAGGCCCGGGAGGTCCTGGCTGCCTGGCAGGCCTGTGAGCGGCGGCTGAAGGACACCACCTCGCCGGTGCTCGCCACCTCGCTGGCCGACGTCCGGGCGCAGCTCGCGGAGCTGGTCAAGCCCGGCTTCGTCACCGAGCACGGGGCGAAGCGGCTGCCCGACCTGCTGCGGTACCTGGTGGCGGCCGACCGGCGGCTGCAGCAGTTGCCGACCAATGCCGAGCGGGACCGTTCCCGGATGGCGAAGGTCAAGGAGATGCAGGACGAGTACGCCTGGCTGCTGGAGCAGTTCCCGCAGGGTGTGCCAGTGCCGCAGCAGGCCCGGGAGATCCGCTGGATGATCGAGGAGCTGCGGGTCAGCTACTTCGCCCACGCGCTGGGGACGGCGTACCCGGTCTCCGACAAGCGCATCGTGAAGGCGGTCGACGCGGCGGCGCCGTGAGCCGCCGCAGGTTCGCCGGCCCGGTGCTTCCCGGGCCGGCGGGCCCGTCCGCCGGCGTCACCGCATGATCACCGGCAGCGAGTTCGACCGCACCCCCTGACCTGCTGTAGAGTCTTGCTTCGCAGCGCCCCGCAGGGGGAGCGGCGACAAGGTCCTGTGGAGCAGTTTGGAGTGCTCGCCACCCTGTCAAGGTGGAGGCCGCGGGTTCAAATCCCGTCAGGACCGCATCATCAACGGCCCGCACCACACGGTGCGGGCCGTTCGCGTGCGCGGACCCATTCCTCTTCCTCCTCCGGCCGCGGGGCACGGCGGTCCGCAGCCCCCGCCGGCTCCGCGCCCACGCCAGGGACCCGAGCCAGGAGTACTCGCCGCAGGGTCGCGGGCGGAGGACCGCTCTCGTGGGCCCCCGAAGCCACCCGCCCGGCTTCCCGTGCAAGCCCAAAGCCAGGAAGCGCCCTGGGCAGGCTTCTGACGGCCCGTCAGCAGGCACCCGGCCTCGGGTGCCCGGGTGGGCGGAAAACGTTCTCACGCGAGCCACCAGCGTTTTCAGGGCGAGCGCCCCACCACTCCCCACCCCTGCCCTGCCACCGCCGGCCTCTCGCACGGCCGGACCGTGGCGAGCACCACCGGACCCGTTCTCGGAAGTGGGCCGCACGGGCGGCCGCGAAGTGGGAGCCTTGAGGGGGTCCAGGCGGAATCACCCATTACCGCACGGGGATACCGGCGGTAAACGGTCGGTCGACGTGACGGTAGTCACGGAAAGAGACGTGACGGAGGGGGAACTCACGCCCTTCTTACACAGGGTCAATTTAATATGTGCCATTGCACTGCCTCCGCCGGGACGCCGGCGACGTCGGCGAGCAGGGCCGGAAGGAGTGTCCGGCCGACCTGGTGTCAGCTGGGACCAGAGGGAGAACCGCCCCCGACCGAGGCCAGAGGGTCACCCCTCACAGGCGAAGCCCCGCGTAACCCCCGGGGCCGGCAGGCGTGCGCGCACACAAAAATCGCGCTGGACCCGGCGGAGTCCAGCGCGATCGTCGACGCACCCAAGGGGACGGGCGTGGCGGCCTGTTGGGGCAGGCGCCGCGTCAGGAGTGAAGCAGTGATGCTGCGGTGGTGCTGCGTGGGGCTGCCGGGCTGGGGGACCCGGGAAGCGCCCTGTGAAGCGGGCTTCAGGCCTCGCTGCGCTGCTGCGGGATACCCGCGAGCAGGGCGCGGACCTCGGCCTCGCGGTAACGCCGGTGCCCTCCGAGCGTGCGGATGGACGTGAGCTTGCCTGCCTTGGCCCAGCGCGTCACCGTCTTCGGGTCCACACGGAACATCGTGGCGACCTCGGCAGGGGTCAGCAGCGGCTCGGCGTCAGGGGTGCGAGCGGTCATGAGCGGCCTCCTCGGGAGAACCGAACCATCACGGTTCTTTCCTCTAAATTCTGCACCTTGACCCACGTTGCCCGAAATGGCGGACGCGGGCCGAGTCGGTTATAGGACGAACGGCTTGTCCTCGGCACTACAACTACACCATCTGTCCAGCCACGTCGGCCAAACCGATGGATTTGCCCTCCGAGGTGTTCAACCTCGACGGAAGCCGATGGACCATGCCATAGCGGACAGTCACACGGGTGTGACGATCAGTCACAGGGTGATGAGGCGTCACAAGACCCCACCAACGCACCGAGACGCGCAAAGACGGCCCATCCGCCCCAAGTGGACGGAAGGAGCCCGGGTCAGGCTCCTTGTCCTATTTTGGCACGAGGGCGTGTTGTGCTGACAAGGCCCTAACAAGTGCTTTAGATCACGCTTGTGCCAATCGCCCGGTTCAGGTAGTACGTCCCGCCTGCCGGAGATGGGGCCGCGATAAGTGACCTGCGTCACGCGTCCGGGTCCGGTTTCCGCCCGGCCGACGCCACCCTGTGCCGGACGGGGATCACCCGACCGGTTCAGCTCGCGAACTGCCGTTCGCGGACCTGACGCCAGCGCTCCGCCAGTGTCTCGTACACCTCGTTGGCCCGCGCACTCTCACCCTCCCGGAGAGCTGCCACACCCTGCCGCACGTCCTCGGCGGTGTGGTCGTCCGCGAGCGCGGCCTCCGGGATCACCTGGACCAGTCCGCCGTAGTCCAGCTCGACCAGCGCCCGGGGGTGGAACTCCTCCAGCCACCGGCCCACGTCGACCACGCCGTCGATCAGCGGGCCCTCCTCAAGGGTGTCCCGCAGCGTGCGCAGGGTGCGCGCCACCCGCCGCCTGGCCTGCACCATCGGCGTGCGGTACCGCAGGACGAGCCCCTGTTCGCCCTTGGTGTAGTCCCGCTCGGCGTCCTCGAAGAGCACGAACCAGCGCAGCGGGACGTGCCAGGTCGCGGTGCGGATCCACGGGCGGGCGTCGGGGTTGCGCTCCCGCCACCGCTCGTAGTCGTCCGCCGCCTGCCGCCGCACCACCGGGGGCAGCGCCGCGTCCAGGACCGACTCGGGCAACTGCTCGGCCAGCTCCTCCAAGGCCTGCCACCCGCGCAGCCTGGTCCGCCACGGGCAGACGCAGGTGACGCCCTCGACCTCGGCGACGAAGGCGTCACCGCTCTCGTGGACCGGGACGGCGACCGGCGGGGTGGGCAGCAGGTCGGCCAGGGCGCGACGCAGTTCGTCCTGGGCGGTGGGGAGTTCCTCACGGGTGGCGTAGCGGGCCCAGTGCGAACGTTCCGGTTCGGGGAACGCCGCCAGCGGTTCATAGACGCGTAGGTACGCCGCATACGGGACCGTCACCGACGACTCCACCGCCACGCTCGCCCCTCCGTAGAACAGGAAGCCGCCAAGGTAGGGACCGGCGCCCGGAGTTGTCCGGCCGGCGGTCCGGGATACGGCAAATCGTCCCACGGACGTCCCTCTTCGGGGGGTGATCTCCCCCACTGCCCCGGCATCACCGTCCGGAGGTCCTACGCTCGTTGCGACCGGTCCCGCCCCTGCTTTCGTCACAGCGGGAGATGGGGCGTCCACGCGAGTATGGGAGTCACCACCGTGACCGACGTACACACATCCACCGGGAGCACCCACCGGGTCTCCCCTTCGCCCAGCACCCTGACGCCACCCCTGGTGCCCGTCCCGTCCGGCACCGTGGCCGAGGGCGGCGCGCTCGCCACCCTCTTCCGCTCCGACCAGGGCGGGCACGAGCAGGTGGTGCTGTGCCAGGACCGCGAGAGCGGTCTGAAGGCCGTGATCGCGGTGCACTCCACCGCCCTCGGCCCCGCCCTGGGCGGCACCCGCTTCCACGCCTACGCCTCCGACGAGGAGGCGGTGCTCGACGCGCTGAACCTCTCGCGCGGCATGTCCTACAAGAACGCGCTGGCCGGGCTCGACCACGGCGGCGGCAAGGCCGTGATCATCGGCGACCCCGACCTGCTGAAGACCGAGGAACTCCTGCTGGCCTACGGCCGCTGCGTGGCCTCGCTCGGCGGCCGGTACGTGACCGCCTGTGACGTCGGTACCTACGTGGCCGACATGGATGTCGTCGCACGTGCGAATCAGTGGACGACGGGCCGCTCCTCTGAGAACGGCGGCGCGGGCGACTCCTCGGTGCTCACGGCCTTCGGCGTCTACCAGGGCATGCGGGCGAGCGCGCAGCACCTGTGGGGCGATGCGAGCCTGGCCGGCCGCCGGGTGGGCATCGCCGGGATCGGCAAGGTGGGCCGCCACCTGGTGGACCACCTGGTGCGCGAGGGCGCCGAGGTGGTGGTCACCGACGTGCGCCCGGACGCCGTGGCGCAGGTGATCGCCCGCCACCCGGGCGTCACCGCCGTGGCCGACGCCGCCGCGCTGGTGCAGGTCCCGGGCCTGGACGTCTACGCCCCGTGCGCGCTCGGCGGCGCGCTCGACGACGAGACGGTGCCGGTGCTCACCGCGCGCGTGGTGTGCGGCGCGGCCAACAACCAGCTGGCCCACCCCGGCATCGAGAAGGACCTGGCCGACCGCGGCGTGCTCTACGCGCCGGACTACGTCGTCAACGCCGGCGGCGTCATCCAGGTGGCCGACGAACTCCACGGTTTCGACTTCGCGCGGTGCGAGGCCAAGGCCGCCCGGATCTTCGACACCACCCTGGAGATCTTCGCACGAGCGAATGAAGACGGGGTGCCGCCGGCCGTGGCGGCCGACCGTCTCGCCGAACGGCGGATCGCGGAGGCGCGGCGGCGCTGACGCGGCGGGGCGCCGGAGGAGTGGCGCGCCGCGGCGGGAGGGTGCCGGGCCCGGGGTCCGGCACCCTCCCGCCACCCGGGGCGGACGCCGGCGGGACCCCCGACCGGGGGAACATCCGGTGAACTCTCCGGAGTACGGACACGACCCCTGCCGGCGACCCCGGCAGGGGTGGCGGGACGGCCGAAAACGATCGTTCCGCGGTGCGGCACGGCCGTTCGCCGGGTGGTGCGGGGAGACATCCCTCACCACCCGACGGCGGGTCGCCGTGGCGAACAGGTTAAAATCGCAGTTGACCAGCGGGTACAGGGCTTCTCGCCGGTCGTGCCACGTGGCCAGTGGTGTGGACGACGTACCGTATGGCCGCGGAAGCAGGTACCGTTGAAGCCCTACGGGCCGGTCTCTCCGTCGAGAGTCCGCCTTGAATCATGAACGCGTGTCAAGACTCTGGGGCCGTCGAGCCCCGTCGTTGAGGGGGTCGAGCCATGGGGCGCGGCCGGGCCAAGGCCAAGCAGACGAAGGTCGCCCGCCAGCTGAAGTACAACACTGGTGGGACTGATCTCTCACGCCTGGCTGAAGAGCTGGGTGCATCTCCGTCGCAGCAACCGCCGAACGCTGAGCCGTTCGAGGATGATGACGAGGACGACGACCCGTACGCACGGTACGCCGACCTCTACAACAGCGACGACGAGGACGAGGACGAGAACCAGTCCTCGGGACAGCGTCGTCGCGCCTGACCAACACCGTCAGGTCGCACAGAGTAGTACTTCAGAAACCCGGTCCGGCTCCCAGCCGGGACCGGGTTCTGTGCTGCCCCCGTCCGGCCTCCCGGGGCGCCCTGCCGCACTGCGCCGACCCCGTCCACCCGGCCGGCCCGGCGCGCGCGGCGCCAGGCAGCCCTGTCGGCCGCGGTCCGGCCGGCCGCGGTGACGGCGGGCACGGGCCGTGGCGGCGGCGTGCGCACCGCCGCTCCCTGCGTCCGCCCGGTACTCCTCGGCAGCACGGTCAGCCCGCGTAGTCCCCGGTCAGCGTGACGGCCTCGGCGCGGTCCCCGCGCGCCACGATCCGGCCTGCGACCCAGGCGTCCACGCCGCGGTCGGCGAGGGTGGTCAGTGCCGCGTCCACGGAGTCGCCCGGCACGACGGCGATCATGCCGACGCCCATGTTGAGGGTCTTCTCCAGCTCCAGCCGCTCCACCGAGCCGGTCCGTCCGACCAGGTCGAAGACGGGGTCCGGGGTCCAGGTGGACCGGTCGACGTCTGCGTGCAGGTGGTCCGGCACGACGCGGGCCAGGTTGTTGGCGAGGCCGCCGCCGGTGATGTGCGAGAAGGCGTGGACCTCGGTGGTGCGGGTGAGGGCCAGGCAGTCCAGCGAGTAGATCTTGGTGGGCTCCAGGAGCTCCTCGCCGAGGGTCCGGCCGAACTCGGCGACCTGCTGGTCCAGGGCGAGGCCGCCCCGCTCGAACAGCACGTGGCGCACGAGCGAGTACCCGTTGGAGTGAAGTCCGGAGGAGGCCATGGCGAGGACGACGTCGCCCTCGCGGATGCGCTCGGCGCCCAGCAGGCGGTCGGCCTCCACGACACCGGTGCCGGCGCCCGCCACGTCGAAGTCGTCCGGACCCAGCAGGCCGGGGTGCTCGGCGGTCTCCCCGCCGACCAGCGCGCAACCGGCCAGGACGCAGCCCTCGGCGATGCCCTTGACGATGGCGGCGACCCGCTCGGGGTAGACCTTGCCGACGCAGACGTAGTCCGTCATGAACAGCGGCTCGGCACCGCAGACGACGAGGTCGTCGACGACCATGCCGACGAGGTCGTGGCCGATGGTGTCGTAGACGCCCATGCGGCGGGCGATGTCGACCTTGGTGCCGACGCCGTCGGTCGCCGAGGCGAGCAGGGGCCGCTGGTAGCGGGCCAGGGCGCTTGCGTCGAAGAGGCCGGCGAAGCCGCCGAGGCCGCCGACGACCTCGGGGCGGGTGGCCTTGCCGACCCACTTCTTCATCAGGTCGACGGCGCGGTCGCCGGCTTCGATGTCCACGCCCGCGCCGGCGTAGCTGGCGCCGCCGTCCTGGGGGGCACCGTCGGGGGAGGTGGCGGGAACCATGCCTGGATCTTTCTTGGTCGTCGGGGCGGGCCGCGCCGTGACGCGGCCCGCACCTGCGTGCGTGGGCCGGGGCTGTCGCCGTCGGATTCGGTCCGGCCGGGACTTGGGCGGCCGGACTGCGGGCTGTGCGCTACGGGCGGCGCAGCGCGTCCGCACCGCCGACGCCGGCGGTCATCGACCCGAGGCCGTCGACGTCGGAGCGGGCTCCGGTCGTCGGCTTGGCGGGCCCCGCGGCGGTCTCGGACTCCAGCAGGTGCTTGCCGAGCAGCTCGGGGTCGGGCAGCTCCATCGGGTACTCGCCGTCGAAGCAGGCGCGGCACAGGTCCGGCTTGGCGATGGTGGTCGCCTCGATCATGCCGTCGGTGGAGATGTACGCCAGCGAGTCGGCGCCCAGCGACTTGCCGATCTCCTCGACGGAGAGCCCGTTGGCGATGAGCTCGGCGCGGGTGGCGAAGTCGATGCCGAAGAAGCACGGCCACTTGATGGGCGGCGAGGAGATGCGGATGTGCACCTCGGCCGCGCCGGCCTCACGCAGCATCCGCACCAGCGCCCGCTGGGTGTTGCCCCGCACGATGGAGTCGTCCACGACGACGAGGCGCTTGCCGCGGATGACCTCCTTCAGCGGGTTCAGCTTCAGCCGGATGCCGAGCTGGCGGATGGTCTGCGAGGGCTGGATGAAGGTCCGTCCCACGTAGGCGTTCTTCACCAGGCCGGAGCCGTAGGGGATGCCGCTGGCCTCGGCGTACCCGATGGCGGCCGGGGTGCCGGACTCCGGGGTCGCTATGACCAGGTCGGCTTCGGCGGGCGCCTCGGCGGCCAGCTTGCGGCCCATCTCCACGCGGGAGAGGTAGACGTTGCGGCCGGCGATGTCGGTGTCGGGGCGCGCGAGGTAGACGTACTCGAAGACGCAGCCCTTGGGCCGGGCCTCGGCGAACCGGGTCGAGCGCAGGCCGTTCTCGTCGATGGCGACCATCTCGCCGGGCTCGATCTCGCGGATGAACGAGGCGCCGCAGATGTCCAGGGCGGCGGTCTCGGACGCGACGACCCAGCCCCGCTCCAGGCGGCCGAGGACCAGCGGGCGGATGCCCTGCGGGTCGCGGGCGGCGTAGAGGGTCTGCTCGTCCATGAAGCAGAGCGAGAAGGCGCCCTTGGCCTTCGGCAGGACGCGGGGTGCGGCCTCCTCGACGGTCAGCGGCTTGCCGTCCTCGTCGACCTGGCCGGCGAGCAGCGCCGTGATCAGGTCGGTGTCGTTGGTGGCCGCGACCTGCGTCGCCCGGCCGCCGTCGCGCGGCAGGCCGGCGACGAGCTCGGCGAGCTCCGCGGTGTTGACCAGGTTGCCGTTGTGGCCCAGCGCGACGGAGCCGTGGGCGGTGGCCCGGAAGGTGGGCTGGGCGTTCTCCCACACCGAGGCACCGGTGGTGGAGTAGCGGGCGTGACCGACCGCGATGTGGCCCTGGAGGGAGCTGAGGGAGGTTTCGTCGAAGACCTGGGAGACCAGGCCCATGTCCTTGAAGACGAGGATCTGCGAGCCGTTGCTCACCGCGATGCCCGCGGACTCCTGTCCACGGTGCTGTAGCGCGTACAGACCGAAGTAGGTGAGTTTGGCGACCTCTTCGCCGGGAGCCCAGACACCGAAGACGCCACAGGCGTCTTGCGGGCCCTTCTCCCCGGGGAGGAGGTCGTGGTTGAGTCGACCGTCACCACGAAGCACGTGACCGAGTCTAGGGCAGCGCACCGATTAACCCGAACCGGGGACGGAAGCCGAACCCCCGGTTCCGCGCTCGCCCGCCACCCCGTGCGCTCACCTGGCCACCCTCGGCGACCAACGGGCGGGCGCGACGGAGGCCGAGGCCCACCGCCGTGGGGCGGGCGCGACATACCGGCGGGTACGGCCCGGCAGGCGTGAGATGGGCCACTCGGCACCCGGACGGCCCACAGCACCCCCGCTCCCCGGGGCGGCGGCTCCGGCGCACAGCCCGCGCGGTGCGCGGGCTCAGCTCAGCAGGGGCAGCAGCGCCGAGAGGTCGGCACGCTCGCCGCTTGCGCTGACCTGGGCGTCGGCCACCGCTTCCGCCCAGCCGGTGCGCCCGGTGGCCAGCCGCAGCCAGGCCGTGGGGCCGGCCTCGACGACGTTGGGCGGGGTGCCGCGGGTGTGCCGGGGCCCGGCCACGCACTGGACCACGGCGAACGGTGGCACCCGCACCTCCACCGAGCCGCCGGGGGCCTGCGTGGCGAGGGTGTCGGCGAGCATCCGCACGGCGGCGGCGAGGTTCTGCCGGTCCTGGGGTACGTCGACGCCGAGGGCCGCCGCGAGGTCGTCGGTGTGCACGGCCAGCTCGACGCACCGGGTGACCAGGTAGTCGTCCAGCCGGACCGCGCCGACCGGGGTGGTGAGCAGCCTGGTCGCGGGCTCCGGCTCCACCAGTTCCGCGAACCGGGCCGCCGCGCTGTCCAGCCGCGCCACCGGGTCGTCGGCACCCTCGACCTCGCGCACCGCCTGCTGTGAGGCCGCGGCGAAAGCGACCGTCGCCTGGCCCCAGTCGGCCAGTGCCAGTTCCTGCCGGGCGGGGGCAGGCTGGGCCAGCCGCACCGCCACGCTGTCGACGGCGAACGCGACATGCGCGGCCAGCGACCGCACGTCCCAGCCGGCGAGCCGTGTCGGCCGCTCCCACTCCGCCTCGCCCAGCCCGCGCACGGCCGCGCGCACGTTGTCGAGTTGGGCGGCCACGGCGGTCCGCGTCCTGGCGAGGTCGTAGGAGCGGGGGCGGGGTCTGCGGGTGGCGGAGGGCATGGCGGCCACAGTAGTGCGGCAGGGGTGGCGGCGAGGGGCGTCAGTCGGGGTCGGGGACGGTGAAGGTCTCGCGGTTGCGCGGCACGCCGATGCCGCGCCAGCGGAACGGCAGGCCCTGCGCGGCCTGCGGGTCGGGGTGGTCCTGGAGCTGGAAGTGGAGGTGGGGCTCGGTGCTGTTCCCGGAGTCGCCGCATTCGGCGAGCGGCTGTCCGGCCCGGACCCGCTCGCCCTCCCGCACCCGCGCCGACCCCTGCCGCAGGTGCGCGTAGAGCGCGTGGACACCACCGCCCAGGTCGAGGACGAGGTGGTTGCCGATGATGCGGCCGGGCCCGCCGACGCTGCGCACCGCGCCCTCCACCAGCAGGAAGTAGGGCAGGAGGAGCCAGGAGTTGCGGCTGAGGTGGTCGCGGTGGCCGTCCCGGACGCGGACGACGGTGGCGTCGCCGACCGCCAGCAGCGGGGCGCCGAAGGCCGGGAAGTCGGTGTTGCGGCGGACCGGCGGCCACCAGCCGAAGCGGGGGCGGGACCCCGGCTCGGGCTCGGCGACGATGTCGATGGCGTAGGTCTGCGCGAGGCTGCGGGTGCCGTGGCTGGGCACGCGGTTCGCCGGACTGTTCTGCGCGGCCCACCGCCCCCGGACCGGCGGGTCCACCTCGACCGGCGCCGCCACCCCGGCATCCCCCGTCGTTGTCCCGACGCGCCCGGCGGCCCAGGTCAGCCCCACGGCGGCCACCAGCACCGGCCAGGCCCACCAGCCGCGCCACCACTCCGGGTTGCCCGCCAGCGGCCGTCCGAAGGCCATGGCGAGGAAGAGCACCGTGCAGAGCCGGCCGGTAACGGTCAGCGCCCGGCGGCGCGCGGCGACCGAACGGCCCGCGCCGGACCCGGCCGGGCCCCCTTCGGCCGCGGCGGATGGGGCGCCTGCGGTGGGTGTGTCGTCTGCGGCGGGGGCGGAGGTGGCGCTGGTCGAGCGGCTCTCTCCGGCTCCGGGCGGTGTGGCGGACGTGGTCATGGTTCCTCCCCGTGGTGTGTGTGACGGCCGGCGCGGGGCGGCGGAGCCTGTCCGGCCGCCCCGGTCCGGCCGGTGTCTCAGCCCTCCGCCGCGGTGACCATCACCAGCAGCGGGACGACGCGTTCGGCCGGCACCTCGTACCGGCCGCGCGCGCTGGAGCGCAGCCAGCCGGTGCCGGTGAGCTGGCGCAGGTGGTGGTAGATCTGCCCGGAGGTGCCGACGCCGTCGAGTTCGGTGAGCTCGGCGGCCGTGCAGCGACCGGCGAGGATCTCCCTCATCAGCCGCAGCCGGACGGGCTGCCCGAGGGCGGCGAAGGACTCGGCGGCGTCCGACCAGTCGCCGGCCAGGACGTCGTCGGTCAGCCGGCCGTACTGCCACTCGTACCGCTTGCCGGCCGGCGTGCGGACCGCACCGGTGTAGAGCACCCCGCCGGCTTCCGCTTCGAGGTCGGCCAGGCGCTCGCGCCACGTGTTCAGCGCCCAGTAGGTGTCGTCACCGGCGGTCACGGGTGCCGTGGCGCCCGCACCCCCCGCTGCCGGTCGGTCGCCGCTGCGCTCCAGCGCGGCCAGCCGCCGCTCCAGGTCGGCGACGCGTGCTTCCAGATCCATGGGACGAGAATACGAAGTTACGTAGTTACGTTCAAGTCGAGGACGGTCGACCGTGCGGGGTCCTGCCCGGGGCCCCGGGCAGGACCCCGGGCTCTGGCCCCGCGCCACCGACCGCGTGCTCACCGGAAGCGGCAGGACGAGGCGGTGACGGAGACCGGCGGGAACGAGGCGGTGACGGAGACCGGCAGGAACGACGCGGTCACCGGGGCCGGTAGGCGGTGGCCAGCACGGAGACGGTGACCTGGCCGGGCAGGCGGCTGTCGCCGTCGAGGTCGGCACGGCTGAGGTGGCGGGCGCTCGGCGTCATCCCCACCATGTCGAGGACCTCCTGCCGGTCCAGGGACACGGTGTACTCGACCCGCTGGGTGGGAGCGGCCTCGAAGAAGGGGTCCAGCGCCCGGTGCAGACGCTGTTCCTTGGCCGGGTCGATCGCGACCATCGCGGGCACCCGGCCGCGCAGCTCGGCCAGATGCCGCCCGGCGGGACGCACCACGACCAGCCGCCCGGTGGGCCGCAGCACCCGGTGGAACTCGGCGGGGTTGCGCGGGGCGAACACGTCCAGCACCACGTCGGCCACCCGGTCCGCCAGCGGGAAGGGCCGGAAGACGTCCCAGCTCGCCGCGGCGGCTCGCCGGTGGGCCCGGGCGGACGAGCGCAGCGCGCGCGCCGAGGTGTCCAGGCCCAGGCCGCGGGCGCCGGGCACCTGGTCGAGCACGCCGGCCAGGTAGTAGCCGGTGCCGCAGCCGACGTCCACGACCGTGCCCCGGTCCGGTACGGCCTCGGCCGCCAGGTGGGCCACGGCCCGGCGGATGGGCGCGTAGCTGCCGGTGAGCAGGAACCGGTCCCGGGCCCGGGCCATGGCCGCGTCGTCCCCGCTGGTGGCGCGGGCGCCGGTCAGGAGGCTGACGTATCCGTGGCGGGCGATGTCGAAGGTGTGGCCCGCCGGACAGCGCAGCGCACCGTGGCCGGGATGGAGGTGGGCGCGGCAGGTCGGGCAGCGCAGCAGGTCGAGGAACGGTTCGAGGGCGGCGGGGAGCAATGCAGGCACGAGGCACTCCTGGCAACGGTGGGAGGGAAGGGACCGTGCCTGCATGCGCTCGGGGGTTGCCGCCTCAGGAGGCGACGAGGCCGGGTGTCCGGCCGCCTCGGTACGGGCGGCGCCGGGACCCGCGGTTCACGCAGCAGGCACACCGAGGAGGGCGACGTCGTCCGACATCGCCCTCAACGCCTCCTCGTCACAGGAAGCAGTAGTGCGGGGTGCTGGTGAATGCCACGGCGTGAGTCTACGAGCTCCGCCGGACACCACGAGGACGAGGTCGAGGCCGCAGCCCACCGGAGCGCCGCGCACCGCCCGTGCCGTGGTGCGGAGGGACGGACGGGGCGGAGAGCTCAGCCGCTGACCAGGTCGGCCGAGACGGTCCAGAGGCGCTCGGCGGTGGCGGGGTCGAGCGCCCATTCCTTGACGCCGTGCGGGTGTTGGGCGAGGTCGGCGTCGTTGCGCACGGTGTAGGCCTCCTGCGCGTCGTCCAGGTAGTGGCCGCCGGAGTGGGCGAACTCGGGGGCGACGGCTGCGACGAGGGTGGTGGCAGCCCCCTGCTCGACCGTCTTGTAGGTGAAGATCCCGGCGGCCTCGGCCGCGTCGAGCGACTCCCGCTGCTGCCTGGTGAAGTTCCGTTGCAGTCCCGTCGCGACACCGCCGGGGTTCACCGCGTTGGCGACGATCCCCTCCGACGCCCAGCGGCGGGTCGCCTCGACGGCGAAGAGCGAGTTGGCCGTCTTCGACTGGGCGTAGGCGAGCTGCGGGTCGTAGCGGCGACGCTCGAAGTGGAGGTCCTCGAAGTCGATGCCGGCGCGCATGTGGGCCGTCGAGCTGACCGAGACGATCCGTGCTCCGTCGCGGTCGGACGCCCCCTGGGCCAGGGCGCCGTGCAGGCCGGTGGCGAGGGCGAAGTGGCCGAGGTGGTTCGTCGCGAACTGCCGCTCCCATCCCTCAGGCGTACGTTCGAGGCCAGCGGTGACCACGCCCGCGTTGTTGACCAGCAGGTGCAGCGGGCCGTCCCACGCGTCGACGAACCGGGTGACGCCGGCCCGGTCCGTGAGGTCGAGCCGGACGACTCGGGGCCGGACGCCCGCGGTCGACCTCGCGATCGTCTCAGCGACGGCCTCCCCCGCGCCCGTGTTCCGGACGGCGAGCGTCACCTCCGCCCCGGCGGAGGCCAGCGCACGAGCCGTCTCGACTCCGAGCCCGGAGGAAGCTCCCGTCACGATCGCGCGAACGCCGGTGAGGTCGATGCCCCGCACCACCTCGTCCGCGGTGCTGGAGGCGGTGAAGGGCGTGGAGATGCGTCTGCGAGTGGCCATGGTGGGACTATACGCAGTAGACGACATTTGTATAGCGCGTTCCCCGTGGGTACGCTCGCTCCGTGAGCACTTCCGAGGTCGGCGGCCCGTCGGCACCCACCGACACCGACCGGCGGACCGCGGTCCTGGACTCCGCCATGGTCACCTTCGCGCGGTTCGGCTACCGCAAGACCTCGATGGAGGAGGTGGCGCGGGCGGCGCGCATCTCCCGCCCCGGGCTCTACTTCCTCTTCTCCTCGAAGGAGACGCTCTTCCGTGCCGCGGTGACCCAGGCTCTGGAGCGGGACCTCGCAGCCGTCGAACACATCCTGGCCGAGACCGGACGCCCCCTCGAAGAACGTCTCCTCGAAGCGTTCGACCAGTGGGCGGGCCGCTACGTCGGTCCGCTGGCGCAGGACGTCACGACGGTCATCGAGGCCAACCCCGACCTCCTCGGAGAGATCCTGGAAACCGCGCCGCGCCGCTTCGAGGACCTGATCACGCAGGCGATCGCCGTCGCACCGGGACGCGAGGCGGCCCGCTCCGTCGCACAGACGATGATCAGCGCATCGGTCGGCCTCAAGCACCAGACCGCGTCACGGGAGGTCTACCTCGACCGCTTGAGGGTCGCGGTCTGGCTTCTGCTGGGCTGAACGCCCCCGGCCCGTCGCAGGACTGCGGGCGGGACGGTGACGCGCCGGACCGGCCCGCCGGACAGCGCAGCGCGCCTGGGCCGGGGCGGAGGCGGGCGCGGCAGGTCGAGGAAGGTTCGAGGGCGGCAGGAAGCAACGCCGGCCTGCAAGCCGCCCCTGAGCTTCCCCCACTCGGTCTCGGGTCCCGGGCGGCAGCGAACACGTTCAAGCGATCGTCGCGATGTCGCCGTCGTCGAAGTAGATGGCCTGGTGCAGGCGGCCACCGAGCGCAGCAGCGAACCGCGCCAGAACATCCTGGCCGGATACCCGCCCGCGCTCGATCTGTGAAACACGGCCCTTGGTGACGCCCATGCGCTCGGCCACGTCCCTCTGCGTCAGCCCCCGGGACCGCCGCAGTTCCGCCAGACGGCGTCCAGTCGTTTCCGCGAGCAGTTCTTCCTTCCCTGCCCGTACGGCTTCCTCGCCGCCGGCACGGTCGACGTACTCGGCACGGATGTCCTGCCATCGGGTGTAGCCGCTCACGGTCGTCCACCTTCTTCCTGCGCTCGTTCCGCCACGTAGACCTTGTAACGCTGCTCAGCCAGAGGAATCGCTACCCGGTACCACTCGTTCCACCGGCCCGACTTGTCACCGGCAACCAGCAGAATGCTGCTACGCCAGGGGTCGAAGGCGAAGAGGATCCGCACTGTTCCCGGTCGTAGCTCTTTCAGGTTGGCCATTGACGTGCCTTGGATCGTGTCGACCAGCGGGCGCCCCAGTCCGGGGCCACCTTCAGCCAGCGCATCCAAGGCTTGGACCACACGCGCAAGCGCCGCTCCCTCCAGACCGCTGATCCACTCCCGCACCTCGTCGACGAGGAAGATCTCCCACTCGCGCTCCACATCTCAAAAGTATAGCAAAAGCTATACCCGAGTAAGGAGTAGCGGTAGCCCTGAGCAGGGCTGGCAGGGACCCGCCTCTCACACCGCCGGCTCGACGGCCATCGCCGGGCCGCCGGTGCGGCGGGCGTGGAGGAGGGCGCCGCCGGCCACCACGAGGACGATGGCGAGGCCGCCGCCGACCAGGGCGCCGCGGGCACCGCAGACCTGCACCAGCAGGCCCAGCAGCGGCGGGCCGACCAGGCCCCAGGCGGTGCTCAGGCTCCGCCACACGCCGAGCACCCGGCCGCGGGCGTGCGGCGGCGGGTCGGTCTGGAGGACGGTGGTGGTCGCGGTGTCCGAGACGGACTCGACGACGGCCATCGGCACCACCAGCAGGATCAGCAGCGGCAGCACCGGGCTGAGCCCCGCGAGGACCTGGAGCGCGCCACCGGCCGCGGCGAGCCAGCCGACCTTGCGCACGGTCGGTGACTGCGAGCGGCCGGCCAGCAGCGCACCGAGGGTGCCGCCGATCGCCAGCACGGTGGAGACCACGCCGTAGGTCGCGGAACTGCCGTGCAGCGGACCGGTGACGAGCGTCGCCAGCGTCAACTGGTAGTTGCGGCCCAGCATCGAGCTGACAGCGGCGATCACTGCGAGGGCGACCAACCGGGGCCGGCCGAGGAAGTAGCTCATGCCGTCGCGCAGCTCGCCCATGGCCGAGGGCTTCACCTTCGGCTTCGGCTCGGGGGCGACGGTCTCCTGCGGCCCCTGGTCCACCAGCCGCAGGAACGGGATCACCGCGGCGACGAAGACGAACGACAGGCCGTTCATCACGTACGCGCCCGCCGAACCGACCGTTGCCAGCGCGACGCTGGCCAGCGCGGTTCCGGCCAGCCGTCCCACGCTGTGCACGGCGGAACCGAGCGCGATGGCGGAGGGCACGTCCTCGCGCCGCACCAGGTCGTTGCCGAGCAGCGAGGTGGCCGGGCCGTCGACGGTCGCGACGATGCCGGTGACGGCCGACAGTGCCAGCAGCACCGGCACGGTCAGCAGCCCGCAGCCGACCAGCACCGCCGTGACCAGCGCCACCACGCCCAGCACGGACTGGCTGACGGCTGCGGTCAGCTTGCGCGGCAGCCGGTCGACGACCGCACCGCCGGCCAGCCCCAGGAGCAGTCCGGGGGCGGCCTGCACCGCGAGCGAGACACCGGTGGTCGCGGCGGACCCGGTGAGCTGCAGCACCAGCAGGTTCTGCACGGTGAGCTGCATCCAGGTGCCGAGGTTGGAGACCAGGTTGGCCACCGACCACCAGCGCATGCTGGGGGTGCGCAGGCACCGCCAGGGGTTGCGGGAGGCGGTCCGGGCCGGGGCTGCTTCCGACGCGGGCGGCGGAGGCTCCGCGTCCGGCTGTGCGGCCCCGGCGCCCCCCGGTCGGGGCCGGGTGGCGTCGAGTACGGACGTGGCGTTCTCAGGCATGGGGATCTCACGGGACGGGTGCGACTGGCCTCGCACGGACCTCGCGTCCGCCTCCCGGAGGCGGTCCGCCTGTCGCGACGCGGTGCCGGGCGGGCGGAGCGCGGAGGTCGTGTGCGCCGGGCCCGGAAGCGCGGCACCTTCAGCAGTGGCGCGCCGGTCGGGTCCCGGAGCGGGGCGGGCATCTCGTGAGCGATGGCATCTTCGCGGTAGCTGCATGCCGAACCCCGCAACCCGGACATCGTGGCAGACAACGGTCCACAGTGGTCGCCGCCTGCGGGCGCACCGGCCGCTGCCCGTCGAACCGACCCTTGGGACGTACGGGATCGGGCACAGTGCGTGCCCTTGCTCACAGGCGTTCCGGGCGGCGTGACGGGGCGCACTCCGGGCTCCGGACGGGCGCCGGATGAGCGAACTCCCGCTCGCGCTGCGACCGTCCGCCTCCCCAGGGGCGGGAGCCGGTAGCGGCTCAGCGACCGCCGGACCGGAGCCCGACGCGGACCTCGGCCCACACCGTCTTCCCCGGCCCGTTCCGGTCCCCGACGCCCCACCGCTCGGCCACGGCGTCGACCAGCAGCAGCCCGCGCCCGCCCTCGGCGTCCGCATCGGGCACCAGACGGGCGGGCCCGGCCGGGTGCGGGTCTGCCACCTCGACGCGCAGCAGACCCTCCCCGGGCCGGTGTACCAGCACCAGCGCGAAGTCCCGACCCGGCACCCGACCGTGCAGCACGGCGTTGGCCGCGAGCTCCGCCACAACCAGGAGCACCCCGTCGGCGGCCGAACTGCCGTAGGGCACGCCCCAGACGTTGAGTTGGTGCGCGGCGAGGAAACGGGCGAGGCGGGCGCCCCGACGGGTGGCGGAGAAGCGTTGGGCGAAGGCGTGGAAGTCGACCGCGCGGGGGGAGGGGGGTGGGGCTGTCATGCCCCCACGCTGGCCGGGCGCCCCTGCCGCCGACAGAGCCGGAACCGATACAACGGCTACTGGGTGGGTTGACTCTGTGGACCGGGTTGGTCACGACACGTGACAATGCAGGTCGGCCACGGGAAGTCCCGGGCGGGCACGGGACGTCCCGGGCGGGCACGGCAAGGGGAGGCGGACGCATGGCGACGTCCAGCAACGGCAAGGGCAGCGACACCGGAACCGGAACCGGTAGCAGGAACGGCGAACCGGAGGCCTCGGACAGTCTGCGCACCTTCGGCGCGGTCCTCAAGGCCCTGCGCGAGGAGGCCGGTCTCACCCAGGAGCGCCTCTCCGAGAAGGTCGGCTTCTCCGTGCCGTACGTGGCCAAGATCGAGCAGGGGCGGCGGTATCCCCCTCGGGACCTGGCTGATCGGGCGGAAGAGTGCCTGGGGCACTCGGCGGCGAACGTGCTGCGGGCCGCGGAACGCAGTTTGACCCGCCGAACCGGTCTTCCCGCCTACTTCCAGGAGTGGGCCGCGATCGAAGAGGATGCGTTGGCCCTATACGCGTACGAGTGCCGCGCCATTCCGGGGCTGTTGCAACCGGAGGCGTACATGCGGGCCATCTTCGACCTACTGACCCCGCCCATCCCGGAGGAACAGGCGGAGATCCACATTGCGGACAGGTTGGCCAGGCAACGGCTACTGACGGAGGGCCAAGACACCGTCTTCAGCTTCATCCTTGAGCAGGCGCTTCTTGAGCGCTGCATGGGGGGACGTGACGTTACCCTCGAACTCCTCGACCACCTAGTGACGGTGGGACGACGTAAGAACGTGGAGATCCAGGTCATGCCGCTGAGGCAAGAGAGGCACTCCGGGATCGACGGGTTGATGTACTTGGCAGAGACACCAGACGCCCGGTGGATTGGTTACACCGAGGGCCACCAAGCCAGCCACCTCATCACCGACCCTCACCACACCAGTAAAATGCTGTTGCGTTACGGCACCCTGCGCAGCCAGGCTCTCAACCTCTGCGATTCGGCACGGCTGTTGAAAGAACTGCGAGGACGTCTATGACTGCCACCTGGTCCTGGTTCAAGAGCAGCTACAGCGACGGCACCGGCGGCAACTGCGTAGAAGTAGCCCTCCGCCCCCACACCATCCACATCCGCGACTCCAAGGCCACTGAGCGCCCCCACCTGACCGTCTCCCCCACCGCCTGGGCGGGCTTCGTGGCGAACGCCAGGCGGCAGACCCGGGACTAGGGCCTACTTCTCCATGCCCGGCTTCCTGCACCAGTGGCACAGAGTGGCCGCAGAGGCCGAAGAAGCTTACTGGTCGCGTACTGGCACGCCGGTGGGACGGCTGCCGCCGTGGCAGGCGCCGGATGCCGTTGTCCCCGCGCCTCCGGTCGGAGGACTCACGGACCGACGGCCTCCGACGCGGCCGTCTGCCGGACGCGTGCCGTCTGGAGCCGGGCAAGATCGGCGTAGGGCACGGTCTGCGGAAGGTCCTCGCTCGTGACCCGCACGAGTGTGCCGCCGAGGCGGGTGACGATCATCGTCTGCGGACCGGTGAACGCATCGGTCTCGTCCGTGTCCAGCCGCACGTCCAGGGGACGGGCCCGGCTGCCGGCCTTGCTGCGCTCCCCGGCCGCCAGGCCCTTCATCGCCGTCTCGGCGCCGCCCGGCGTCCCGAAGGCGTAGATGCGGAAGACGACCCGGCCGCCGGAGGTCGATTGCCGGATGAAAGACGAGCCCAGTGCGACGAACCCGTCGCACTGGGTGCCCGTGTCCTCCCGGCACGTCCTGAGGGACTCCTCCGGCACGTCGATCTCGGCGCCGAACCCCTCCCACCCGTCCGGGGCGCTCTCCGTGTCCACCAGCGCTCTGCGCACCTGGTCCTGGGTGAGTACGACCGGTGCCTTCGCTCCCTGGCCTCCGCCGGCGGCTCGCCCGTCCGCGCGGCCCGCGTCAGCGGACGCCGTGCTGCCACCGGACGCCGTGCTGCCACCGTGGGGCACGGATTCCCCGCCACCACCGCAAGCGGTGAGCCCCGTCAGCATCACCGCACCGACCGCGAACACCCGAGCCGTCCGAAACACCTGCAACTCCCCCCTGTCGAGGCCACCCTGCGCCCACCGACCACCGCACGCCCCTGAGCACCGGCTGTGGCCGTGGTCGTGGTCGTGGCCGCGAGAACCCTACTGAAGGAACGACCGGGGGCAGCCGACTGGCCCCAGTCACGCCAAGCGGTCGCTCTCGCGCAGAGAAAGGTCGTTGCTCGACGCCACGGCGAGGCGGGTCCCGGTCGGCCCTAGGCCGCGGGGGCGGGGGCGGTGTCGTCCGGCCGCTGCGGAGGAGGGCCCTGGGTCCACAGCACCCGCAGTGTCGAGGCGGAGATCCGCCAGCCGTCTGCCGTCCTGACCAGTTCGGAGTCGGCATGGCCGGCGGAGATGAAGACGCTTTCGGAGCCGTCTGCCAGGACGTGGGTGCTCAACTGAGCGCCACGGACGGTGGCCCGGTCGCCGTCGATCTCGATGACGGCGTTGGTACCCAGATGCACGGTTCGGTCGAACAACGCCATTCCCCGCTGAATATGGGCCAGCAGGGCATCGCGGCCATGGACGGTGCCGATGGGCATCTCCGCGGTGACGTCTTCGGTATGGAACGCGCGCGCCCACTCTTCGTCAAAGGTTCCGTCGTCCAGGGATCGCAGGTAGCGGTCCATCAGGTCAGTGATCTCAGCACGGTCGGTCAAGGCCTGCAACTGTCTCTGCATCTCTTCGGCGTCCATGACGGAAGGCTCCTACCTCAAGCGCAGTTGAGGTCAAGGATGCTGCTCCGGCTCCAAAGTGACCGAGCGTGTGGATCGGTCGTCGCGACCAGTCCGTCAGTGCCTGGAGGCCGACGAGCCGAGGTGGCCGAGCCCCTGTCGAGCCCCTACTACCAGGCCGGTCCCTCACGTCGGCGCGACCGCGCTGCCGCTGCAACCGAACGGGAGCGAGGATCGTCCTCTGGGTGGGAGACGACCCGGAGCTCCGGCTCCGGGGGTCCCCCACGGCGTGGGTGAGGGAAACCCTGACCGGACGTCACGAAGAGCCCAAGAGTCATATGCCGCCGTTTGGTTGACGCCGGGGCGAACTGTGACGAAGATGTGAGCGCCGCGCCCCCACGACAGTTCGAGCGGGCCGAGTTCCCCTGAAGCCGCGTCCCCACGCGTTGCCTGGGGCTGCTCGCCACCGGGACTTTTCCAGCCGACGCTCGCGTCGGGGACGCCGCGCGGCCCCCCGGGCGCATCCGTGCCCTCACTGATCCTTATCCAGGAGGAACCTGTGATATCCAAGCGCGGGCTGTTCACCGCCACCGCCCTCGGCACCGGTGCGGTCCTGCTGGCCTCGGGCCCCGCCCTCGCCTGCAGCATCAACGACTTCAGCGCCGCCGCGAGCGCCGCCTGCGACACCAGCACCGGCACCGCCAAGGCCGCCATCACGGTGACCGACAAGGACTCCTCCCACACGCCGGCCGACGTCTCCGTCCTGGAGCACGGCAGCGACAAGGTCCTGGCGACCGTGCACTTCGCGCACCCCAGCGGCCAGGGCACCACCAAGACGGTGCTCGTCGACTGGAAGCAGGGCGGCCAGTGGGACGTCCGCGTCGATGTCGAGAAGGTGAACATCCACCAGGTGCTCACCACCACCCCGACCGCCGCCGACTCGGCCTGCGCGGTGGCCAAGCCCACCCCGTCCGAGAAGCCCACCGGGACGCCGAGCCAGGCCCCCTCGCACAGCGCCACGCCGTCGGCCGCCCCCTCCGAGTCGGCCGCCGCGCCGGTGGCCGCGACCACGGCACCGTCCCCGTCGTCCTCCTCTGCCGCGCTCGCCGAGACCGGTGGCGGCTCCAACACGGGCCTGATCGCCGGTGTCGCCGCGGCGCTCATCGCCCTGGGTGGCGGCGCGCTGGTGCTGCGGCGCCGCGCGGCGGCTGCCCGCCACTGACCGGACCGTGAGCGCAGCGAGCGGGACTCCCCCCGTGTGACCCGGTCCTGCGCCCCCACGGAACCGGACGTCCCGGTCGGCCGCCGCCCGCACGGCGCGCGACCACCGGGACGTCGAACGGCCCCCGGACCTCAGGCTGAGGTCCGGGGGCCGTTCACCGTTTCCGGAAGCCGGAGCACCGGGCGTCGGGCTCCGGGCGACGGCTACGCCAGGATCGCCGGGATGGTCGCCTCGTGCGCCTCGCGCAGCTCGGCCAGGCCCAGCGTGAACTGGCCCTGCACCTCGACGGCGTCGCCGTCCACCACACCGATGCGGGTGGCGGGCAGGCCGCGCACGCCGCACATGTCGGTGAAGCGCAGCTCCTCGCTGCGCGGGACCGCCACGACCGCCCGGCCGGCCGACTCCGAGAAGAGGAAGACGAACGGGTCCAGGCCGTCGGGGACGACCAGGCGCGCGCCGTTCCCGCCCCGCAGGCAGGACTCGACGACCGCCTGCACCAGCCCGCCGTCGGACAGGTCGTGCGCCGCGTCGATCATGCCGTCGCGGGAGGCGGAGATCAGGATGTCGGCCAGCAGCCGCTCCCGCTCCAGGTCGACCTTGGGCGGCAGCCCGCCGAGGTGGTCGTGGACCACCTGTGACCAGGCCGAACCGCTCAGCTCCTCGCGGGTGTCGCCCAGCAGGTAGAGGAGCTGGCCCTCCTCCGCGAAGCCGACGGGCGTGCGGCGGGTGACGTCGTCGATGACACCGAGGACGGCGACCACGGGCGTGGGGTGGATGGCCTGCTCGCCGGTCTGGTTGTACAGCGAGACGTTGCCGCCGGTGACGGGCGTGCCCAGGGTCAGGCAGCCGTCGGCCAGGCCGCGGACGGCCTCGGAGAACTGCCACATGACGGCCGGGTCCTCGGGCGAGCCGAAGTTCAGGCAGTCGGAGACGGCCAGCGGCTTGGCCCCGGTCGCGGCGACGTTGCGGTACGCCTCGGCGAGCGCGAGCTGGGCGCCGGTGTACGGGTCGAGCTTGGCGAAGCGGCCGTTGCCGTCGGTGGCGAGGGCGACACCGAGGCCCGTCTCGGCGTCGATGCGCACCATGCCGGAGTCCTCGGGCTGCGCGAGCACCGTGTTGCCCTGCACGAACCGGTCGTACTGGTCGGTGATCCACGCCTTGGAGGCCTGGTTCGGCGAGGAGACGAGCTGGAGCACCTGGGCGCGCAGCTCCTCGGGGGTCGCCGGGCGGGCCAGCTTGTTGGCGTCGTCGGCCTGGAGCGCGTCCTGCCACTCGGGGCGGGCCAGGGGGCGCTCGTAGACCGGGCCCTGGTGGGCGACGGTCTTCGGGTCGACGTCGACGATCTTCTCGCCCTGCCAGAAGATCTCCAGCCGGTCGCCGTCGGTGACCTCGCCGACGACGGTGGCGATGACGTCCCACTTCTCGCAGATCGCGAGGAAGCGGTCGACCTTGTCGGGCTCGACGACGGCGCACATGCGCTCCTGCGACTCGCTCATGAGGATCTCCTCGGGCGAGAGCGTGGAGTCGCGCAAGGGGACATCGTCCAGGGTGACGGTCATGCCGCCGGAGCCGTTGGAGGCCAGCTCGCTGGTGGCGCAGGACAGGCCCGCGGCACCGAAGTCCTGGATGCCGACGACCAGCTTCTCGGCGTAGGCCTCCAGGGTGCACTCGATGAGGAGCTTCTCCTGGAAGGGGTCGCCGACCTGGACGGCGGGCCGCTTGGAGGGCTTCGCGTCGTCGAAGGTCTCGGAGGCGAGGATCGAGGCGCCGCCGATGCCGTCGCCGCCGGTGCGGGCGCCGTACAGGATGACCTTGTTGCCGGCGCCGGAGGCCTTGGCGAGGTGGATGTCCTCGTGCCGCATCACACCGACGCAGCCCGCGTTGACCAGCGGGTTGCCCTGGTAGCAGGCGTCGAAGACGGTCTCGCCGCCGATGTTGGGCAGGCCCAGGCAGTTGCCGTAGCCGCCGATGCCCGCGACGACGCCCGGCAGGACGCGCTTGGTGTCGGGGTGGTCGGCGGCGCCGAACCGCAGCGGGTCGACGACGGCGATCGGGCGGGCGCCCATGGCGATGATGTCGCGGACGATGCCGCCGACGCCGGTGGCGGCGCCCTGGTACGGCTCGACGTAGCTGGGGTGGTTGTGCGACTCGACCTTGAAGGTGACGGCGTAGCCCTGGCCGACGTCGACGACGCCGGCGTTCTCACCGATGCCGACCAGCAGGGCGTCGGAGGCCGGGGCCTTCTCGCCGAACTGGCGCAGGTGCACCTTGGAGGACTTGTACGAGCAGTGCTCGGACCACATCACGGAGTACATGGCGAGTTCGGCGCCGGTGGGACGGCGACCGAGGATCTCGCGGACCCGCTCGTACTCGTCCTTCTTCAGACCGAGTTCGGCCCACGGCTGTTCGACGTCGGGGGTCTTCTCGGCGTTCGCGACCGTGTCGAGGGTCATGCGCTGACCAACTTCTTGAGGATGGAGGTGAAGAACGCGAGGCCGTCGGTGCCGCCGGTCCCGATGTGCGCCTCCACGGCGTGCTCGGGGTGCGGCATGAGGCCGACGACGTTCCCGGCGGCGTTGGTGATGCCGGCGATGTCGGCGTTGGAGCCGTTGGGGTTGACGTCCAGGTAGCGGAAGACGACGCGGCCTTCCGCCTCCAGCTCGTCCAGCGTGCGCCGGTCGGCGGTGTAGCGGCCGTCGATGTTCTTCAGCGGGATGTGGATCTCCTGGCCGGCGGTGAAGTCCGTGGTCCAGGCGGTGTCGGCGTTCTCCACGCGCAGCTTCTGCTCACGGCAGACGAAGTGCAGGGACTCGTTCCGCAGCATGGCGCCGGGCAGCAGGTGGGACTCGGTGAGCACCTGGAAGCCGTTGCAGATGCCCAGGACGGGCAGGCCGTCCTTCGCACCCGCGATCACGGACTCCATGACCGGCGAGAACCGGGAGATGGCGCCGGCCCGCAGGTAGTCGCCGTAGGAGAAGCCACCCGGCAGGACGACGGCGTCGACCCCGTTCAGGTCCTTCTCGCGGTGCCACAGCGGCACCGGCTCGGCGCCCGCGAGGCGGACGGCCCGCTGGGTGTCGCGGTCGTCGAGGGTGCCGGGGAAGGTGACGACGCCGATCCGCGCCGTCACGAGTCGACCCGCACGGTGAAGTCCTCGATGACGGTGTTGGCGAGGAACGTCTGCGCCATCTCGTGGATGCGGGCGAGGGCCGCGTCGTCCACGGGACCCTCCACCTCCAGTTCGAAACGCTTCCCCTGACGGACGTCGGCGATGCCCTCGAAACCCAGGCGGGGCAGTGCGCGCTGCACCGCCTGTCCCTGCGGGTCGAGGATCTCCGGCT
The DNA here is from genome assembly GCF_042733155.1 of Streptomyces sp. NPDC059740. NCBI lineage: Bacteria > Bacillati > Actinomycetota > Actinomycetes > Kitasatosporales > Streptomycetaceae > Streptomyces > Streptomyces sp. NPDC059740. The sequence goes on along the minus strand of NZ_JBHWGP010000038.1, from coordinate 22,886 downwards.
TGAGCATGACGTCGACTACGACGCGTGCCACGGGCACTCCCGATGGTGTGGTGCGTAAGGCGGTTCCTTCACACTACCGTGTGCGAAATGCTACGCGCGTAGAGAGATGTCGGAGGCTGATCACTTCACACTCGCGATCACACCGCGACGACACCTAATCCCCACGGAATGCCGGTGGAGACTTTCCGGGGGACACGCGCAGAAAATTCGTCGGGCTTCACAATGCATTGTCCGGCGCTGTACAAAGGAAAATGTATTGACGCCGACCAGCCGGACCAAGCATCCCCACGTCAGGCGGGATGCTGCGCGAAAGGATCGATATCCGTGGCACAGCGCGTTGTCCTCACACTTTCCGACGACCTCGACGGCGGATCGGCCGAGGAGACAGTCCGGTTCGGCCTCGACGGCAGGACCTACGAGATCGACCTCAATACCGCCAATGCGGAGAAACTGCGCGACATGCTCGCCCCCTACGTGGAGGCCGGCCGCAAGCGCGCCAAGTCCGGCAAGGCCTACCGCCACACCACCGTGAACGCCGATCCGGCGGCCGTGCGCGCCTGGGCCCGCTCCCACCACATGGACGTCCCGCCACGCGGCCGGATCCCGAAGAAGGTCTACGAGGCCTTCCACGCGGCCAACGGCTGACGGCCCCTCCGGGGCCCGCACCGGGCGTCGTCAACACCTGTCCGGCGCGGCGGCGTTGACCCCGGACCGGTCGCGCCTCGGGGCGCCCGCGGCCGGCCAGGGCTCCCGACTTGCGCGCCACCCCCACTGATCAGCTAAAGTCTGGAGCACGCCGAGGGGCGAGGCCGAAAGGCCGAATCCCCCGGAGTCACGCGGGTGTAGCTCAGTAGTAGAGCGCCCTCTTTCCAAGAGGGAGGCGCAGTGTGCGATCCCTGTCACCCGCTCCGACTGCTCGACCGGTCCTCCGGATCAGGTAGAGTGGCCAACGCACCACCCGGTGAAAGCCGAGTGGCGGCATGCGGACGTAGCTCAGTTGGTAGAGCGCAACCTTGCCAAGGTTGAGGTCGCGAGTTCGAGCCTCGTCGTCCGCTCAGCGAAAGACCCCCGGTCCTGAAGGATCGGGGGTCTTCTTGGTTTCCGCCATTCTCGACAGGTCGCCCCTCCCTCGCATGCGGCCGGCAGCCACCACTGCCGGTGCACGCGGGCAGGTGTTCCGCCGGACCATGACGCACCTCACTTTTTCCGGCCCGGCGATCGGAGAAGGCCCCGTCCCGCGCCCCGGGGATCCGGCGGCCCGGTGGCCAACGGGCCGCGCACGGAGGGCTTCTCGCGGGTTGGGCCGAACGGCCCCGCTCGGGGTGGTGGGGCGCCGTGGCGCGGCGGCGGTCGACCGCCCGGCGGCGGCGTGTCCCGCGCACCCGCGAGGTTGGCTATAGTGGACACCGCACCGCGCGCTCCGGCCGCGGGAATGCGGACGTAGCTCAGTTGGTAGAGCGCAACCTTGCCAAGGTTGAGGTCGCGAGTTCGAGCCTCGTCGTCCGCTCAGCGAAAGGCCCCCGGTCCTCCAGGACCGGGGGCCCTCTTCGTGTGCGGGCGTCTTCGTCCCGGTGGGCACCGGGACGATCCGCCGCCCCGCCCGGCCCGCCGGCCGGTGGGCCAGGCGGGGCGGGCGGCGCGGGCGCGGGTCAGGACCAGGCCAGGCCGGTCAGCCGCTCGTAGGCCTCGATGTAGCGGGCGCGGGTCGCCACCACCACGTCCTCGGGCAGCGGCGGGGGCGGCTGCTCGCTCTTGCGGTCCCAGCCGGACTCGGGGGAGGTCAGCCAGTCGCGGACGTACTGCTTGTCGAAGGAGGGCTGGGGGCGCCCGGGCTGCCACTGGTCGGCGGGCCAGAACCGGGAGGAGTCGGGGGTGAGGACCTCGTCACCGAGGACGAGACGGCGCTCCCCGTCGTCACCCGGCTCGGTGAGGCCGAACTCCAGCTTGGTGTCGGCCAGGATGAGGCCCCGCCCCTCGGCGATCTCCTTCGCCTTGGCGTAGACCGCGAGGGTCTCCTGCCGCAGGTTGGCGGCGAGTTCCACGCCGACGCGGTGGGCGACCTCCTCGTAGCTGACGTTCTCGTCGTGCTCGCCGACCTCCGCCTTGGTGGCGGGCGTGAAGATCGGGGCGGGCAGCTCCGAACCGTCCTCCAGGCCCTCGGGCAGGGCGAGGCCGCAGACCGTCCGGGACTGGCGGTACTCGACGAGGCCCGAGCCGGTGAGGTAGCCGCGGGCCACGCACTCCACCGGGACCATGTCGAGGTTCGCGCAGACCAGGGTGCGTCCCTCCCAGTCCGCGGGCGCCCCCTCGGGCAGTTCGGTGCTCAGGACGTGGTGCGGCAGGAGGTCGACGAGCTGCTCGAACCACCACAGGGAGAGCTGGGTGAGGACGCGGCCCTTGTCGGGGATCTCGGTCGGCAGCACCCAGTCGTAGGCGGAGATGCGGTCGCTGGCCACCATGACCAGGTCACCGGCGGCGTTCCGGTAGAGATCCCGCACCTTCCCGGTGTGGAGGTGGGTCAGCCCCGGCACCTCGACGGGTTCAGGCTTTTCCACAAAACCGGACACGTGCCCTCCGTATAGCTTGGTACAACGGCGGTCCGATTCTCCCGCACGCCGCTGCGGGCCGACCGCGCAGGGCCGGGTGCCCGACCGGTGGGGGGCCAAACCGGGCGGGCGGAGCGGGACCCTGCCGGGAGGAGGGGCGGGGGGACGGGTGACCCGGGGCGGGCCGGACGGCTGCTCGGGGGGCGACGGGGTGGTGCGGCGGCGGGTGCAGTGCGGCGGCGCGGTGCTCAGTCGCGCTTGCAGATGCGGTCGAGCAGGTTGGCGGTGGCCCGCTGCACCCTGGCGTCGACGTGGCCGGGCCGGTCCAGCGCCGGCGACCACGCGAAGGTGCCGGAGGCGAACACCCAGGCACCGCTCGGCGCCCGGTACAGGGAGGTCTCCTGGTGGCGGCGGAGGCCCTCGCCGTCCTCGTACGGGGAGTGGGCCAGGAGGACGCGCTCGGTGTGCTGGGGAAGCTGCGTCCGCGGGAAGTAGCGGTCGGCCTCGCCCGCGACCAGCCTGGGCAGCTCCTCGCCCTCCCGCGCGCCGGTGGACTCCCAGAGCCAGTGGCCTGCGTTGCGGACCACGAGCGGGGCCGGCTCGGGGACCCGGCCGGCGTACTGGATGCCCAGCACGGCCTGTTCGGGGGCGCCCTGCTCCCGCCACAGCGCCGCCCGGCCCGGGCCCTGGCGCTTGCGGCAGGTCAGCAGCGACTCGGGGCTGGTCGGCGAGGGCGCCAACTCCACCTGCCAGTACATGGTGTTGGCGGAGAGGAAGACCAGCGAGGTGCCGGCGTCCCGGGCCCGCTCGGCGGCCTGCCGCATCGGCAGCGACCAGTACTCGTCGTGGCCGGGGAAGACCAGGCCCCGGTAGCGGCTCGGGTCGACCCTTCCGGCGTGCAGGTCGCGGGCGTCGGCGTAGGCCAGGTCGTAGCCGTACCGTTCCGCCCAGCGGATGAAGTCGTAGGCGTGGCCGACGTGGAGAGGGAGCCCGGCGCCGGCGTAGGGGCGGTCGAAGGACACGGTCGTGGCGGCGTGCGGCTCGCCGAGCAGGGAGCCGTCCGCGTCCCAGGCGTGGTAGAGGCTGGCGCCGGTGTGCCCGTCCTCCGGGTAGAGGTTGTAGGCCTGCCAGGTCACGTCGGGGAGCAGGAGGAGCAGGTCGGCCGGGCGGTCGTCGCGCACCGTGAAGGGGATGTGGCTGCGGTACCCGTCGGCTGTCGTCAGCACCGCCACGTAGGCACCGAGCTGCCAGAAGGTGGGGACCTGGAGGCGCCAGGACATCCACCAGTGGTGGCAGGAGACCGTGCGGTCGGCAGTGAGCGGCAGGGGCTGGACGATGCCGGACTGGCGCGGACTCGTCGTGATCTTGGCCGCGCCGGTGCCGCCGTAGTGGCCGATGCGGTAGACGTCGATGCTGTAGGGCTGGGGCGGGTTGACCGAGATCCGGAAGTCGATGGACTCCCCCGGGCTGACCGCCCCGGTGCCGGCGAACCCCTTGACCTGGTTGCGGACGTCGTCGGCCGTCTTGGTGCCGGTGGTGACCCGGGGCGGCGGCACCCTGGGGTCGCCCGTGGTCGCGGCCGGGTCGAGGTACCAGGGCATCACCTGGCCGGAGTCGAAGTAGTTCTCGCTGCCACGGAGCCACGGCAGCGGCCCCTGCCCGAACGGGTCCGTGACGGCGTGTGCGAGGGCGCCGGACTCCCAGCGCCGAACCCGATCCGTCTCCACGACCGCTCCCCTCCCTCGTCCCCCGACCGCCCACCGGCCGCAACGAACCGCCTTTCGGCGGCCGTCGAGGATCACCACACCGGCCCGCACACACGTCGGCCACCGGCCTCGTCGAACGGCCCCCGGCCGCGGCGAGCACCACCAGCACATCACATTACGCGCCCACACCGTCACCCTTCGTCGTGAATTGGTGGGCGCAAATACCGCCGGCGCCGGCCACCCTCGGTAGTGGCCCGACCGCGTGCCTCCCCGGGCGGGGCGTCGGCGCGGACCCACCGGGCGCAGGCGTGGTGCCGGGGCGCACCGGCCACCGGCGCGCGCCCCCGCGGAGCGGCGCGGGTCTGCGCGGCCACGGGGCGATCCTGCCGCGGCCACGGGGCGGGCATGCCGCGGCCACGGGTGCGGGCGGCCGGCGGTCGGCGGCGGGCGGTCAGCGGTCAGCGGTCGGCGGCGGGCGGGCGATCAGCGGCGGGGGTCAGAGGCGGACGCCGACCGAGGTGAGCCACTGCCGCAGGGGTTCCGCGTCGCCCTCGTCGACGAGGCTGCGCACGGCGGGGCCGTGGTCCGCCCGCCGCTCTCCCCTGACGACGAGGGACGGGCCGTCGAGCCAGTCCAGGCCGGGGCTGGCACCGGCGGTCTCCACGGCGGTACAGCACAGCAGCGCGGTGACGTGGTCGGCGAGCAGTTCGCGGCCGGTGCGGGGCAGCGGGGTGAGGTAGGGCGGGACGGAGCCCGTCATGCCGTCGCCCCAGACCGGTGGCGATCCGGCGTCGTCCCCTGCGGGGGGCCGGCTGCTCGCCGCCTCCCGCTCCTCCCGGGCGAGCTCCGTGCCCAGCCGGTCCGCGACGTCGGCCGCGGCCTCGGTGTCGGTCGAGAGGTGGACGATGAGCCGGGCCAGGGTGGTGGCGGCTGCCGGTGGCTCTCCGGGCTCCGCCTGGCGGCCACCCGCCGCGGTGCTCCGGTGGGCGGCCGGGGAGCGGGCGGCTCCGCCGGAGGGCGGGGGCTCGGGCGCGGTGTGCGGGGCCGGCGAGGGGCCGCGGTGCGGGGCGGACGGCGTGCCGGGCGGGGCGGCGGAGGGCGCGGTGGGCGTCCCGGCGGAGGACGCGGGGGGTGACGTGGTGGGGGGTTCGCCACCGACGGCGTGCGGGTGGCCGCCGCCGTGTCCGGCCGCGGTGCCTTCGGCGCGTACCGCTGCGTAGACGGGTGAGGCGGCGGGGGCCGGTCCCGGCCCGGCGGGGAGGTCTCCCAGGACCCGGCGGAGGCGGGCGGCGTCCAGGCGCCACTTGCGGCTGGTGACCTCCTGGGGGTACTGCTGCCAGCCGACGGGCGTCCAGCCCGGCCCCGCCTCGGCCGGCGCCCCGTGGAAGAGGCGGGCGGCCAGCAGGGACGCCGCGCGGTCGACGTCGCCCGGCTCGGTGAGGAGGTCGCTGGCGGGCCGTTCGGCCAGCCGTGAGGCGTAGCCCTCGGCCAGGCGGTCGCGGCGGGAGAGTTCGGTGAGGGCGGAGACCACGCCGGCGTCGAGGCGGGCGGGCCAGCGCCCCAGGCGCCAGGCGGGCAGGGCCACCCGGGTCAGCAGCCGGTCCCAGCCCGCGTAGGCCAGCCCGACCTGTTCCTGGGCCGCGATGCGCAGGCCGTAGTCGACGTCCTGGGCGCGTTCGGAGGCCGCGGCGGCCACCCAGCGCTCCATTTCCGCCGCATGGTCCCGGCAGGCCCCCAGCAACCGCCGGACGACCGGCCCCACCGCCAGCGACAGCGCCCTGCGCAGCGGGCCGCCGCCGCGCGAGGTCACCGCGACCGCCGCGTCCAGCCCCCGCACGAACCGCCGGGCCGCCGCTATGTCGGGCTGGACGGCCCACCCGGTGCCCGCGACCACCGGGGCCAGCACCGCGCGCAGTTCGGCGACCCGCATCCACCACAGGAACGGCGAGCCGATGACGAGGACGGGGGTGCGGGGCTCCCCGGGCGGACGGGTGCGCTCCCCATCGTCGCCCGGTCCGTCCTCACCCGGCCCCTCCGCCGCTGCCGCTCCGGCTCCCGGGCCGGTCTCGGGGGCGGGGGACGGTGTGGGCGGGGCGTGTGCCGGGTGGCTGCGGTCCTCCAGCCAGCTGTCGCAGTCGGGGGTGAGGGCTATCGCGGAGGGCGCCGGCACCTCCAGGCGGTCGGCGAGTTCGCGCACCATGCGGTAGAGGCCGGGCGCCGACTCCTCCGCGATCGGCACGGTGGGGCTCAGCGCCGGGCGGGCCCGGGCCACCACGAGCGCGACGGCCACGGCCACGGCCAGGACCACCACGGCCACGCCCGCCACCGCCCAACGCGCCACCCGCCAAGCGCCGCCCGCCTCGCCGAGGGTGCCCGTGGCGGCGCCCGCGAACAGCACCACGGCGACCCCGGCCGGGATCAGCGCGGCGGCCAGGGCCCGCCCCCGTACGCGCAGCACCGCGAGGGCACGGACCCGTGCCACCTGGACACCTGCCTCCACCACCGTCACGAGCCTGACACCCCCTACTGCTCGGTACTCGAAAACTTCGAAGGTCTGGAACAAAGGACGTGACGTGCTTCCGTCCGGGCCGCGCGGTGGGCACCGCCCGGCCCGGGGGCCGGCGGAGAGCCGCTGCCCCGGTGCCCGGCGGTGCGCCCCTGCTTCGGCCGCCACCGGGGCCACCGTCCACCGCCCGGACGCGGGGGCGTCGGGCGGCGCCCGGTGCGCCGGAAGGGCCGGGGCGACAAGGGTCTGCCCGGGTACCGCGGCGGGGAGCTCTCCGTCCCGCCTCCACCCACTGTCGCACCGCCCACCGACATCGCAATGCCGGTGCGCCACATGCCGCACGCCACCGCTCCCCCTCGCCGCCCCAGGCCCCGACCGGCCGTCGACGCATGCGCGGAAAGATAGTTGTGGTCCGGCCACACGTCAGCCGTATGGCGGGTTCCATCACCCGAACGAATTCCGTACGGGGGGCACCGGGACCGATCGACCGTCCGTGAACCCTTGCGGAAAGCCGACCGGGTCCGAGGCGCCCGAAGACGGCAGAGCCCCGCCGGGACGCGAGGGGTCGCGTCCCGGCGGGGCCTGGTGAGGACGGTTTGCGAGGGCCGGCCGGCGACGGGCGGTCCGCGCGGGGACGGCTGCGGCGGGAGTGCTTACAGGGCGCCGGCGATGTCCGTGCGGTGGTGCGAGCCGTCGAGGTGGATCCGGGCCACCGCACGGTAGGCGCGGGAGCGGGCGGCGGCCACGTCCTCGCCCCTGCCGGTGACGGACAGGACACGTCCGCCGGCGCTGACGACCGTGCCGTCCTCGGTGCGGCGGGTGCCCGCGTGCAGGACGTAGGCGTCGGGGGCGTCCTGCTCGGCCACCTCCTCCAGACCCTCGATGGCGTCACCGGTGCGCGGGGCCTCGGGGTAGCCGTGGGAGGCGATGACGACGGTGACCGCGGCGCCCTCGCTCCACCGCAGCGGCGGCAGGGCGGCAAGGGTGCCGGTGGCCGCGGCGTGCAGGAGGCCCGCCAGCGGCGTCTTCAGCCGGGCGAGGACCACCTGGGTCTCCGGGTCCCCGAAGCGCGCGTTGAACTCGATGACGCGGACGCCGCGGGAGGTGATCGCGAGTCCGGCGTAGAGCAGTCCGGAGAAGGGCGTGCCGCGCCGGCGCATCTCGTCGACGGTGGGCTGCAGGACGGTGGCCAGGACCTCGTCGACGAGACCCGGTTCGGCCCACGGCAGCGGGGAGTAGGCGCCCATGCCGCCGGTGTTGGGGCCCTCGTCGCCGTCCAGGGCGCGCTTGAAGTCCTGGGCGGGCTGGAGCGGGACGACGCTCTCGCCGTCGGTCACCGCGAACAGCGAGACCTCCGGGCCGTCGAGGAACTCCTCGATGACGACGCGGCCGGCACCGGGCTGCTCGCCCTCGGCGACCCCGCAGGCCAGGGCGTGCCGGCGGGCGGCCTCGACGTCCTCGGTGACGACGACGCCCTTGCCCGCGGCGAGCCCGTCGTCCTTGACGACGAAGGGGGCGCCGAACGCGTCGAGCGCCTCGTCGACCTCGGCGGCCGTGGTGCACAGGTAGCTGCGGGCGGTGGGTACGCCCGCGGCGGCCATCACGTCCTTGGCGAAGGCCTTCGAGCCCTCGAGCTGGGCGGCCTCGGCGGAGGGGCCGAAGACGGCGATGGAGCGGGCGCGCACGGCGTCGGCGACGCCCGCCACCAGCGGTGCCTCCGGGCCGACGACGACCAGGTCCGCCGCGAGCTCGACCGCGAGGTCGGCGACCGCCTTCCCGTCCAGGGCGTCCACGGCGTGCAGCGTGGCCACCTCGGCGATACCGGCGTTGCCGGGCGCGCAGTGCAGGGCGGTGACGTCGGGGTCGAGGGACAGAGAGCGGCACAGGGCGTGTTCGCGGGCGCCGTTTCCGATGACGAGGACCTTCACACCAGCAGCCTATCGGCCACCCCACCCGGGCACGCACGCCGCGGTGGGTCGGGCGGGGTGGCCGGGCCCCGGGCCGTGTGGCTCGGGTCGTCTCGGCCCAGTTCGTCCCGGCCCGAGGTCCCGGCCGAGGTCCCGGCCGAGGTCCCGGCCCGGACGCGGTCCGCCGGAGGCCGGGGCACGGGTGGGTCGGGGCGGGGCGGGCCGGGGCACGGGTGGGTCGGGGCGGGGCGGCTGTGGGCCGCGGGCTCCTGGCCCCTGGCCCCTGGCCCCGGTGGGGCTTCGGCGTCCGGTGCGGGCGGGCCGTGGCCCGGTGCGAGTGGACGCGGGCCCGGTGCGAGTGGACCGTGGCCGAGGGGTGCGGGCCGTGGCCCGGTGCGGGTGGGCCGTGCCCGGGGGCGGGGCTGCGACCGGTGCGGATGGGCGGCGTCCGGTGGGTGGGGCGGCGTCAGCGCTCGGGTGGGCGCTGACGCGGCATGTTGGGGCGGCTGCCGGGCGGGAGAGGAAAGCGGGGCACCGGTGGGGCGCCCTCGGCCCGCGGTGTCCAGGGCAGGAACGCGTGGGCGGGGAGGGCGGAGGCACCGCGGTGGAACTCGCCCATCCAGTCCGCGGTCTCGGCACGGACGAGTTCGGCGATGTCCTCGGTGAAGCGCCGCAGTACGCCCAGGCAGCGCTCGGCCGCCTCCCCTGCGGTCCCCTCGGTGGGGCCGAGCACCTCGCGGACGCTCTCGGTGGCCCAGTCGAACTGGAGCGCCTCCAGCCGCCGCTGCACGGCCTGTGCGGTGGCGACGTCGCGCATCCACCCCGCCGTCAGGCCGAAGAAACGGTCGCTGCAGGCGCAGACGACGGCGGTCAGCAGACCCGCGTAGCCCCAGGGGGCGGCGGCGTCGACGGCGCCGGTGAGGTCGAGGAGGGGCAGCAGCGCCGCGGCGGCCGCGCCGGTGGCGGTGCCCACGCGCAGGACGCGGGCGGCGCGGCGCTTGGCGACCCGGTCCTTGAGGTACCAGTCGGCGACACGCAGCGCGCCGGTCTCCACCCAGTGGTACAGCTCGTCGAGGCGCTCCGCGGGCTCCCCCCAGTCGCCGAGCGGGAAGGTGCGGCCGGCGAGGTCCCTGGGCCTGCCGTCCTCCCTCCGCCGCGCGCGGCCCTCCCCCCGAGGGAGTCCCTCGGGCTGCATCTCCGGCTGACTCACCCTCGCGCTCCCTCTGGCCTGACCCGTGCGCCCGGCCCCTTGGCTGTGTCGCGCGACGGACGCGCCACGCACGGTACGTACGCGGCAGCGGCGCCGCGTACGTACCTTCCTACCGCCGAACGGCGGGCGCGCGGACCGCCCGCCCGCCGTTCCCTGCCGCCGGAGGGCGTCCGAACAGGTGGAGGGCGCACCGACGGGTCACTCGAAAGAGAACGACCGGTCAACTGAAGACGATCATCGATCCCTGGCCCAGGCTGCGCGTGGCCGCCGCGTGGAGCCCCGCCCAGACGTGCCGCTCGCGGACGAACGGCCCGTCGTCGAGCGGCACGGTGGTGGCGCGTTCCTCCAGGGCGGTGGGGCGCAGCGGCGGCTCGGGGGCGACCGGCGGGTTGGCGGCGTCGAGGCCGATGGCGGGGGCGACGAGTTGCAGTTCCCGCAGCAGGCCGTGTGAGGAGCCCAGCGGGCCGCCGCCGGCCAGGAGTTCGTCGTTCGCCAGCGGGTGGGGGAAGTCGACGGGGACGTAGGTACCGGCGTGGTCGTAGTGCCAGACGAGGTGGGACTGCTGGGCGGCGGTCTCGAAGACCTCCAGCAACTGCTCGTAGTCACCGCCGAGTTCGTCGACGGGCGTGACGGCGAGTCCGCTGACGTGGAGGAGGTAGGCGCGGCGCAGGAGGTGCAGCGCGTCGTAGTCGAAGCCGGCGACCGGCGCCACGTCGCCGGAGAGCCCCGGCATGTAGCCGAGCACCGGCACGGGCGGCAGCCCGGCCTCGGCGAGGGCCTTGTCGTAGGCGGCGAGTTCTTCGGAGAAGGGGTTGTCGGGGCTCTCGCACAACACGTCGACGAGGGGGACCAGCCACAGGTCACATGCCACGAGGTGATGCTCGCTTCCAGTCGGGGACTCGATGGAGGTGCGGGGGGTGCGGGGGTGTGGGGGGTGCGTGGGAGAGGGGGCGGGGGCAGGGGCCGGGGCCGGGGCGGGCGGGGTCGGAGCGCGGCTGTGGGGGGAGCCGCGGGGAGGGGAGTCGCGGGAGTCGGGTCGGGGCCGTGGGGGCGTCGTCGTCCGTCGGTGCGCCGCCGCGTCGCGCGGTCAGGTCAGCGTAGTGCCGGGGGGCCGGGCGGGCCGAGGTCCCGGACGAGGGAGAGACAGTGCTCGTTGTAGTCGAGCACCATCCGCTGCACCTCGTCGAGGTCGCCCTCCTGGAGCGCCCCGGCCAGGGCACGGTGGCGCTGCCAGAGCCGTCCGCGCAGGTCACCGCGGCGCCGCAGCAGGGGGACCGCGAAGACCCAGGCCTGGACCCGGAGCCGGTCGAGGAAGCCGGTGATGTACGGGTTGTCGACCAGTCGGCAGATCTCGCGCCAGAACCGCAGTTCGTAGCCGATGAGGACGTCGAGGTCGCCGGCGCGCGCGGCCCGCTCCGCCTCCTCGGCGCGCCGGGTGACGGCGGCCAGGACCGTCGGGTCCAGGGCGAGATCGGGGTGTTGGGCGGCGCCGCGGAACACGCCCTCCACGATGAGGGTGCGGGCACCGACCATGGCCCGGAAGTCGTCGACGGAGAAGGTGTGGACCCGGAAACCGCGGTGCTGCTCGACGTCGAGCAGCCCCTGGGCGGTCAGGTCGAGCAGCGCTTCGCGCACCGGGGTGGCGGAGACACCGTACTGCTCGGCGATCTCCTTGACGGTGAACTGCCGCCCGGGGGGCAGGCGTCCCGCCGTCACCTCGTCCCGTAGTGCGTCGGCGATCTGCTGGCGCAGCGTGCTGCGCTGTATCAGGCCGCCGACGGGTCCACCTGGGCTCGCCGGCATGGTGTCGGTTCCTTCCGCATGACACTGGGCCGCTGGCAGGTGGTGCGGCCCCGCCTCACGATAGGCGAGGCCGCACCACCGGATGGTCCCGCCGGCCGGTTTGCCGGTTTCGCCCGGCCTGACCTGCGGTCCTGGGGGTGCGGGGCGGGTCAGCGCTGGACGGTGTGGCTGTCCGCGACCGTCAGCGCCTCGTCGAGCACCGCCAGTCCGGCCCTGGCCTCGTCCGCGGTGATGGTGCACGGCGGGACGACGTGGGTGCGGTTCATGTTCACGAACGGCCAGACGCCGCCCTTCTTGCAGGCCGCGGCGAACTCGGCCATCGGGGCGGCTGCGGCACCTGCGGCGTTGTAGGGGACCAGCGGCTCGCGGGTCGCCTTGTCCCGGACCAGTTCCAGCGCCCAGAAGACGCCCATGCCGCGGACCTCGCCGACGCTGGGGTGGCGCTCGGCCATCTCCCGCAACGCGGGGCCGATGACGTCCGCGCCGATGGCCGCGGCGTTCTCCACGATGCCTTCCTCCGCCATGGCGTTGATCGTGGCGACGGCGGAGGCGCAGGCCAGCGGGTGACCGGAGTAGGTCAGTCCGCCGGGGTAGGGGCGGTCTTCGAAGGTCGCCGCGATCTTTGCGGAGAGGGCGACGCCGCCGAGCGGGACGTAGCCGGAGTTGACGCCCTTGGCGAAGGTGAGCAGGTCGGGGACGACGTCGAAGTGGTCGGCGGCGAACCAGCGGCCCGTCCGCCCGAAGCCGGCCATCACCTCGTCGAGGATGAAGACGATGCCGTGGCGGTCACAGATCTCGCGGACCCCGGCGAGGTAGCCGGGCGGCGGCACGAGGATGCCCGCGGTGCCCACCACCGTCTCCAGGATGATCGCGGCGATGTTCTGCGGCCCCTCGAAGACGACCGTGTCCTCCAGGTGGGCCAGCGCGCGCTCGCACTCCTGCGCCTCGTCGGCCGAGTGGAAGGGCGAGCGGTAGGCGAAGGGGCCCCAGAAGTGGACGACGCCGGCGGTGCCGTTGTCGGAGCCCCAGCGGCGCGGGTCGCCGGTGAGGTTGATCGCGGCGGCCGTGGCGCCGTGGTACGAGCGGTAGGCGGAGAGCACCTTGTTGCGGCCGGTGTGGACGCGTGCCATCCGCACCGCGTGCTCCACCGCCTCGGCACCGGCGTTGGTGAAGAAGATCTTGTCCAGGTCGCCGGGGGTCCGCTCGGCGATCAGGCGGGCCGCCTCGGAGCGCACGTCGACGGCGAAGCCGGGGGCGACGGTGCAGAGCTTCGCCGCCTGTTCCTGGATGGCCGCGACGACCTTCGGGTGCTGGTGGCCGATGTTGGTGTTGACCAGCTGGGAGGAGAAGTCGAGGTAGCGGTTGCCGTCGTAGTCCCAGAAGTAGGAGCCCTCGGCGCCGGCGACCGCCAGGGGGTCGAGCTGTCCCTGTGCGGACCAGGAGTGGAAGACGTGCGCGCGGTCGGCGGCCTTGACGGCCGCGCCCGCGGCGGGGTCGACGAGGGGGGTGGAGGGGGCTGAGGGTTGGGGAAGCGTGGTCACCGTTGACTACCTCGGGTCTCGCTCGGGTCCGCCCCTTGAGCGGTGGGGCGGTGTGCGGGCCCAGCCTAGGAGAGGTGCGGGGGCTCGGGCACAGCCTGTGGACAGACGTCCACCCCCCGAGACGGGCGACCCGGTCGGCCTGTGGACAACCGAGGGGTGGGGCGGTCGGCTCGGTTACCGTCAAAGACGCGGGCGGGCCCGGACCAGCGCCGGCTCCCGTCCGTCACCACGGCCCTCACCGGCCGGCACGCACCACCACAGCCCAGCCACAGCCACCACCACAGCCACAGCCACAGCCACCAGGGGAGATCATGACCATCACGCGTCCCAGTTACGGCGGACGCATGCCCTCGGGTTCCGGCGACCTCGCCGTGGAGGGGCACGGCATAGCCCCGGTGCCCGAGGACCGCCGCTACGGGGGGCCGGCTCGGCTGTTCACCGTCTGGTTCGCGCCCAACCTGACCGTCTCGGGTGTCTTCACGGGGACGGTGGGGGTGACGCTGGGCCTGGGCTTCTGGACCGCGCTCGCCGCCGTCGTGCTGGGTACCGTGCTGGGCGCGGTGCCCGCCGCCTACCTGGGCACCTGGGGCGGCCTGACCGGGACGGGCCAGTTGCCCCTCTCGCGGCTGGCCTTCGGTTCCGGTGTGGTGCTGCCGGGGGTGATGCAGTGGCTGTCCTCGATCGCCTGGGACGCCCTCATCGGCCTGTTCGGCGGCGAGGCGCTGGCACAGGTGCTGGGCTGGCCGTTCTGGGCCGGGGCGCTGGCGGTGCTGCTGCTCCAGGGCGTGGTCGGCGTCTTCGGCTACGAGGTGCTGCACCGCCTCCAGGTGGTGATGACCTTCGTGCTGGCGGCGGCGTTCCTCGCGATAGCCGTGGGGCTGCTCTCGGACGTCTCGCTGCCCACTGCCGGCTCCGTGCACGGCGCCGACCAGACGGGCGCCTTCTGGCTGACCGCGGCGGTGGCGCTGAGCCTGTCGGTCTCGTGGACCCCGTACGCCTCGGACTTCAGCCGCTACCTGCCCCGCTCCACCTCGCGTCCCCGCATGTTCTGGTACGCACTGCTGGGCGTCGTCCTGTCCTTCCTGTGCGTGCAGGTGATCGGCCTGTGGGGCGCGAAGGTCCTCACCGACCAGACGGCTGCGGGGCTGCACCACCTGCTCGGCGGGGGTGCGCTGGGGACGCTCGGTCTGCTGGCGGTGGCCGCGGCGGCGGTGTGCAGCAACGCGATGAACGACTACAGCGGCTCGCTGGCGCTCCAGACCGCCGGGGTGCGGCTGCCGCGTCCGGTCGCCGCCGGGGCCGCCGCGGTCCTCGGCTTCCTGCTGGTGCTGTGGATGCACGCCGCCGACACCACGGCCCGCTTCCAGAACGTGCTGCTCTTCGTCGGCTACTGGATCCCGGCGTTCTTCGCGATCGTGCTGGTCGACTTCCGGGCCCGGGCCCGGGAGCGGGAGGGCGCGCCGATCGACGTGGCGGCGGAGTTCGCCCGTCCGGTGCCGTGGTGGCCGGCCGTCCTGGCCTTCGTGGTGGCCTTCGGCGCCGCCGTGCCCTTCATGGACACCAGCCTCTACGTGGGCCCGGTCGCCCGGGCCCTGCACGGCGCGGATCTGGCGTACTACGTGGCGTTCGTGGTGGCGCTGGGGGTGTACTGGCCGCTGCGGGCGGGACGGCGGGCGGGAGAGCGCTCGCGTCCCTGAGAGGCGTCGGCCGCACCGGGCCGGGGCCGTCCGCGTCGGAGAGGGGGCGGCATGGACGTCAGGGAACGGCGGCGACGGGTGCGGCGGGTCGTGGGGGTGGTGCTCGCCGTGGTGGCGGTGGCGGCGCTGGTCGCGCCGGCGGTCGCCCTGGTGCGCGCCTACACGGCCTACGAGGCGGGTTACTGGAGCCGGCTGGCGAACGGGGCACGGAACCCGGACCCGACCGTGGAGGAGCCCCGCTACTACTGGCGTGACACGGCGGGGCACCGGGTGTTCGGCCGGATCGCCGACCTCCCGTTCGAGTGGGGTGAGGAGTACGTCGACGGTTCGGGCACGCCGGTGTGGGTGGGGCCCGAGAAGGTCGCCTACCTGAAGCCGCCCGCCCAGGCCACGGTCGTGCTGGGCTGGGCCTGGTTTGGCACGGTGGTGCTGGTGGAGGCGGCGGGGGCGCGGGCGTGGTGGCTCACGCGGCCCGGCCGCCGCGAGGACCGGTGAGGCCGGCCCCACAGGCCAGGACCGGTGAGGCCGGCCTCACGGGCAGGGGCCGGCCTCGGCGCACTCAGTCCAGGAAGGAGTTGATCTCGATCGTCTCGTCGCGGCCCGGGCCGACGCCGATGGCCGAGATCGGGGCGCCCGACATCTCCTCCAGCGCCTTCACGTAGGCCTGCGCGTTCTTCGGCAGCTCGGCGAAGGTCTTGGCCTTGGTGATGTCCTCGGACCAGCCCGGCAGCTTCTCGTAGATCGGCTTCGCGTGGTGGAAGTCGGTCTGGCTGTAGGGCAGCTCCTCGACGCGGCGGCCGTCCACCTCGTAGGCGACGCAGACCGGGATCTCCTCCCAGCCGGTGAGCACGTCGAGCTTGGTGAGGAAGAAGTCGGTCAGGCCGTTGACGCGGGTGGCGTACCGGGCGATGACCGCGTCGAACCAGCCGCAGCGACGGTCGCGGCCGGTGGTGACACCGCGCTCGCCGCCGATGGAGCGCAGCGCCTCGCCGTCCTCGTCCAGCAGCTCGGTGGGGAACGGGCCGGCGCCGACACGGGTGGTGTACGCCTTGAGGATGCCGATGACCCGGTTGATCTTCGTCGGGCCGACGCCGGCACCGGTGCAGGCACCGCCCGCCGTCGGGTTGGACGAGGTCACGAAGGGGTACGTGCCGTGGTCGACGTCCAGCAGGGTGCCCTGGCCGCCCTCGAAGAGGACGACCTTGCCCTCGTCGATGGCGTCGTTGAGGATCAGCGTGGTGTCGGCGACGTAGCCGCGCAGCGCGTCCGCGTAGCTCAGCATCTCCTCGACGACCTGCTCGGCGACGACCGCGCGGTGGTTGTAGAGCTTGGCCAGCACCTGGTTCTTGTAGTCGAGGGCGGCCTCGACCTTCTGGTGCAGGATCGACTCGTCGAAGAGGTCCTGGACGCGGATGCCGGTGCGGTTGATCTTGTCGGCGTAGGTCGGGCCGATGCCGCGACCGGTGGTGCCGATCTTCCGCTTGCCGAGGAACCGTTCCGTCACCTTGTCGACGGTGACGTTGTACGGCGTGATCAGGTGGGCGTTGCCGCTGATCAGGAGCTTGGACGTGTCGACGCCGCGCTCGTTCAGTCCGCTCAGCTCGGAGAGCAGGACCGACGGGTCGACGACGACTCCGTTGCCGATGACCGGGGTGCACCCCGGCGAGAGGATTCCGGAAGGGAGCAGGTGGAGCGCGTACTTCTGGTCGCCCACCACGACCGTGTGGCCTGCGTTGTTACCGCCCTGGTAACGCACCACGTAGTCAACGGACCCACCGAGCAGGTCGGTGGCCTTTCCCTTGCCCTCATCACCCCACTGAGCACCGAGCAGCACAAGTGCGGGCACAGGCGTACACCCCTTCCGGGCGGGGCATGTCCCACGTGCGTGCGGCTCGCTACGGGCGCGGCGGCCGCAAGAGCGTCGAACCGGTGCCCCGGATAGACGAAGCCCCTGACGCAACAGCGACAGGGGCTCTTGCACCGAGAGATTACCGAACATTTCTCGTAACGGACGAACACGATCTCTCCGATGTCCGCGGTGTGGACGGGGAGGGCCGCCACCGTGACCCCACGTGACCACTCCGAACAGCGCACTCACCCAACTGAGGAAGGACCGAGGTGTCGGCTCCAGGCTCCGCCGAACTCTCCCTGCTCGTCGTCATCGATCCCGTGGCCCGCCGTACGGACGGCGAGTCCGTGCGGATCGCGCGGGACGTGCTGTCCGCCGGGGCGGCCACGAAGATCTGCCTTCCGGACGACGGGGAGGAGTTCGCCCGGGCACTCAGCCGGCGGGGGCGGCGCCGACCGGTGGTGATCGGCGACGACCGGGCGCTGCTCCGGGCGGTGGGGCAGCTCTACCGCGAGCGGGAGCTGGGCCGGGTCTCGTTGGCCGTGGTGCCCGTCGGGCCGCCGGAGACGGTGGCCCTCTCGCGTTCGCTGGGGCTGCCCACCGACGCGGTGGCCGCGGCCCGCACGGTCCTGGACGGCGCGGTCCGCGACCTCGACCTGCTCACCGACGACAGCGACGGGGTGGTGGTGGCGAGCCTGCGCATAGCGGAACCGCCCCAGGCCCCGGCGGAGGCCGCCGGCAGGGCCCGGGCGCAGACTCCGGCGGAGGCCGCCGGCAGGGCCCGGACGAGGCCGGCGGTGGCGCCCGGGACGGACGCTCCGGCGAAGGGTCCGGTGACGGCATCACGGGAGGCTTCGCAGGAGGCTCCGCAGGAGGCTCCGCGTGAGGCGCGGGAGATCCCGGGGAAGGCGTCGGGGGCTTCCCCGGTGCGGGCTGTGGCGTCCGCTGCGGCGGAGGGCGGCTCGGCGGCGGCCGGGCCGCGGGCCGTCGCAGCGGGCGTACCGCGCCAGACCACCCCGCCGGACGTACCGGGGCCTGCCGCCGCCCCGGGCGGTCCCGGGCGGGCGGCCACGCCGGGCGTTCCGCGCCAGGAGGTCCCCGCCGGAGCGGGCCGTCTCGTCCCGCACGCTGTCACGCCGGTGACGTCCGGCGCCGTGGCGGAGGGTGTTCCGAGCGGGACCACGGGCCCCTCCGCCTCCTCCCTCCAGGCAGCGTCGGCGGAGCCCGCCGTCGGGGCCGCGGGGCCCGTCTCGGAGTCCGCAGGTCTCACCACGGAGTCCGCAGGTCTCACCACAGAGGCCGCGGGGCCCGCCACAAGCGCCGTGGTGGCGGAGGACGGTTCGCCGGAAGCCGATGCGGGGGCCGTCACCGGACTGGGTGCCGAGTCAGGGGCGGGAGAGGACACGCAGGTCGGGGCAGCCGGGAGCAGCGCAGACCGCACGGGCCTCCACGCCGGTTCCCCTGGGGGCGCCCTTGGCGGGGGCCCTGGCGGTGGTGGCGGCGAAGGCCCTGTCGCCGGCCGTGGCGATGGGCGTGCGGAGCTTGCCGCAACCGGCGCCGACGGAGTGACGGGCGCGGCGGCCGGCCCGTCCTCCGGCACCACCCATGCGGCGGCCCGCACCATGCTGGCCCTGCTGGCCGCGCCCGTGACGGGGCTGGGCAGCCTGGCGGGTTCGGTGGTGCCGGGGAGCGTCCGGCGGCGGCGGACCGCCCTGCCGGAGGCGAGCAGGCTGCGGGTGGAGGCGGACGGGGTGGTGGTGGCCGACCTCGACCAGCCGCTGCGCGGTGTCTCGGTGGTTCCGGCCGGCCACGGGACCACCTCGGCGGACCCGGCGGAGGGGGACGCGGCGGACGGTACGGCCGAAGTGGTCATACACCTGCCGAGCAGCGAGCGGCCACTGCGGGTGCGGGCCCACGCGGTGACCGTCTCGGGCCCGGACTTCCACTACCGCGCCGACACCGAGCTCGGCGGACCGGTGCGCACCCGCACCTGGACGGTCCGGCCCCGAGCATGGCGGCTGGTGCTGCCCCGTAACTGACGCCCGTACCGCCCCACGGGCAACCGCCGCCACCGCGGCCGCCGCCGCCACCGCGGCCACCACTTCCCCCGCTGCCCCCACTGCCACCGCTGCCCCCACTGCCACCGGCACCGCCTACGCCAGTCCCAGCGGCGGTGGCGGTTGCGGTTGCGGCAGCGGTGAAGGTGACGGTTGGGGCTGCGGTGGCGGTGACGCGGCGGCCCCGGCCCCACCGCCGGTTCGGTGCCCGTCGACCCCTGTGCCACCGGCGGTTCGGTGCCCGTGGTCCCCGTGTCACCGCCGCCGTCGCCGTTCCCCCGCAGTCAGCCGGCCTGGCGCCCGTCTCCGTCACGGCTCTCCCTAACGGGCCCCCGTAACGGGCCCCATCACGCGTCACCGTCACGGGCCTCGCCAAGCGTCTCCGCCACCGGCCTCGCCAAGCGTCTCCGCCACGGGCCCCATCACGCGTCTCCGCCACGCCCCGCCGTTACGCCTCTCCGTCACGCAACTGCCGGCGGTGCTCCCGCCAGCGGGCGAGCATCTTCACCATCTCGTCCTGCATGAAGGTGATGAACTCCAGGGTCTCGCCGATGCGCCGGCCCGCCGCCGACTCCGCTCCGAAGACCTCGACGCCCTCGCGCAGGACGCCCTGCCAGCGCAGGAGCGCGTTGTCGCGCTGCGCCAAGGCGTCGTGCCAGTCGTCGATGCGGTAGTGGTCCCGCCGCGAACCCGGGTCCCGCTCCCGGCTGATCATGCCGACCTGTGCCAGGTAGCGGACCGCACCGGAGACGGCAGCCGGGCTGATCTGGAGGCGCTCCCCCAGTTCCGCACTGGTCAGCACCCCCGTCTCGGAAGCCAGTAGGGCCGCGAAGACCCGTGCGGGCATGCGCTGCATCCCCGCGTCCGTCAACTGTGCGGCGAACCTCTCCACGAACCGGGAGGCGTCACTCGCCGAAGGCACCGGGTCCGTCTTGGCACCGGCCTGCTCCTGCCGCTCCTCCGCCATAGGCGCATCCTCTCCCGTGCTCGCAACCGTTCCCGACTTTATACGGTTTCTTAACTTCACAAATTTGTGAAATCCCCGTAGCTTCAACACCATGACGAAGGCGATCTCCGTGGCCGGCCTGCACAAGTCCTTCGGCCGGACGCACGCGTTGGACGGCCTCGACCTCACCGTCGAGGCAGGCGAGGTCCACGGCTTCCTCGGGCCGAACGGGGCGGGGAAGTCGACCGCGGTCCGGGTCCTGCTGGGGCTGCTGCGAGCGGACTCCGGCGCCGCCCAGGTGCTGGGGCACGACCCCTGGCGCGAGGCCGTCGAACTCCACCGGCGCCTGGCGTACGTGCCCGGGGACGTGACGCTCTGGCGCAACCTCACCGGGGGCGAGGTCATCGACCTCTACGGCCGGCTGCACCGCCCGGCCGATGCCCCCCGCCGCGGCGGGCCCGACAGCCGGCGCCGCGACGAGCTGCTCGACCTCTTCGACCTCGACCCGACGAAGAAGGGCCGCACCTACTCCAAGGGCAACCGTCAGAAGGTCGCCCTGGTCGCCGCCTTCGCCTCGGACGCCGAACTCCTCGTCCTCGACGAACCCACCTCCGGGCTGGACCCCCTGATGGAGGCGGCCTTCCAGAGGTGCGTACGGGAGGCCCGGTCGCAGGGCCGGACCGTGCTGCTCTCCAGCCACGTCCTCACGGAGGTGGAGGCGGTCTGCGACCGGGTCAGCATCGTCCGCAGGGGCCGCACCGTCGAATCCGGCACCCTCACCGAGCTGCGCCACCTCACCCGTACCGACGTCACCGCCGAACTGCGCGGCGAACCCGCGGATCTGACCGGGCTCCCCGGCGTCCACGAGGTCGAGCTGCGACCGGACGGGCAGGGCGGGGCGCACGTCTCGCTCCAGGTCGACGGCGAGCACCTGGACGGCGTGCTGCGCGCGCTCACCGACGCCGGCGTACGGTCCCTGACCAGCGCCCCGCCCACCCTGGAGGCGCTCTTCCTGCGCCACTACGCGGACGGGACCACGTCAGGTGAGAACCCGCCAGGTGCGCCACGGCCGGACGCGGGACCGCCGGACGGGGCGGCGCCGGCTGAGGTGGCGCCGGACGGGGCGCGGTCGGGCGCGGGGGCCCGGCGCACGGCGCGCCGGGGCGGCTCGCGCGGGGAGACGCAGGCCCGCCGGGCGCCCGAGGACATCCGATGAGCCGCCCGCGCGAGGCCGTGCCGGCGCAGGAGGACGTGCGGACGACCGGCCGGGGGCGCCGCGTGGTCCGCCCCCGGAGCGGTCCGGCCACGGCCGCAGCGGACCGCACCCGCCGCGGTGGCGCCCCCCTGGCCGGCACCGGGACGCTGCTGCGGCTGGCTCTGCGCCGCGACCGGCTGATGCTGCCCGCCTGGGTGCTGGCCCTGGGCCTCTCGGTCCTCGCCACCAGCTCCGCCCTGGAGAAGTTCTACGGCACGGCCGCCGAACGCGCCGGACTCGTCCGGTCGATGACGGCCGACGCCTCGCTGCGCTCCCTCTACGGTCCCGTCTTCGACGCCTCCCTCGGTGGCCTCACCGCCTGGCGGATGGTCGGCTTCGGAGGTGGTCTGGCCGCAGTGATGAGCCTGGTGATCGTCGTACGGCACACCCGCGATGAGGAGGAGAGCGGCCGTCAGGAGCTGTTGTCGGCGGCCGTGGTGGGCCGGCACGCCCCGCTGACGGCTGCGCTGCTGGCCGCCGCCGTGGCGAACCTGGCGCTCGCCGCGCTCGTCACCGCCGGGTTGGCCGGCTCGGGGCTTCCGTGGCGGGGGGCGCTGGCGCTCGGGCTGGCCCTCGCCGGGTGCGGTCTCGCCTTCGC
Source organism: Streptomyces sp. NPDC059740 (assembly GCF_042733155.1). Lineage (NCBI taxonomy): Bacteria > Bacillati > Actinomycetota > Actinomycetes > Kitasatosporales > Streptomycetaceae > Streptomyces > Streptomyces sp. NPDC059740. The sequence continues at coordinate 1,265 of NZ_JBHWGP010000038.1, read as the reverse complement.
GGGTGTCGGAGCCGTCACCGCGCAACTCTGCGAGAGCGGACGGGCGGCCAAGGGCTTGGCCGGGGCGGCCGTGGGTGCGGCGTTCGTGCTGCGCGCCGCCGGCGACGCCGCCTCGACGGCCGCCACCTCGCCCCTGACCTGGCTGTCCCCCCTCGGGTGGGGCGAGCACCTGCGGGCCTTCGCCGGCGAACGCTGGCCGGTGCTGCTGCTGTTCCTCGCGGCGGCCTGCCTCACCTGCGCCGCCGCGTACGGCCTCACCGCTCGCCGCGACCTGGGCACCGGCCTGTGGGCGAGCAGGCCGGGTCCCGCCCGTGCCTCGGCCCGCCTGGCCGGGCCGATCGGGCTGGCGTGGCGGCTGCAACGCGGGGGACTGCTCGGCTGGGTCCTGGCGTTCGCCGCGACGGGAGCGATCTTCGGGGCGCTCACCGACGGCGCGGCCGACCTGGTGGGCGGGAGCGGCCAGACCCGCGACATCGTCACCCGCATGGGAGGCCACCAGGGCATCACGGACGCCTTCGTCTCGGTGACCGTGGGCCTGCTGGGCACGGTGGCCACCCTCCACGTCGTGGGCGCCGTCGCACGCCTGCACGCCGAGGAGGCGAGCGGACGCGCCGAGGCGGTCCTGGCCGGCTCGGTGAGCCGGCTGCGGTGGGCGGCGGGCCACCTGTCCGTCGCGTTCCTCGGCAGCACGCTGGTGCTCGCCGCGGGCGGCCTCACCCTCGGGCTCGGCTACGGCATCAGCACCGGCGACCCGCTCGGCCGCTGCGGCCCCCCGCTGCTCGCCGTCCTGGCCCAGGTACCCGCCGTCTGGGTGCTGGCCGGGGTCGCCACGCTCCTTCTCGGCGTGGCGCCCGCGGGCGGTGACGCCCAGTGGCTGGGCTGGGTGGCGGCGGCCTTCGTCCTCGCCGTCGGCTGGCTGGGGCAGGCCCTGCGGCTCCCCCAGGCGGTGCTGGATCTCTCGCCCTTCACCCACCTCCCGAAACTGCCCGGCGGAACGGTGAGTGCCACCCCCTTCCTCTGGCTGGCGGCGGTCACCGTCACCACGACCGCCGCGGGTCTGCTGGCGCTGCGGCGCCGGGACGTGGGGTGAGCGCGACGGCCGAGGCGTCCGGTCGGACCGGGGGAGGTCCCGCCTCGCCCGCCTCTTCCTCGCCTCCGTGTCTCGTCCACAGCGGGGGGGGGGGGCCCCGGGGGGGGGGGCGGGGGGGGAACCCGCCGCGGGCGGGGGGGGCCCCAGGGAACACCGCACCACGGGGGCGGGCCGG
>NZ_JBHWGP010000037.1:0-61803 GCF_042733155.1 Streptomyces sp. NPDC059740 | reverse complement strand
GTCCTCGTAGCGGAGCTACCAGGGCTTTTCGGCAACGCCGCGAGGTGCGGTGCCAGACCACGCGACCCGGGCGGGCATATGGCAAGGACCCCTGATGCCCACGCCCCGCCCCCGCACCTGAGGCAACGACCCCGCTCCCGCAGGAGCCGAGGCACCCGCAAGCCCCTGAGACCGGCGGTGCGCCGCACCGCCGGTCTCAGGGGCTTCTCCGTCAGGTGCCCGGCTTCAACAGCGTCTTGACCATGCCGTCCTCCTTGGCCTGGAAGGTGCGGTAGGCCTGCGGGCCCTCCTCCAGGGGGAGTTCGTGGGTGGCGAAGTTCTCCACGCCCAGGGTGTCCTCCTCGTTCAGGAGCGGCAGGATCTCCTCCACCCAGCGATGGACGTTCGCCTGCCCCATGTGGAGCCGGAGTTGCTTGTCGAAGATTGTCATCATCGGCATCGGGTCGAGCGACCCGCCGTAGACGCCGGAGATGGAGATCGTGCCGCCGCGGCGCGCGATGTCGATGGCGGCGTACAGGGCGGCCATCCGGTCGATGCCCGCGTTGTCCATCAGCGGTTGCGCCAGGGCGTCCGGCAGCAGACCGACCAGGCGCTGCCCGGCGCTCGCCACCGGGGACCCGTGGGCCTCCATGCCGACCGCGTCGATGACGGAGTCCGTGCCGCGCCCGTCGGTGAGGTCCCGGACCGCGTCGCCCAGCTTCTGGCCGTGTTCGCGCAGGTCCAGGGTGTGCACGCCGCGCGACCTGGCGCGGGAGAGCCGTTCGGGGACCCGGTCCACGCCGATGACCTGTGAGGCTCCGCGGTGCAGGGCGATGCGGGCGGCCATGTCGCCGATCGGTCCCAGGCCGAGGACGGTCACGCTGCCGCCCGGCGGGATGTCGGCGTACTCCACCGCCTGCCACGCCGTGGGCAGCACGTCGGAGAGGTAGACGAACCGCTGGTCCGGCGGCCCGTGCGGGACCTTGACGGGCAGGTTGTCGCCGAACGGCACCCGCAGCAGCTCCGCCTGGCCGCCGGGGACCTGGCCGTAGAGCTTGGTGTAGCCGAAGAGCGAGGCGCCCATGCCCCGCTCCCGGTTCTGCGTGGTCTCGCACTGCGAGTGGAGTCCGCGGCTGCACATCCAGCAGGTGCCGCAGGAGACGTTGAAGGGGACGACGACGCGGTCGCCGGGCGCCAGGCGGGTCACCTGCGGGCCGACCTCCTCCACGATGCCCATCGGTTCGTGGCCCAGGATGTCACCGGGGCTGAGGTACGGTCCCAGCACCTCGTAGAGGTGCAGGTCGGAGCCGCAGACGCCGGTGGAGGTGACCCGCACGATGATGTCGGTGGGATCGACGATCTCCGGATCGGGCACGGTGTCCACGCGGACGTCGCGGCGCGCGTGCCAGGTGAGGGCGCGCATGGAGCCTCCTAGGTAACGGGGATACCGGAAACGCCGGGTTCCCTCCAGCCGTGCGGTGAAACGGCGGTCGGCCGCGTCCGTCGCCGCGTCCGCACCTCCCGCCGCCCGCCGGGCCCTGCGGTCACAGACGGGCGGCGGTGGCCGCGAGGAGGGCGGCGACGCCCACGGTGAACCAGGCGGCGTAGTCCCCCAGGTGACCGGAGTGCAGGCGCCGCAGCGGCGGGAGAAGGCCGTCGCTCACCCGTGCCGCCAGCCGGCGGGAGCCCTGCGCGCCCCTGCCCCGCCACGCCGGTCCCCACACGGCCAGTGCTGCGAGGCAGCCGGCGAGCAGTGCGGAGAGCAGGCCCAGCAGCAGCCCGGAGGCGGTCCAGGCGGCGGGCGGTGCGGCCTGGGCGGCGCTGCGGTGGCCGTGCAGGACGGCCGCCAGGTAGCCGGCGCGGTCGGTGAAGGTCCCGGCGGCGCCGGCCAGCGCGGTGGCGACGCCGGGTACGACGCCCGCCGCCAGGGCGCCGGCCAGCAGCAGCGCCGGCACCACCGTCATCGTGCGGGGCACCGGCCGGCGGGGGTCGCGGACCTCCGGTGCCTCCGCGTCGCCCGAGGTCTCCAGGTCGGGCCGGGTACGGCGGGGTGGCGGCCCGGCGCCGGCGAAGACGCGCAGCGCGACGCGGAGGACGGCGCCGCCGGTGACGGCCGACACCAGGACGTAGACGACCGGCAGCCACGGCAGGTGGGTGCCGGCGGCGTGCTCGGAGACGGCCTTGCCCAGGCCGGTGCCGAACGGCGGCAGGCCCGCCAGGGCGAGGGCGCCCGCGGCGAAGAGCAGGCCGGTGCCCCGCGCGTCGCGGCCCCGGCCGTGCAGGCCGTGCTCGTCCACGGAGCCGTGGCGGTCCAGCAGGACGCCGGTGAGCCCGAACAGCGCGGCCTTCACACCGGCGTGCCCGGCCACGTACAGGGCGGTGCCCGCGGTCCCCTCGCCGTCGAGCAGGCCCGCGCCGACGAGGAAGAGGCCGGTGTGGCCGATGGTCGAGAAGGCCAGCAGCCGTTTGAGGTGGCGCTGCTGCCAGCACATGACGCTGCCCACCAGGGCCGTCACCACGCCCACGGTGATCGCCAGGCCGCGGAAGGTCGCGGGCGCGATCCCGCCGCTGCCGCCGAAGACGACGTGCTGCACGCGCAGGGCGCCGTAGCAGCCCAGTTCCACCATGACGCCGGACAGCAGCATGCAGACCGGGGTGGGAGCCACCGCGTGGGCGTCGGGCAGCCAGAAGTGGAAGGGGACCACCGCGGCCTTCACCAGGAAGCCGGTGAGCAGGCACACGAACGCCGTGACCACGAGGGCGTCCGTGCGGTGCCCGGACAGGGCCGCCGCGGTCTGCGCCATGCCCAGTTCGCCGGTGCGGGCGTAGAGGATGCCGATGCCCAGCAGCGAGGTGTAGGCGGCGAGGGAGTTGACGACACCGAAGGTGAGGGCGCCCTGGAGGGGGCGCGGGTCCTCGATGCGGAAGCCGGTGAGCGCGTAGGCCACCACCCCCATCAACTCGAAGAAGACGAAGGCGTTGAACAGGTCGCCGGTGAGCGCGAACCCGCACATGCCGCCCTCGAAGAGCAGCAGGAGGGCGGGGAAGGAGCCGGCGTGGCGGCGGGGCGGTTCGTCGAAGTAGCGCCAGGAGTAGGCGACGACCGCGCAGACGAGCAGGGCGACCACGAGGGCCAGCCCCACCCCCGTCCGGTCGCCGACGAGGACGATGCCGACCCCGTGCCCGTGGTCGAGCCGCCAGCCCCCGAGCCAGTCGACGGCCGTGGCGTGGCCGGCCTCGTGCCACAGCAGCGCCAGGTCGGCGAGGGTCGCGGTGGCGAAGAGCGCGGCCAGCAGGTCGGTGGCGGTCCGGGGCAGCAGGCGCCCGAGCAGCACGAGCAGGGCGGCGCCGCCCAGGGGCAGGACCACCGCCCCCGGCAGGGTCAGTGCGGGTGAGGGCACGGCGGGTCAGCCTCGCAGCCCGGTCAGCGCCTGCGGGTCGAGGGTGCCGTGGCGTTTGCGGAGCTGGATGACGAGGCTGAGCAGCAGGGCGGTGACGGTGGCCCCCACGACCACGTCGGTCAGGGTGAGCGCCTGGACCACGGGGTCGACGACCGGCGAGTGCACGGGCAGGTCGGCGAAGACCGGTGCGGTGGCGCCCCGGCGGTAGCCGACGCCCAGCAGCAGCACGTAGGTGGCGGACTGGGCGACGGCCAGGCAGCCCACGGCGTGCACCAGGTTGCGGCTGGTGACGAGCCCGTACACACCCACGAGGAAGAGCCATCCGGCGACGAGGAAGGGGAGGACGGTCAACTGTGCTCCTGGTGGGTCGGGTGGCCCGGGGGCCGGTCGGCTGCGGAGGGCGCGGTCACCGGTGCGCCGGCGGCGGGCCCGGTGGGGTGGTGGGACGTCGGTCGGGGCCCGGCGGGGTGATCTCCACGGCCTGTTCGAGGAACTGCGCCAGGAGGACGACGATGCCGGAGGCCACCTCCAGCCCGACGGCCGCGTTGAGCAGCGGCACCAGGCCGGCCGAGGCGAGTTGGCCGAAGGTGCCGAGCGGCAGGGTGTTCTGCAGGTAGGCGGCGCCCGCCACCAGCCCGGTCAGGCCCAGGGCGGCGAAGGCGGCGGCGCCGACCGCGTCGGCGGCCTCCAGCACGACCATCGGCCGCACCCGGCGCAGCACCCGGTAGTCGGCGGCCAGGTAGGCGATGTGGAGGCCGGTGGCGAGCAGGACCCCGCCCTGGAAGCCGCCGCCGGGGGTGAGCGCGCCGTGGGCGACGACGTAGACCCCGACGAGCAGGGCGACGGGCATCAGCGCCACGCCGAGCAGGGTGACCGGCGGCGAGACCCGGGCCGGTTCCGGACGCGCCACCCGTTCGTCCCGGGCCCGGCGCAGGAGGACGACGGCGCCCAGCACGGAGGCGAAGAGGATGTACTCCTCGCCCATCGTGTCCAGGGCGCGGAGGTCGAAGTTCACGGAGGAGACGGTGTTGGCGGTGTGCTGCCGCAGCGCGGCAGCCACCGCCCGCCGGCCGTAGGGGTGGTGGGCGGTGCCGAACGGTGGCATGTGCAGGGCCGTGGTGGCCAGGGCGGTGGCGATGACCGCGGCGCCGGCCAGGAACATCAGCGTGCGGGAGCGCCGGCTCATCCCTCCGCCCCCGGCCGGGGCCCGCTCCGACGCGGCGCCCCGGGCTCCCCTGCCGTCCGGCCGTCCGGGTTCTGCGCCTCCCCGGACTCGGCGGGGTCACCGACCGCGTCGCGGCGTACCCGCCGGACGGCCAGCAGGATGAGCAGGGGGGTCAGGGCGGTGCCGACGACGAGTTCCGACAGGGCGACGTCGGGGGCCTGGAGGAAGGTGAAGAGCAGGGTGAGGGCCAGGCCCAGGACACCGAGGACCACGGCCTGCCGCACCGGGTCGCGGGTGAGGACCGCGACGGTGGCGACGACCGCCACCAGGAGGAGCGCCAGGCAGCTGAGGGTTTCGGTGGCGGTGGCGCCGCTCACGCGTCCTCCTCGCTGCCGGTCCGGCGCTCGGTCCGGTGCAGCGCGCGCCCCATCGCGATCGCCGTGACCGGGCCTGCGGCGGCAGCGATCAGCGCGATGCACAGCAGTTTGACGGCCTGCCTGCCCGGGCCCGTCTCGACGGCCGCGGCGAGGCAGAGCAACGGCAGGCCGAGCGAGGTGGCGGGGGCCAGGGCGTGCAGGCGGGTGTAGGGGGCGGGCAGCACCGGCAGCGCCACCGCGGAGACCACGAGGACCGCGGTCCCTGCGACCAGCAGCACCAGCGCGACCAGGTGGGGTGCGGTCATCTTCTGCCTCCGTGCTTCGCTTCCGGTCGCCGTGCCGGCTTCCCTGTGGTGTGGTCACCTCCGGCGGCCGGGGCGCCGGTTGACCGCGCGGTCGGACGGGTACCCGCCGGCACGGGGGACACGCGTCACCGGGGGCTGGGCGCCGGTCGCCGGTCCCGACACCGCGGCAAGACCTAACAAACCACGACATGACGTCCAGTCCGGGGAGGTCGGGTGCGCAGGGTGGATGCAGGTCGGTCGGGGCTCTTCCCCGGGTCCGGTGGCAGGGGGCGGACGCCCGGGGAGCGGGCGGCCGGGGCGGCGGCCGGCACGCCGCCGGGAGACGCGGCGGCGGTTTTCGTACTGGCGGCGGTTTTCGGACCGGCGGTGAGGACGAGCGGGGCAGCGCCCGGCCGGGTACGCCGGCAGAGCGTGCGGGAGGCGTCGTGAGGGCGGCCCTGCCGAGGCGGGTGCTGGTGCCGCTGGTCCTGTGGTGGGCCGCGCTGGTCGGGTTCTACCTGGTGTGCGTCGGCCCGGTGTCCTGGTGGGAGGTGCTGGTGGGCGGGTGCGCAGCAGGTCTGGCGGCCGCCGGCGGCCGGGTGCTGCGGGAGGCCGTGCGGCTGCACCACGGCGGGCGCGGCGCGGCGCACTGGCTGTCGGTGCTCCTCCACTGGCCCACAACCCTGCTGCGCGAGCAGTGGCTGTTGCTGCGGGTCCTCCTCGCCGTGGTGCGGCGGGGCCGGGGCGGCGACCTGGGGCGCATCGACCGGGTCTGCGTCCCGCCGGGGACGGACGTGGCGTGGGCCTCGCTGGTGCTGTCCGCCACTGCGGGCACCTGTGTGCTGGGCGCCGAGGCCGGGGGGCCGCGGGAACCGGGGGTCCTGCTGGTGCACCGGCTCGCCGACCGCCCCTCGGCCCTGGAGGAGCTGATGACCTCTCCCGGCGACCGGTCCGCGGAGGGCGACCGGTGAACGGGTGGCTGTGGGCGGCGCTGGTCCTCGTGGTGTGCGGCGTGCCGCCCTGCGTCTGGGTGGCCTGCCGCGGCCCCGCCACCCGCCGGCTGGCCGGCACCGCCCTGCTGACGACGCAGGTGACGGCGGTCCTCCTGCTGGTGGCCCAGGGGCTGGCGCGGACGTCCTACGCCGACCTGGCCCTGGTGCTGGCCGTCCTCGGCCCGATGGGCACGCTGGTGTTCGTGCGGTTCGTCGGGGCCGAGGAGCCGGCCTCGGAGCAGGAGGACCCGGAGCGGGGCGGTACCGCCACCTCCCACTGAGCGTCTCCCCGGCCGGCCCGCCGCCTTGCCTGCTCCCGTGGCGTGGGGCGGGCGGTGGTCCGGGGAGGGGCGCGGGGCGGTGCCCGGCGTGGCCCGGGGTTCTCAGCGGTCGGTGAGCGTGCCGAGGAGTTCCCTGCCGGCCGGCCAGTCGCCCAGGCCGCTCGCGGAGTTGATGTGCCCGTGCCCGGCCAGGAGGTGGAACGGCGCCTGCCAGGCGGACGCGAACGCCGCCGCCCTCCCCGGTGCGCAGTAGGGGTCGTCGTCGCTGGCCACCACCAGGCCCGGGCAGGGCAGCGGACGAGCGGTCAGGTGGCCGAAGGTGGCCGCCCCGGTGGGGAACTCCGGCCCCCGGGGGTCGGGCGGCGCCACCAGGAACGCCGTGACCCCCTCGGGCCGGGCCCGGTCCAGCCACTCGGCGGCGGCCCAGCAGCCCAGGCTGTGGGCGACCAGCGTCACCCGGCCGTCGTACTCGGCGGCGCGCGCGTGGGCGGCCTGGACCGCGGCGATCCAGTCGGCCAGGTCCGGCGCACTCCACGAGGCAGGCGCCGTCCGGACCGCCGCGGGTCCCCACTGGTCCTCCCACCGGCTCTGCCAGTGCTCGTCGTCGGAACCGTCGATCCCGGGCATGATGACGTACGCAGCCACCGTCTGCCTCCTCCGTCACAGTGACCCCGCGCTTCGGGGCACTTCTGACGGCGATTGTGGACGGTCCGGTGGTGGCCGCCGGACCCGGCAGGTGGTTTCCGGCAGGCTCGGGGCCCCGGTTGAGGGGTCCGCGCCCCGGGGCTGCCGGTCTCCGCTCCTCAGGTCACCTCCGCGCCCCGGCCCGTGCGGTCCCGCTCGTACCGCCCACGTGCCCAGACCGGCAGTACGAACCACCACAGGGCGAACCACACGACCAGGCCGCCGACCACCCAGCCGGCCGCGGTGTCCTCCAGCGCCACCCGCAGGATGAGCAGCAGCGCCGAGGCCACGGTGGCCAGCAGCAGCACCAGGCCGATGACGGTCAGCCTGGAGGCCCACTGCACGGTCCGGGGTTTGAGGCGCTGTCCGGCCACCAGGCGGTGGAAGGAGACCGGGCCGACCAGCGCTCCGGTGGTGGCGGCCCCCAGCACCACCGTGACGACGTAGATCGTGCGGTCGGTGCCGGACAGGGTGGCGAAGCGCGGGGTGAAGACCACGGTCAGGAGGAAGCCGAAGAGGATCTGCACACCGGTCTGGGTGACGCGCACCTCCTGCAGCAGCTCGTTCCAGCGGCGGTCGGCGCGCTCCGCCTCGGTCTCCCGGCGGCCGCTGTGCCAGGCCGCCTCGCCGCCGTCCCGCACCGTCCGGCCGGCCTCGTCCCGCCCGGCCCGCCCCGGCGCGGCGTACGGCGGTGCGTCTCCCTGCTCCTCCGGCGTCACGGCGTTCATCTCGTGGCTCGCCCCCTCGTCCTCCCGTAGCCTGCCGGCGCCCGGCCCCCTCGCCGTGCGAGCGGCCGGCCCCGTCACTGCCCTTCCGGATGCCCGCGGCGCAGGCGTCCAACCGCAGACGCTCCCCGACCGCCCACGGCGGCCGCGCAAAGTCCTGCGCAGCACGTCACCCCGTGTGGGAGGGACATATCCGGGTACTCCGCCGTACGAACTGTCTCGGTCACATTGGAGGCCCCATGTCTTTCGCCTTCCTCACGGCTCTGTACGAGCAGCCCGGTCCCTGGACGACGGTGTGGATGGACACCTCGGCGCACACCGAGACGGAAGCGGAGAAGCGGGCACTCGCCGCCGAGGACCTCGCCCGTGACCTCGCCGCCCAGGGAGCGCCGGAGGCGGACTGCGCAGTGGTCCGCGAAACGCTCAGCCCCGTCGGCCGCGGCGGGGAGGCGGCGGGGCGTGCCCTGTTCGTCCGCGCCGGCCGCATCGTCGTCGACCTGCCGCTGCTGACCGCGCCGGAACGCACCGAGGCGCACTTCGCGGCGCTGCCCCGGATCACGCCCGTGCTGCGCCACGCCGACGACGCCGGTGTCTGCCTGGTGGTCTACGTCAACCGCGCCGGCGCCGACTTCGAGGTGCGCGACGCCTGGCCCGCGCGGGTCACCGGTTCCGTCGAGGGCCAGCAGTACCCCCTGCACCGCACCGGCAGGGCCGACTGGTCCGAGCGCCACTTCCAGTTGAAGGTGGAGCAGAACTGGGACCAGAACGCGCGGGAGATCGCCGCGGCCGTCGCCGAGCACTACCAGGAGACCGGCGCCGACACCGTCGTGCTGGTCGGAGAACCCCGTGAGCGCCGCACCGTGCACGCCGCGCTGCCGGCGCCGTTGCAGGAGTTGACGGTGGAGACGGAGCACAGCGGCCGGGCGTCCGGCTCCTCCTCCCCGCTGCTGGACAGCGACGTCGCCGCGGTGCGCCGGGTGAACGCCCGCCGTCGCTGGCGGCGTGCCTACCAGCGGTTCGCCACCGTCCTGAGCCCCGAGGCGGGCGAGACGGGTGCGGTCGAGGGCGTGCCGCTGCTGGTGGAGGCCGCGCGTGAGTCCCGGGTGGCGATGCTGCTGCTCGACCCGGAGGGCCCGGACGGCGCACGCGAGGTGTGGACCGGCCCCGAGCCGTACCAGGTGGCGGTGCGCCGCACGGAGTCCCAGTACCTCGGCGAGACCGAACCGGTCGCCTCGCGCGCCGACGACGCGCTGGTGCGCGCCGCCGTCGTGGGCGGCGCCGAGGTCCTCGTCCTGCCCGTCGACGACCCGGGAGGCACCCCGGAGAGCCGGAAGCTGGAGCAGGCCGGCCGGGAGCCCGCGCAGGTCACGATCGAGGAGGACGAGGAGATCGGCGAGGAGGAACTGTCCGCGCCCGTGGGCGGTCTGGGTGCGCTGCTGCACGGCACCGCCGAGGCCCACTGACGGTTCTGCGCCGACGAGCGGTCCTGCGACCTGCCGGTGGCCCGGCTCCCGGAGCGTTCCGGGGGCCGGGCCACCGGCGTGACCGGCTCCGGACCGTGCCCCGGCTGTCAACCGCCGCGCTTCACCCGTTCGGTCCAGTGCACCGCAACCGGCCGGTGGGTGAGGGGGTTGGAGCGGGTCATGAGCGCAGAGCGCAACGTGCCCAAGTGGACCCGTGTCACCGGGCCCCGGCAGGAGCCGACCCCGATCTACGACAGGCTGGTGGCGGAGTGGCGGGCCGGGGTCTTCCAGCCGACCCGGGCGCCGTTGTGGCCCAGCGACCTCACCGTCTCCGGCCTGGGCGGCATCGTCCCCGGCGCGCGGCGGCCCGGCGGACGGTGAGCGTCCGTCGGCCGCCGGGCCGCAAGGGGTTCGCCCGGGCGAGTCCGGTCCTCAGGTACCGAGGAGCCGGAGCGACGCCCACAGAGCCGCGACGCAGGCGAGGATCGTGGCGGGCACGGTGACCACGCCGAGCTGGACGAACGCCTTCCACCGGGGCGGCAGGCCCTGGGCGAGGAGGACACGCCGCCACAGCAGGGTCGCCAGCGAGCCCGTGTAGGTCAGGTTGGGGCCGACGTTGACGCCGATCAGCACGGCCAGCACCGGGCCCGCGCCGCCGTGCGCGACCACCGGGAGCAGCGCCAGCACGGCGGGCAGGTTGTTGATGACGTTGGCCAGCAGCGCCGCGAAGGCAGCCACGGCCAGGAGCGCCGGCAGCGAGGAGCCACCGGGCAGCCACGAGGCGACGGTGTCCTTGAGCCCGTGGTCCACCAGGGCCTCGACGACCACTCCGAGGGCGAGGACGAAGGCGGCGAAGGGGATGTTGGCCGCGCGCACCACGGCGCCCGCAGTCGTCTCGCCGCGTCGCAGCGCGCGGGCGGCGAGCACCAGGGAACCGGCGAGCGCGGGCCAGGCGGGGCTGGTGCCGGCGAGGGAGGCGACGACGAAACCCGCCAGCGTCAGGACGAGGACCCAGAGCGCGAAGGCGGGCAGCTGCGGCCGCGCCACCCGGGTGAGCTCGGCCGGGTCGTCCACGGGCGTCAGCTCCGCTGCGAAGAACCGCCGGAAGACCACGTACTCCACGCCCAGCGCCGCCAGCCACGGCAGGGTCATCAGGGCGGCGAAGCGGGTGAAGCTCAGGCCCGCCGAGCTCAGCGCCAGCAGGTTGGTGAGGTTGGAGACCGGCAGCAGCAGGGAGGCGCTGTTGGCGAGGTGGGCGCAGGCGTAGACGTGGGGGCGGGCCGAGGCTCCGGCGTGCCGGGCGGTGACCAGCACCACGGGGGTCAGCAGCACCACGGTCGCGTCCAGGCTGAGCACCGCCGTCACCACGGCGGCCAGGACGAAGACGCCGACGAGCAGCAGTCCGGGGCGTCCGGTGCACCGCCGGGCCAGGACCGCGCCCGCCGCCTCGAAGACGCCCTCGGCCGCGCAGAGGTGGGCCAGCGCCAGCACCGCCATCAGGAAGCCCACCACCGGCAGCAGCCGCTGCACCTCGGCGGCCGCGTCGGCCGGGGTCACCGCCCCGGTGAGCAGCAGGACGCCGGCGGCCGGCACCGCCACCACCGCCTCGGGCACGCCGTGGGGCCGGCGGATGGCGAAGACGAGGACGCAGACCAGGAGGACGGCGGAGAGGATCTCGGCCACGACGTTGCTCACGAAGTGACCGTATCCGGGCCACCGGGGTTCGCGGCACGCACCCCGTGGCCGCTGTTCGCCCAGGTGGTGGACGGTTCCGCGGCACTCGGCCGTCTCGGTCGGCGAGTGGTGCGGAGCCGCTCGGCCGGGTCGGCGGGGAGGCGGTCGGGGGTGGCGTCGGCCGGGGCCGTCGTGTGGCGGGAGAGGGACAGGCGTGCCAGCGTGGCGGGAGAGGTGGACGCGTCGGCGCGGCGGAACGCCCCCCGCGGGAGGAGGCCCCCGGCGGGCTCCGGTGCCGTCGACCAGCCGGCCGCGACCGGGCCCGGCGTGCCGACCGAGCGAGGCGAGGCGAGGAACATGGAACGACGACCCAGAGTGCTGATCGTGGGCGGGGGATTCGCCGGGGTGGAGTGCGCACGGGGCCTGGAGCGCACCCTCGGATCGGCGGACGCGGAGGTCTTCCTCGTCACGCCGCTCAGCTACGAGCTGTACCTGCCGCTGCTGCCGCACGTGGCCGCCGGCGTGGTGACGCCGCAGTCGATCGCGCCCTCACTGCGGCGCATCCTGCGCCGCACCCACATCGTGCCGGGCGGAGTCGTCGGCATCGACCCCAAGTCCCGGGTGTGCGCGGTGCGGCTGATCACCGGCGAGATGACCGACCTCACCTACGACCACCTCGTCCTGACGCCGGGCAGCATCACCCGGACGTTCGACATCCCCGGACTGACCGAGTACGCCCGCGGCATGAAGACGCTCGCCGAGGCGACGTACCTGCGCGACCACGTGATCTCCCAGCTCGACATCGCCGCGGCCTCCTCCGACCGCGCCGAGCAGGAGGCACGGCTGACCTTCGTGGTCGTTGGCGGCGGCTACGCGGGCACCGAGACCGTGGCCTACCTCCAACGGCTCACCGACGCCGCCACCGAGCGTTACCCACGGCTGGACCCGGGCCTGGTGCGGTGGCACCTGATCGACATCGCGCCCAAGCTCATGCCGGAACTGGGCGACCGGCTGGGGTCGGTGGCGCTGGACCTGATGCGCAGACGGGGCACGGAGGTCTCGCTCGGCGTGTCGGTCGCGGAGGTCACCCGGGAGGCCGTCACGTTCACCGACGGCCGGATGGTGCCGTCCCGGACGCTGATCTGGACGGCCGGTGTGGCGGCGAGCCCGCTGATCGCCACGCTGGGAGCCGAGACCGTCAAGGGCCGGCTGGCGGTGGACACGGACCTGACGGTTCCGGGCCTGCCCGGAGTGATGGCCTGCGGCGACGCGGCGGCGGTCCCCGACCTCGCCGGGGAGCCGGGCACGATCTGCCCGCCGACCGCGCAGCACGCCGCGCGGCAGGGCAAGCAGGCCGCCCGCAACGTGCTGGCGGCGCTGCGGCAGCAGCCCCTGACGCCCTACCGCCACAAGGACCTCGGCCTGGTGGTGGACCTCGGTGGGCGGGACGCGGTGTCCAAGCCGCTGGGCTGGGAGGTCACCGGCCTGCCGGCCCAGGTGGTGGCCCGCGGCTACCACCTGATGGCGCTGCCGACGGGCGTGGCCCGTTTCCGGACGGCCGTCAACTGGGGCATCAACGCGATCGCGGGCGACGACTTCGTCCGGACCGGCTTCCAGGCGACCCGCACGGCGACCCTGCGGGACTTCGAGCGCACGGACGTGTACCTCGGTCCGGAGGAGGTCCGGGAGCGGGTCGCCGCGGGACGCGCAGCCTGAGAGCGGGGTGGCGACGCCCTGCCCAGGTGACGAGACGTCACCGTTCCTCCCCGGCGATCACTCTCCGTGGGGATGGCAGGGCGACTGCCGGTGCGGCAGAGTCGGCCGGATGCAGCGTCTACCCGCAGCGGCGTTCCTGGTTGCCGTGGTGGTCTCGGCCACCGCAGGCTGTGTCGCCGTCTCCCCCTCCTCCGGTGCCGTGGTGGCCCCGCAGCGACAGTCCCCGCCCGCAGCCTCCGCCGGCCCGGCCGGGCCCGAACTCGGCACGCGTTCCTTCGACGCGATCGCCGAGACCTCACCGGAGGCACACCACGCACGTCCGGCGGACCGGGACCGGGCCAAGGAGCCCCGAGCCGGCGGCAAGGGCCCCGAGCCCGGGCCCGCCGCCGCTCCCCCGGCCCCCTGGAGCCACGGCCGGCACCACCGGCTGCCGGTCGTGCCGCACCGGCCGGCCGCACCGCTCCACCACCGGGCCGGGTCGCCTCCGCACGCGCCCACCGGCGGCACCCGGCATGTCACCGGGCCGGCCGCGGTGCCACGGGGGTCCGACCCCTGTGCTCTGGGCCGCACCTTCGGCCACTGGTCCTCCGGCAGCGCCGCCAACCGGATCTGTTCGGGCGCCTACGGACACTGAGTCGGGCGACTCGGCACCGCCGGACGACCGCGGGTCACCGCGGCCGTCCGGCGTTCCGCCTCCGGCCGGGGCGGCCGGCGGGGACGGCACTCAGCCGGCGTCCAGCCGCCTCTCCAGCAGGGCGATGGCCTCGCGGACACCCTGACCGTAGGGGCCGTCGGTCAGGACCGTCGCCGCCTGCCGCGCCTGACGCAACTCCCGGCGCGCCTCGACCGGGTGGTGCAGTGTGGTGTAGGCGGCGGCCAGGCTCAGGTGCAGGGACGGGATGAAGGCCCGGAGCTGCACGTCCGTGCCGGTCTCGGCGCAGCGTCCCGAGGGGATGCGGCCGAGGCCGTCCGGCTGTCCGCCGCGAGCCACCGCCAGCGCTCGCTGGTCCCAGCGCAGCGCGTCCCAGGGGTCGTCCTGGGTCCCGGCGACGTAGTGCGCCACCGTGCAGCGGTGCAGCGGGTCGCCGTGCGGGCCCGCCTCCTCCCACAGGGCGACGAGCCGGTTGCGGGCCTCCTCGCGGTCCCCCGCCCGGTGCAGCATGACGGCCTGTCCGATCCTGGTCAGGAAGGGGTCCGCGGACACCTGGTCGTCAGTCTGCTCGGTCACCACACGCTCCCGACTCCACTCGCCTGGAACAGCCTCCCTCGACGCTAACCGCCGGGGCCGCGGGCCGCGCGGCATGATCAGCCGAGGTTGGGAACGCGCCAGTCCACCGGGGTGTGTCCGTGCGCTGCGATCGCCGCGTCGATCTGCGAGAAGGGCCGCGAGCCGAAGAAGCGCCGGGCGGAGAGCGGCGAGGGGTGGGCGCCCTCGACGACGGTGTGCCGCTCGGTGTCGATGAGCGGGAGCTTCTTGCGGGCGTAGTTGCCCCACAGCACGAAGACCACCGGGTCCCGGCGTCCGGAGACGGCCCGGATCACCGCGTCGGTGAACCGCTCCCAGCCCTTGCCCTTGTGCGAGTTGGCCTCGCCCGCCCGCACCGTGAGCACCGCGTTGAGCAGCAGGACGCCCTGGCGCGCCCACGGCATGAGGTAGCCGTTGTCCGGGACGGGGTGGCCGAGGTCGTCCCGCAGCTCCTTGTAGATGTTGCGGAGCGACGGCGGGACCCGCACCCCGGGCCGAACCGAGAAGCACAGGCCGTGCCCCTGCCCTTCGCCGTGGTAGGGGTCCTGGCCGAGGACGAGCACCTTGACCTCGTCGAACGGCGTCGCCTCCAGCGCGGCGAAGACCTCCTCGCGCGGCGGGTAGACGGGGCCGTTGGCCCGCTCCTCCTCGACGAACTCGGTGAGCTCCTTGAAGTAGGGCTTGGTCAGCTCCTCACCGAGGACGCCGCGCCAGGACTCGGGCAGCATGTCGGTCACGTGGACGAACCTCCGGGGGTGTGTTGCGTCGTCGTCCGTGAACCTACCGGTGACCACTGACAGCGGTCGCCGCAGGGCCGCGGGTGCGCACCGCCCCGGGGAGCCGGGGAGGGTGTCGCCGCCCGGCCCGCACGGGGCCGGCGGCGACATCCTTCCGCCCGCCGTCCTTCTCAGACCCCGGCGTTGAGCAGCAGGCCGCCGTCGACCACGAGGGTCTGGCCGGTGATCCAGCCCGCGGCCGGCGAGAGCAGGAAGGCAGCGGCGCCCGCGATGTCCTCGGGCACGCCGAGACGGCCCATCGGGTACCCGGCGGCGGCCTCCTCCTCCCGGTTCTCGTAGAGGGCGGCGGCGAACTTGGTCTTGACCACCGCCGGCGCGATCGAGTTGACCCGCACCACGGGCGCGAACTCGTGGGCGAGCTGCAGCGAGAGGTTGACCATGGCGGCCTTGCTCATACCGTAGGCGCCGATGAACGGGGAGGCGGAGACGCCCGCCATCGAGGCGATGTTGACGATCGCCCCGCCGTTCTCCTTCTGCCAGGCGTGCCAGGTGCGCTGGGCGAACCCGAGCGCCGAGACCACGTTCGTCTCGTAGACCTTGCGGGCCACCGCGAGGTCCAGGTCGGCGATGGGCCCGAAGACGGGGTTGGTCCCGGCGTTGTTCACCAGGTAGTCGACCCGGCCGAAGGCCGCCATGGCCTGCTCGACCACGGCCGCCTGGTGGGCCTCGTCGTGCGCCTTGCCGGCCACGCCGATGACCCGGTCGGAGCCGAGGCGCTGCACCGCCTCCTTCAGGGCGTCCTCACCGCGGCCGGTGATGCACACCCGGTCGCCGCGGGCGACCAGTGCCTCCGCGATGCCGTAGCCGATGCCGCGGCTCGCCCCGGTGACGATCGCCGCCCGGCCGGAAGGCTCGGGGAGGGCCGGTTTGTCCTGCGCGTTCATGTCTTCCGCTTCTCCTGTGGCGTTTCGGTGTGCTGGGGGAAGCGGGTCAGTTGAGCGGCCCGCCGGCGACGTAGAGGACCTGGCCGGAGACGAAGCCCGCCTGCTCGCCGGTGAAGAAGGCGATGGCGTTGGCGATGTCCTCCGGCCGGCCGACCCGCCGGACGGGGATCTGGGAGGCGGCGGCCTCCTGGAAGTCCTCGAAGCCCATGCCGACCCGGGCGGCGGTGGCGGCGGTCATGTCGGTGGCGATGAAGCCGGGCGCGACGGCGTTGGCGGTGATGCCGAACTTGCCGAGTTCCTTGGCCAGGGTCTTGGTGAAGCCCTGCAGACCGGCCTTGGCCGCGGCGTAGTTGACCTGGCCGCGGTTGCCCAGCGCGGAGCTGGAGGAGAGGTTCACGATGCGGCCGAAGCCGGCGTCGACCATGTGCTTCTGGCAGGCACGCGACATCAGGAACGCACCGCGCAGGTGGACGTTCATGACCGTGTCCCAGTCGGCGTCGCTCATCTTGAACAGCAGGTTGTCGCGGAGCACACCGGCGTTGTTGACGAGCACGGTGGGTGCGCCGAGTTCGGCGGCGACCCGGTCGACGGCAGCGGCGACCTGGTCGGAGTCGGAGACGTCGCAGCCCACGGCGACGGCCCGGCCGCCGGCGGCGGTCACCTTCTCCACGGTCTCCTTGCACGCCGCCTCGTCCAGGTCGAGGACGGCCACGGCACGCCCCTCCTCGGCCAGACGCACGGCGGTGGCGGCCCCGATCCCGCGGGCCGCACCGGTGACGACAGCGACGCGCTGCTCGGTGGTGGACATGCCTGTTCTCCTCACCTCGTGGCCTCCGGTCGGACCCGGATGGCCTCCACACGGCCGCACGGGCCCGGGCGGGCGCACCGACCGCCGACCGGGTGTGCCTTCCGGCGTGCCGGCGGCGGTGCCGGAGCGGCCCGGCGCCCCGGGGCGGGCCGTGTCACGAGCCCACCACCGACCGCGCAACCCGCCCTGCGGCCGCCCGTCGAACCCTGCGTTGTTCCTCGCTCCACGGCAGCCGCCCCGTCCGCCGGCGCCGGGGAACGGCTTCCGACCGGGAGATGAGCAACCGCTTAGTAGCTTGGCAGGGCTGACGCTAGAAGGCCCGCCACCTGCTGTCAACGGTGCGAGGCGGCCACCGGGCGGGTTCAGCGGCGGACAGGCGGACCGCCCCGCACACCTGTCACACCGGCCCCGCCGGCCCCTCCCCGCCCGCCGGCCTCCCCGGCGCCCCGCTCGGGGGCGGACCGCTGCCGGCCGGGGACGCGGGACGGCGAGCGGCCACAACGCTTCCACCCGGCCCCAGGAGTCCCGTCCGTACGTCGGTCCGGGCCGCCCGGCCTGGTGCAACGCTCCCCCGGAAGGAGCTGCTCAGCGCACCAGCAGTTCCAGCAGCCGGGCCGCCTCCGACCTCGGGTCCGTGGTCAGTCCGGTGTGCACGGGGCCCGGCTGCACCACGGTGCTGCGCGGCGCGACCAGCCACCGGAAGCGCCTGCCGGGGTCCTCCCCCGCCGCCTGCCCGGCCCGCTCGCCGCCGTGGCAGACCCCCTCGACGGAGGCGAGCGCGGCGCGGACCCCCTCGACGTCCACGGAGGTGTCCAGCGCCCGCAGCCGGCCCTCGTCCAGGTGGGTCCGGGCCTCGACGAAGCGGTGTGCGTGGCAGTAGACCACCACCCCCGCGTTGATCATCTCACCTCTCTCGACCCGGGGCACGACCCGCAGCAGCGCGTACTCGAAGACGTCGCGTCCGTTGTGCAGTCCGCTCACTTCACTGCCCTCCGCGGCAACTCGGTCGCCAGCCAGCCGGGGACCCTGGACGGTCCGTCCGTACTGCGTTCCCCGACGGTGACCCGGTCACCGATACCCGCCGCCCGCTCCGCGAGGATGCGGGCGTAGGCCCTCCGGAGCTCCGCCGGCGAGTCGAACCCCGGCTCGTCCACCAGCCACTCCTCCGGCACCAGCGCCACCACCTCGGTCAACAGCTCCTCGGTGACCAGCGGGGCCAGCTCGGCCGCGGCCCGGGCGACGTCCGGGGCGAAGGACGCCAGCACATGGTCGGAGGCGTCGTACCCCCGGGCCGCCGCCCGCTCGGCAGTCGGCCAGTTGTGGTGCCAGATCATCGTCGCGCCATGGTCGATCAGCCACAGCTCCCCGTGCCAGACCAGGAGGTTGGGGTTGCGCCAGGAGCGGTCGACGTTGCCCACGAGGGCGTCGAACCACACCACCCGCCCCGCCTCCACCGAGGAGACCTCGAAGGCCAGCGGGTCGAAACCCAGGGAGCCGGGGAGGAAGTCCATGCCGAGGTTCAGGCCGCCGCTGGCCCTGAGCAGTTCCTGCACCTCCTGGTCCGGCTCGCTCAACCCGATGACGGGGTCGAGTTGCATGCGCACCAGGTCGGGCACGCGCAGCCCCAGCCGCCTGCCCAGTTCCCCGCAGACGACCTCGGCCACGAGCGTCTTCCGCCCCTGGCCCGCCCCGGTGAACTTCATCACGTAGGTGCCGAGGTCGTCGGCCTCGACGATGCCGGGGAGCGATCCGCCTTCCCGCAGGGGGGTCACGTAGCGGGTGGCGGTGACTTCTGTCAACATTTTGCCAGGTTATCGGACCAGCAAGCCTTGGAATCCCTCAGCCGCCGGTCGTCCACCCGAACTGGACGACGTCCAGGTCGAGTGGGCCCGGGTCGCCGAACAGGACCGGCTCCCACGACAGCCTCAGGCCCTTGAGGTCTCCTTCTTCGACCATCTCGGCTTCGGCCAGTCCGAGCAGCGCGAGGGCCAGACCTGAGCCTGGCGGCCCACTCGGAGAACTTCGCCCGGCTCCTCGACCACTGGGGGCGCTCGCACCCCAGCGTTGTGGCTCACGACATCGGCGGGGCGGTGGCGCTACGGACGCTGCTGCTGGAGCAGAGGAGCTACCGGGATCTCATCCTCTTCACCGCGGTGAGCGGAGGAGGTCTTCCGCAAGCTCCCGGGCTACGCGCACGTGGCCCCGCCGCCTCAGGCGGCGGTGAAGCCGCCGTCCGCCGCGAGTACGGCGCCGGTGACGAAGGAGGAGCGCGGGGAGGCGAGGAAGCACAGGACTTCCGCGATCTCGCGGGGTTGCGCCACCCTGCCCAGGGGGTGGGCATCCGCGAAGGACGCGAGATAGGCGCGGCTGTCGGGGCGGAAGGTGTCGAGGAAGTCGGTCTCGACCACGCCTGCGGCGACGAGGTTCGCGCGGATGCCCAGGGGACCGCCCTCCAGCGCCAGCACCTTGGTCAGCTGGGCCAGGGCTCCCTTCGACGCGCTGTAGGCGGCCCCATCGGGCAGGCCGACGGCGGACGCATAGGAGCCGGTACTGACGATGGCGCCGCCGCCGCGCTCCGCCATGGCCCGGAAGGCTTCGCGGGCGAAGAGGAAGGCACCGCGGGCGTTGACGTCCATGAGGCTGTCCCAGTCCTGTGCGGTGGTCTGTGTGACGGGCTTGTTCAGGGTGCGTCCGGCGTTGTTGACCAGGACGTCCAGGCCGCCGAACGCCTCGATGGCGGCACCCACCGCGCGGGTGGCGGTTTCCTCTGCCGTGACGTCGCCGGTGACGGTCACGACCCCGGGCAACTCATCTGCCAGCACGGCCAGTTCGGGACGTGTGTCGAGGGCGACGACGTGTGCGCCGCGGGCGTGGAGGAGGAAAACGGCCTCCTTGCCGATGCCGCGTGCGGCACCGGTGACGAGGGCCGTCTTCCCGGCGAACTCGGCAGCTTCGAGGGCTTCGACGGACAGGGCCGTGGAGGTCATGCGGGTACTCCCTGAGGGGGTGGTGGTCGGTGTCGGTGCCCGGCGACGGATGGCTCGCGGTAGGGCGGGGGGCCACCTCGTCAGTGGTCCCGGCTGCGGGGCCGGTCCCGGATCAGCAGGGCGGCGCCCAGACCGACGAGTACGGTGGCAAGGATGACGGCAGTGCCGGGTATGTAACCCGCCAGAGGGTCGGAGCGGTCCGCCTGCTGTTCGGCTTCGACGACCGCGGTGACGAGGGCGAGGACGACGGCACCGCCGATCTGCATGAAGGTGTTGAGCAGGGCTCCCGCCAGCCCCTGGTCCCGGTCGGGCACCCCGGCCACCGCACTCATGTTCAGGGCGGGGAACGTCGCGGCGGTGCCGATCCCGTTGACGACCATGACGGGCAGGACCACGGTCAGAAACGGGCTGCCGGGGCCGATCCGGAAGAACAGCGCGTAGGACAGTGCGAGCAGCAGCATTCCGGCGGCGATCGTCCCGTGCACGCCGAACCGGGCGGCGAGCCGGCCGGCGAACGGTGCCAGCGCACCATTGGCGAGGCCGAGCGGGACGAAGGCACCGGCCGTCTGCAATGGCGTCCAGCCCAGCACGTTCTGCAAGTAGAGGGTGGCGAGGAACGCGAACGACGTGTAGGCGCCCCACATCGCGAAGATCGTCAGGTTGGTGCGCGCGGTCGCACGCCGAGCGAGGAAGGACAACGGGACCAGCGGCTTGCGTGAGCGGGACTCGACACGGAGGAACAGGGCGAGCAAACACGCAGCGGCAGCGAAGAGGACGAGAGTGCGTGCGGACAGCCAGCCGTGCGCTGGAGCCTGCGTGAGGGCGTAGACGAGGAGCATCAGGGCTCCGGTGGCCGTCAGCGCACCGGGAACGTCGAGCTTCTCGCGGGCGCCGCCCCGGCGGTCCGCGGGGAGCAGGCGCAACCCTGCGAGCAGTGCCGCCACGGCGATGGGCACCGGAAGCGCGAAGACCAGCCGCCACGACATTTCGGTCAGTACTCCGCCGAGAACGAGCCCCCCGATGAAGCCGCAGGCCCCGGCAGTGGCGTACCACCCCAAAGCACGGCCACGCCGCGGGCCTTCCGGCCAGTTCGTGGTGATCAGGGAGAGGGCCGCCGGGGCCAGGAAGCCCGCGGCGATTCCCTTCACCAGCCGCGCCGCGACCAGCAGGCCACCGGTCGGAGCGAGCGCCCCCAGCACACTTACTGCGCCGAAGACGGCGACCGCGGTCACAAACGCGCGTCGGCGCCCGAACAGGTCGGCGACCCGGCCGCCCAGGAGAAGAAACCCGCCGTAGCCGAGGGCGTAGGCGGACACGACCCACTGCAGGGAGCCCGACGCCATGCCCAGGCCACGCTGGATCGCGGGCAGGGCCACACCCACGTCGGACAGGTCGATCGCGTCCATGAAATGAGCCGCGCACAGTACCAGCAGGGCCAGCGTGCCTGGTGTCGGCTGCGTCTTCGCGACGGCCCCGGTTTCGCCGGTGGCGGTGGCGATTCCGTCAGTCTGTTTCATTGCTCTGCCTTCCTCCGGTGGCGATTGAGCGGGACAGGGCCCGCACCGAGGCGGACTCCGTGTCCGTGGGCGCGGGCAACGACGTTGCCGCGCTTGCCCGTCAGGACTTCTTCGCCCGGTCCTCGCGGTGGAGCACGAGGTGCTCGTGGTAAAGCACGCCGTCCCGGATGTCCCCG
Organism: Streptomyces sp. NPDC059740; assembly: GCF_042733155.1. Classification (NCBI taxonomy): domain Bacteria; kingdom Bacillati; phylum Actinomycetota; class Actinomycetes; order Kitasatosporales; family Streptomycetaceae; genus Streptomyces; species Streptomyces sp. NPDC059740. Next base: position 40,647 of record NZ_JBHWGP010000037.1, on the reverse strand, counting down.
GTGGCGGTGAAGCCGGTGTCGTCGACGTAGTCGAGGTGGTCGTCGGTCACCGTGTACCGGCCGGTGTACGCGCTGCGCCGGTCTCCCCGGGCCTCGTCGTACCGCCCGTCCGGCAGCAGCTCCTGGCGGATGTGGCCGTCCGCGGTCACCCACACGCCGACCACGTCCGCGTTCCCGGGACCGCGCTCGCTGCGCGCATCGCCTGTCATCAAGTTTCCCTCCTCAGTGGGGCACCGGTGCCGTGCCCGACCGAGTCTGCGCAGGTCAGCGCAGGGGCACCAGGGTGCTCTCATCCTGGGTGCGGTACACCCAGGAAGCGGGAGCAGCCACCGCCTAGCCTGGAGGGCATGGACGACAACCACCTCGGGGAGTTTCTGCGCGCGCGCCGCGCCCGCCTGCGGCCACAGGACGTCAACATGACGAGCCACGGCGTGCGCAGGGTCGCCGGGCTGCGCCGCGAGGAGGTCGCCGTCCTGGCCGGAGTCAACGCCGACTACTACACCCGGCTGGAGCAGGGGCGTGAGCGGCATCCCTCGCCACAGGTGCTGGACGCGCTCAGCCGCGCCCTTCTGCTCGACACGGATGCCCGCGCACACCTGCACCGCGTGGCCGGAGTGTCACCGGGCGGCCAGGACTGCCTCCACGCCACCGAGCGGGTCAGTCCCGCGCTGCGTCAGCTGATGGACGGCTACGCGCACACCCCGGCGTTCGTCATGAGCCGCACCCTCGACCTTCTGGCCGCCAACGCCCTGGCGGACGCGCTCTACGCCCCCTTCACCCCCGCGGACAACCTGGCCCGCATGACCTTCCTCGACCCGGCCGGGCGGCAGTTCTACCGGGACTGGGACCGGGCCGCCCAGGCAACTGTCGCCAACCTGCGCCAGGCAAGCGGCTTCGACCCCGAGCACCCGCGTCTGCGACACCTCGTGGACACACTGACCGAGCACAGTGCCGCGTTCCGGCGGCTGTGGGCCCAGCACACCGTGCGCGGCAAGACCCAGGACGCCAAGCAACTCCTCCACCCGGATGTCGGCCCGCTCTCCCTCACCTACCAGTCCTTCGACGTCCGCGATGCGCCGGGCCAGCAACTCGTCATCTACCACGCCGAACCGGCCAGTCCCTCCGCCCACGCCCTGACCCTCCTCGGCACCCTGCACGCCGGCGGAAAGCGAGCCCCGTCCGGTTCTGCCGTGCAGTGAGTCCCGCAGCCCGCCCCGCCTCTTCCTGAGAACGAGGGCTTTCCCCCAGGCGGCACACCCCCGCGACCCCGGGAACCAGTGCAGGCCTCGCTCGGTGTCCCGCCCGTTCAGGTCCGGGGCGGCGCAGCGTCCCCGTTCTCGTGCCGGACCCGCGACGGTTGCGGCTGCTCGCGGAGCGGGCCCGTCCGCCGGCGCAGGAGCAGGAGCGGCAGGAGGGTGAGCACTCCGGCGAAGACGGAGAGGACGGCGAAGCTGCCACCGGCCAGGACGAGGCCGGCCACCACGCTGGCCAGCGCGGAGGCACCCCAGGACAGCGCGTCCACGCCGCCCTGGACCCGCAGGCGGTCCGCGGCCTCCAGGCTGGTGGTCAGCAGGCTGCTGCCTGCTACGAACATGAGGTTCCAGCCGTACCCGAGCAGGAACATGGCAGCGAAGAGCAGCACATGGCCGCCCCGCGGGAGCACAGCGGTGAAGGCCACCGACGCGGTCATCAGGGCGACGCCCAGCAGTGCGGTGCTGCGCCCCCCGAAGCGGTCGGCGAAGACGCCGCTGAGCGGCGCGAGCGCGAACATGCCGACCATGTGCCCGCTCAGCACGGCGCCGAGCGTGCCGAGGGTCTCCTCGTGCGCCGTCATGTACAGGGGGGTCATCGTCATGACGGCCACCATGGTGACCTGGGCGACCATCATGGTGACGACGGCAGCCCTCACCTCGTGGCGGCTCCACAGGGCGGCCGTCCCCGTCCTCGGCGCACCGCGCCCGGCAACGCCTGCGGGGTGCGGGGAGACCCTGCGGGCGGGCAGCAACGCGGACACCAGGGCCGCGAGCACCGAACCGGCCGTCGCGAGGAGGTAGGAGCCGGTGTCGGGCGGCAGGCCGAGGCGTTGCGCGAGGGAGCTGGTGGGCGCCATGAGGTTGGGGCCGATCAGCGCGCCCACGGTACCCGCCCACACGATCGTCGCCGTGGCCAGACCCCGGCGGGCGGGCGGGTAGAGGTCGGCGGCGCTGTACCGGGACAGTTGTGCGCCCCCGTTGCCGACGCCGAGCAGGACCATGCCGGTGATCAGCCATCCCAGTCGGTCCCCCGCTGCCGCCCAGGTGGCCACGGCCGCGCCGGCGGTGCCCACCGTGTACCCGGCCGCCAGGGCGGCACGGGTACCTGCGCGGCGCATGACCGCCGACAGCGCCAGGGCTCCCGCAGCGGTGCCGGCGACCCCTGTCGCGTTGGGGAGCCCGCTCCAGGCCGGCCCCAGGAGCCGGGCACCGATCAGTGTGCTGACGGTGCTCGCACACACCATGAAGACGTTGGTCGCGGCCACTCCGACGAAGAGCGCAGCCATCGCGCGGCGCGGGTTAAGGGCCCTCCGGCCTCCCCCGCCGGCGCCCGTGCCCTGCTCCTCCGCGGGCGCTGATCCGTTCACGAGGATGCGCCCCCGTCCCGTACCAGTACCGCGACCGGGTACCGCTGCAACAGGTCGCGGACGAAGGGCGCCGCCACCTCGGTGCGCCGGCCGGTCAACGCGTCACTCCAGCCACCGCGGGCGCCCGGCAGCGGCAACCGGGTGTCGCGCCAGCCGCCCTCCCGGGCGAGCCCCACCGGCAGGCGGGTGGCGACCGTGACGAGACCACGTTCCCCGCCCCTGGCGAATCCCACGAGGTGGCCGGCGGCCGGGCCTTCCGCCCGGAGCGGGAGGTAGCCCGTCCACAGCTCGGGCCGGTCGCGCCGCAGCCTCAGCAGCCTGGAGACCACGAGAAGCTTGGCCGCGCCGGTGGCGTCCACCGGGGGCTGCTCACCCGCGTCCAGCCGGGCGAGCAGCGCCGCGCGGGAGGCGAAGTCGACCGGGCGGCGGTTGTCGGGATCGACGAGGCTGTCGTCCCAGACCTCGGTTCCCTGGTAGACGTCGGGAACTCCGGGGCCCGCGAGTTGCAGGGCCTTCTGGCCGAGGGCGTTGACCCAGCCGGGTCCCTCGATCCGGGAGACCAAATCCTCGACGGACGTCCGCAACACGGTGTCGGCGAGCGTCGCCTGCGTCCAGCGCGCCAGGTCCTCCTCGAAGCGGGCGTCAGGGCGCAGCCAGTCGGTGCGGGTCCTCGCCTCCCGGGCTGCCTTCAGGAGGTAGGCGCCGAGCCTGTGGGCGTCGATCGGCCAGGCGCCGACCAGCGTCTGCCAGGCCAGCGGGGCCAGGGCCGGGTCGGGGAAGGGGTGACGGGCGGCCCACTCCCGCACCCGGTCCCGGTAGGCCGTGGGTATCTCGCTCAGCACCGCGAGCCTGGCACGCACGTCCTCCGAGCGCTTGGTGTCGTGGGTGGAGAGGGTGGTCATCGTGGCCGGCCAGGCGGCCTCCCGGGCCGCGTTGCGGGCGTGGAAGTGGTCGGGGGCGGTCCCGAAGGTGTCGGGATCACCGCCCACCTCGTTCAGCGAGACGAGCACCGAGTGGCGGTAGAGCGCGGTGTCCTCGACCCCCTTGGCCATCACCGCGCCGGTCAGCTGCTGGAACCGTACGGCGGGCTCCCCGTGCGGGTCACCGGCCAGCAGCTCGGCGACGAGGAGGAGGGCGTCCCGGCGGTCGGGGCGCCGGCGTGCGGCCCGGGCCACGGCGGTGTCCAGCGCAAAGCGGTGCTCCGGCAGGTAGGAGCGGTAGACCGGGCAGGCGACGACCAGCTCCTCCAGAGCCTCACGCAGGACGTCCTCGGCGTGGGCGGGGAGTGCACGGGCGGTCAGTGCGGCCAGGCGGGTCAGCTCGGCCGGGAAGAGGGCAGTGAGCACGTGCCGGCGGGAGGCGGTGACCACCTCCTGGAAGCACCCGTCGCCGGCGGGCGAGGCCGCCGCCAGTCCCGCGCGGCCGGCGGGATCGACGAAGAGGCCGCAGACCTCGTGCAGCGCCTCGTACCCGGTGGTCCCGTCCACCGGCCAGCTCTGGGGAAGCGGCTCGTCGCCGGCGACCACCTTCTCGACCACGATCCACACGTCGGGTGCCTGGGCGCGGAGCCGGCGCAGGTATCCGGTGGGGTCGGCCAGCCCGTCCGGGTGGTCCACCCGCAGACCCGTGACCTCGCCGTCGCGGACCCAGGTCAACGTCCGTGCGTGGAGGGCTTCGAAGACCTCGGGGTCCTCCGTCCGGATTCCGGCCAGGGAGTCGATGTTGAAGAACCGCCGGTAGGTGATCTCGGACGGGCCCCGCCGCCAGGAGACCAGCCGGTAGTGCTGCCGGGCGTGCACCTCGGCCGGTGTGCCCTCCCCGGTGCCCTCGGCGATCGGGTAGCGGCGCTCGTGATAGCACAACGTGCCGCCCTCAAGGCGCAGTTGTCCTTCGGCGGCCTTCCCGTCGTCACCGTCGTCGCCCAGGACGGGCAGGATGACGGGCCCTGCCTCCCAGTCGATGTCGAAGTAACGGGCGAAGGGGGACGCCGGGCCCTTCTCCAGGGCGTCCCACCACCAGGGGTTGGCCCGTGCGTCGTCGACGCCCATGTGGTTGCAGACCACGTCGACGACGAGGCCGATGCCTGCCGTGCGCAGACGTGCCGTGAGGCGGCGGCGGGCCGCCTCGCCGCCGAGCGCGCGGGAGGTGCGGGTGGGGTCGGCGAGGTCGTAGCCGTGCTCGGAGCCGGGGGCGGGTTCGAGGATCGGAGAGGTGTACAGGGCGCCGACACCCAGCGCGCTGAGGTACGCCGAGAGTTCGGCGGCGTCGTCCAGCCCCAGGTGCGGTCCGAGCTGGATCCGGTAGGTGGAGCGGGGAACGGTTCTCACGCGCTGAACCCCCTTGCACGGCGCCGGGCGGCGCGGCGGTCACGTCCGTAGGTCTCCGTCAGTTGCCGCAGCCGGAACTCCAGGCCGGGGGTGAGGCTCCTGCGGTCGTAGCGCCAGGTCCAGTTGTCCTCGGCCCGGCCCGGCAGGTTGAGGCGGGCGGAGGAGTCCAGGCGCAGGACGTCCTGGAGGGGCAGAACGGCCAGCCGGGCGGGCGACCCGTGCACGGCGCGCATCGCGGCGCCGCAGATGTCGTCGCCGACGTGACCGAGGTACCGCTCGGCCCGCTCGCGCTCCCCGGCGCTCGCTCCGGCCCACCAGCCGGCGGTGGTGTCGTTGTCGTGGGTACCGGTGTACGCCACACAGTCGGGGGTGTGGTGGTGGGGCAGATGCTGGTTCTCGTCCCCCGAGAAGGCGAACTGGAGGAGACGCATGCCCGGTATGCCGGCTGCCGCCCGCAGCCGCTGGACTTCGGGCGAGGCCGGGCCGAGGTCCTCGGCGACGAGGGGGAAGTCGCCGATCCGCTCGCGCAGTGCGTCGAAGAGACCGGTGCCCGGCCCCTCCTCCCAGTGCCCGTCCGCCGCCCGGCCGGGCACCGGCACCGCCCAGTACCGGTGGAACCCACGGAAGTGGTCCAGCCGGACGGCGTCGAACTGCCGGGCCGCCAGGCCCACCCGGTCGGCCCACCAGGCGTATCTCTCCTCGGCCAGCGCCTTCCACCGGTAGAGGGCGTTGCCCCACACCTGGCCCTCACCGCTGAACTCGTCGGGCGGGAAACCCGCCACCGCGGTCGGCGAACCGTCCGGGTCGAGCTGGAAGAGTTCCGGCCGGGTCCACACCTCGGCGCTGTCGACGGCGGGGAACATGGAGAGGTCGCCGAGCAGCCGCACGCCCAGTTCGGCGGCGCGTCGGCGTACCGCGGCGAAGTGCCGGGCGTACACGTACTGCTCGAACCGCACCTGGGACAGTTCGGAGGCAGCCTCTGCGTCGAAGCGGGCGACCGCGTCGGCCTCGCGGCGCGCCAGGGAGGGCGGCCAGCCGCCTCGGTCGGGGCCGTGCCGTCGGCGCAGCACCGTGTGCCGGGCGTAGTCCTCCAGCCACCAGGCCTGTTCCTCGCAGAAAGCGAGGCTGTCCGCGGTGTGCGTGAAGTTGGCGTGGGCCCGGGTGAGCAGCTGTTCCTTGATCCGGGCCGCCGTTGGGTAGCTGACCCTGTCCGGCGGGCAGCGCGGCAGCCCGGCCAGGTCGCCGCGGTCGACGAGCCCTGCTTCGCGCAGCCAGTCGACGCTGACGAAGAGGGGGTTTCCGGCGAGGACGGAGAACGTCTGGTAGGGACAACCGCTTTCGCCGACCGGGTGCAGGGGCAGCATCTGCCAGACCGTCTGCTCCGCACCGGCGAGGAACTCCAGCCACTCGACGGCAGCGGGGCCGAACTCCCCTGTGCCGTAGGGGCCCGGTAAGGAGCTGGGGTGCAACAGGACGCCGGCACGCCGCTCGTCCATCATGCGCTGTCCTTCCACTCGCCTGTGTACAGCCGTTCGTAGTGGGCGGCGGCCTCGTCCCAGGAGAAGCGGGCCCGCATGCCCGCCGCCCGCAGGGCGTTCCACGCCGGCCGGTCCCGCATGTGCTTCAGCACGTCGTCGACGGTCGAGACGAGGTCCTGCGTCCTACCGTGCGGGAAGGAGAACCCGCGCCGGGGCCGGACGAGTGTGTCGACCATCCCTCCGACCGCCCGTACGACGGGGACCGAGCCGTAGCGGAGGGCGATGAGCGGGGCCAGGCCGCAGGGTTCGAACTCCGAGGGGGCCAGGAACGCGTCGGACCCGGCGTAGGCGAGGCGGGCGGCCGGCTCCGTGGAGTCGGGCAGGTAGCCCACCGCCGCGTGGAAGCGCGCGGCCCGGGCGAAGGCGTGCTCGTAGAGCTCGCCCCGTCCCACGAACACGAACTGCGCACCGGTGGCGGCCAGTTCGTCGACGGAGCTGAGCAGCAGCTCGACCCCTTTCTGCTTCACCAGGCGGCCGACGAACGCGATGACCGGGGTGTCCGGTTCCTCCGCCAGCCCCGCCGCACGCTGGAGCCGTGACTTGCACGCGGCCTTGCCGCTCATGTCGTCGACGTCGAAGCGGGCCGGGAGGTGGACGTCGGTCGAAGGGTCGAACTCGGCGTAGTCGACGCCGTTGAGGACGCCGTGGTAGTCGTCACCGCGTGCGGCGAGCAGTTCGTGGAGCCCCTCGCCCCACTCCGGGGTCAGGGTCTCGCTCCGGTAGCGGTCACTGACCGTGGTGACGACGTCGGCGTGGGCGATGCCCTGGGCGAGCAGGTTGCCGGTGCCGTACCGGGCCAGGCCCAGGTCGGTGGCGGTGTCGTGGGGAAAGAGCCCCTGGTAGGCGAGGTTGTGGATGGTCATGACGGAGCGGGCGGGGTGCCCCGTCTCCTTCAGCCGGGCCGGCAGGTGGCCCACGTGCCAGTCGTTGCAGTGCACCACGTCGGGCCGGAGCGCGGGGCGTGCGGCCAGGGCTGCGAGGGCGCGGCAGAAGAGCACGTAGAGCGCGAGGTTCTTCTCCACGTAGCCCTCCGGCCGTCCCCAGCCCGCGTGGTGGCGCGCTGCGAGGGAGTAGTAGCGCACGCCGGCGTGGTCGCCCTGGTCCTCGACGTCGAACTCCTCGTGCACGCCGCCCGCCTGCGCACGGACCACGGTGACGGGGTGTCCGCGGGGCATCCCGTCGTACCGGGGCAGGTAGAGCCGCACCTGGTGGCCGCGTCGGGCCAGCGCCCTCGGCAGGGCCTGGGCGACGTCGCCCAGGCCCCCCACCTTCACCAGTGGGTGCACCTCGGAGGTGGCGAAGTGGACCCTGAGCGCCGCACCGCCCCTCACGTCGGCCCCCTGGACACCGGCCGGCGCGCGGGCTGCGGGAGGAAGGTGACCGCCTTCGTCCCGGACACCGTGAGTACCGGGCCGCCGCAGCCTTCCTCCGACCTCACCTCCACCTCCCCCAGGGCGGGCGCCACCCACGTGGCGCCCGCCTGCCCGAGGGCGGGCCCTCCCACTCCCAGACAGACCGCGCCCGCGGCGCAGGCTGCCCGGACCCCGCTGGGGGCGTCCTCGACCACCAGGCAGGCGCCGGGCGGCAGTCCCAGCCGGTCGGCAGCCAACTCGTAGGCGTCCGGGGCCGGTTTGCCTCTGGTCACCTCGCCCCAGGTGACCTTCGCGTCGAAGGTGCCGCCGAGTCCCAGTTCCGCGAGGCTCCGCTCGGCCCGGGCCGCTGAGGCACCGGTCACCAGGCCGAGCGGGACACCACCGGCGTGCAACCGGGACACCACTTCACGGGCGCCGGGGATCGCGTCGGACTCCAGATGGGGTTCGGCTTTGCGGACCTCTTCCAGCAGCGTGCGGCGGTCGGCCGGGCCCAGGTCCGCGAAGAGGTGCGAGACGGTGTGCTCGGGCGCGCACCCCCGTACGTACGCATCGATCATTTCGTCCGTCAGACGACGGTGGTGGCGCAGCGCCAACCGGTGCCACAGGTCGGTGACGGACCGCTCGGTGTCGATCAGGACGCCGTCGAGATCGAACAGCACGGCTGCCAGACGGTGCATCCTCAGCCTCCGGCCACGGCCGGCAGGATCATCACCGAGTCGCCGTCGTGCAGAACGGTCTCCATGTCACCGCTGAACCGCACGTCGTCGTCGTTGACGTAGATGTTGACGAAACGCCGCAGTGCCCCGTCGTCAGTCACCACCCTCGCGCGCAGCCCGGGGTGGTGGTTCTCCAGGTCGGCGAGCACCTCGGCGAGGGTGACGCCGTGGGCGTCGACGCTCGTGCGCCCACCCGTGTAGGACTGGAAGACGGTGGGTATCCGGACCTCAACTGTCACAGTGCTGACTCCTTCTTTCCGCAGTCCGCCGGTGTCACCGGGGGATCTCGTCGCCGGACATACATCGGGCCTGGTGCGCGAGTCGCCCCGCCTCGACCGCCCGCTTCATGGCCGCGGCCATGATCAGCGGCTCCTTCGCCTGCACCAGTGCGGTGTTGACGAGGACGGCGTCGGCCCCCATCTCCATCGCGTACGTGACGTGGCGCGCGGTCCCCAGGCCGCCCTCGACCACGACCGGGATGCCGGCCCGGTCGATCACCCGCGCCACCGGAGCCGGGTCCGGCACGCCCCTGCCCGAGGCGACCGGCGCCGCCATGACGCGCAGCGCCGAACAGCCCAGCTCCTCCAGTGCCCGGGCGTCGGCGACGTCGGGCAGGATGAACGGGAGGACGCTGATGCCTTCCTCGCGCAGCCTGGCGGCGACCTCGATGGTCGCCTTGTTGTCAGGGGTGTTGCCGTCGGTGCGCACGTCCAGTTTGAGGACCTCGATGCCGTAGGTGTCCCGCAGGATGTGAGCCGTCCTGAGCGCGCTCTCGGCGCTGCGGGCGAAGGAGGTCGTGCCGATCCACAGGTAGCTCTCCATCGGCAGGACGTCGGCGAGATCGGTCAGCAGCAGGCTGGAGCGGTGCCGGTCGGGGTCGACCGTCGTGATGAAGATCTGGGAGCCGGTGGCCTCCAGGACCTCCCGGACCGTCTCCGGTGAGGTGTACTGCTCGATGCCGACGATGATCCGGGAGGTCAGTCGGTGGCCGCCCAGTTCCAGCCAGGGCGTGTTCAGTTCTTCCTCGACGGCGCGGGCGTCCGCCGGGGCGGGACTCGTGGACATTTCTGCTCCTCAGGTGTCGATGGGGCCGGGCACGGCAGCCGGCGTCGGGTACGGCCGGGACGGTGGTGCGGCGGGGGCGGACAGGGACCTCCTGCCGGTTACGGCGAGGAGGAGTCCGGAGCGGCCGGTGCCGGGCTCCCCGCGTCGGCGGGGGTGACCTGCGTGCTGCGGCGGCGAGGCAGGAAGAGGGCGGGGAGGAGGGCCACCGCCATGATCGCGGCGGCCCAGACGTAGGCGTACTGGAAGGAGTCCGCGAGGCGGGGCGCGAGGTGGCCCACCTCGCCGGCGGGCAGGTGGCGCAGCGCGTCCTGGTCCGCCCTCCCGGCGGGCAGCCGGTCGGTCATCGCCGACGTGAGGAGGACCGACATGAGGGCGGTGCCGATGGCGGGCGTCAACTGGCCGACGATGTTGAGGGAGGTCGACCCGGTGGGCACGTCGTCGTGGGAGAGGTCACGCGTCACCGTCGTCATCGTGGGCATCAGCGTCATGCCGACCCCGACACCCATGACGGCGAGGGTTCCCGCGGTCCACCAGTAGGGCACGGTGTCGCTGAGGCCCAAAGTGAAGGCGAGCATGCCCGAGACGCTGAGCCCCACCCCGGACAGCACCACCCGGCCGGGGGGGACGCGGTCGACCAGGCGGGTGGCGATCTGCATCGTGATGCCGGTGGCGAGGACCTGCGGGATGCTCAGCATGCCCGCGTCGGTGGCGCTCTCCCCCCGGACCGCCTGGTAGTACATCGGCGTCAGGAGCATGGAGCCCAGGTAGGCGCACGGGAAGAACACCATGACGCCCAGCCCCGCCGCGTAGCTGCGGGAGCGCAGCAGGCGCAGGTCGATCAGCGGGTGCCGCGCGGTGAGGGCGCGAGCCACGAAGCCGCACACCGACAGTGCGCCGACCGCACCGACGACCAGGCGCACCGTGTGGTTGCCGCCGCCGGTGTCCGCGAAGGCGTAGAGGAACGCGGCAAGACCGGGCGAGAGCATGAGGAGGCCCGGGAGGTCGAGCGGCTCGCGTCGTGCCCCCCGTGAGGAGTCCGCCGGGAGTATCCAGGGGGCCAGGGCCAGCACCGCAACGCCCACCGGGATGTTGATCAGGAACATCCAGCGCCAGGAGACGGAGTCCACCAGCCAGCCGCCCAGGACGGGCCCCACGAGCGGCCCGAGGAGGACGGGGATGCCGAGCACGGCCATGGACCGCCCCATGCGTTCCCGGTCCGCGGCCCGGACGACCAGCGTCATACCGATGGGGGCCACCATGCCGCCGCCCAGCCCCTGCAGGACTCGGAAGACGATGAGGGAGGGGACGTTCCACGCCAGCCCGGCCAGCGTCGAGCCGGCGACGAAGAGCGCGATCGCCACCAGGTAGCAGCGTTTGTCGCCGAAGCGGGCCACGGCCCACGCGGTCACCGGGATGATCGTGGCCAGGGCCAGCGTGTACGCGGTGGCCACCCACTGGATGACGGCCAGCGGTGCGTCGAAGGCGCGGGCCAGGGGGTTCAACGCGACATTGACGATGGTGGTGTCGACCACGGTCATCAGGGAGCCGAGGACGACGACCGTTCCCACTGCCGCCGGGCCGTACCGGCGCCGGTCCGAGCGCCCGCCGTCAGGTCGTGAGGCGCGGGGGCCGGCGGCGGAGTGCTTCGGAGTTGCGGACTTCACGATCAGTCCCCTCGTGGTGGGGTCGGCTGCGGCTCGCGGAGCGGAGGGGGCCGAACCACCCCCGGACTGCCGCGGCGCGGTGCATCCGTGCCATGCGAGGTACCCTACAACGTGTAAGGTAATTAGTACAATGATCATTGTTACTTCGCGGGAGAACCATCGATGACCAGTGCGGACCCCCACAGGGTCGCCCCCGCCCGAGGGACCGCGCGCCGCCGAGGCGGCCTCGCCGAGAAGCGGTCGGCCATTCTGCGCGCCGCTCTGACGGTCTTCGGCCGGGACGGGTACACCCGCGCCAGCGTGGGCGCCATCGCCCAGGAGGCCGAAGTGTCCACGCGCACCCTGTACAACCACTTCGGCAGCAAGGCACAGGTCTTCCTCACCGTCATCGAGGAGAGCGCCACCCAGGTCCGCGACGCGCAACTGGAGCTGATCGAGAGGTTCATGGAACGACCACCCGGTGACCCTGCGGAGGACCTCACCGTGCTGGCGCGCGCCTGGGCCTCCCCGCTCACCCGCTTTCCCGACCACTTCGCCCTGGTGCGGCAGGTCAACGCCGAGGCCGGGCACATCCCGCGCGAGGTCGTCGACGCCTGGCTGCGCACCGGCCCGCAGGCGGCGATGGCCGGACTGGCCCGCAGCATGCAGGTGATCGCGGAACGCATCCCGCTGCACATCGACGACGTCGATGCCGCCGCCTCCCACCTGGTCCTCCTCACCGGGACGGAGATCACCAACCGGTCGTTCTGGGGCGCTTACCAGCTCTCGGACGAGGAGGTGGAGGAGATCATCCGCTCGGGTGTCCACACCTTCCTCTACGGTTACCTGCCCCGTCAGGCGTGACCGCCGGGCGGCCGGGACGCACGGGCGCCGCCCCCGCCGCCCGCCGAAGCTGCCTCGCGGACCTGGTCCACCAGCTCCGCGAGAGCCACGATCTCCCCGCCCTGCAGGCCGTCCTCGCAGCCGGTGCGCACCGCGCGGCAGAAGCACTCCAGCACGTCCCGGAACTGGTCGTGGGGCTCCAGCACGCGCCGCTCGGACCCGTCCTGCCGTTCGATCCTGATGACCGGTGAGTGGTCGGCGGGCGGGGTGTAGGCCCACTCGACCACCAACCGCCCCTCGCTGCCCCACAGTTCGTAGGCCGAGCGGTAGGCGTGCTCCATGCCCCACGTCAGGTGGGCGGGACGCCCGTCAGGGGTGGACAGCAGTGCCGCGCCGGAGAGGTCCACACCGAGCCCGGCGTCCCGGTGGAGGACAGCTCCCCGCACACGGAGGTCGGAGCCCAGGTAAAGCTGGGCCGTGCGCAGCGGGTACACGCCGATCTCCGGCAGGGCGCCCCCGCCGGCCGGTGTATAGCGCATGTCCGTGGCCGGCTTGGGCGGGAAGGCGAACTCGGCCGTGAGGCTGCGAAGCGAGCCGATGCCGCCGGAGGCGACGATCTCCCGGACCACGCGGTGCTGACTGTGCCGGACGAACATCATGCTCTCCATCAGGACCAGTCCGCGTTCCCGTGCCGTGCGCACCAGTCGCGCCGACGAACCCCCCTCACCGGTGAGCGGCTTCTCGCACAGGACGTGGCGCCCGGCGCGCAGGGCCCGGTCCACCCATGTGGCGTGCAGGGTGACGGGCAACGGGACGTACACGGCGTCGAGGTCGTCCCGGGCGAGCAACGCGTCGTAGCCGGTGACGGGTTCCAGCCCGAAGTCCCTGGCGAGGGCGGCGGCCTTGGCCGGGTCGCGGCTGGCCACCGCGACCGGGGTCACCTCGGGCGTGGCGAGCATGGCGGGGAGCATCCGCCGCCTGGCGATGGAGGCGCAACCGAGCACCCCCACCCGCAGCGGTGCCACCGCGGGCCCCGGTGTGCGTGCGGACCTCATCGCCGTACCTCCCGCTGCGGAGGGGGGCCGGGGCGGGTGTCCGACGTCGTCATGTGCGGCTCTCCCCTCGCAGGTGTCCCGGTGACGTGCACCGCCGTCCGGGTCTTCGCCGCCGCCGCGTCCCGCTCCCTCAGCCACGGTGACTCGCGGTGAGTGCCTCCAGCACCGGGACGACCGAGGCCGGGCTGGGCACCGCCAGCATGTCGCGGTGCAGGTCGGCGGCGGCCTGCCGGAAGGAGGGTTCCTCCAGCACCCGTACCAGCTGCTTCTTCACCAGGTCGTGGGAGAAGTCCTGGTCGTCGATGACGAGCCCGGCACCGCTCTCCTCGACACAGCGCGCGATGTCGTCGTAGTAGGGGCCGTTCTCCTTCCAGACGAGCTGGGGAAGTTCACAGGGGACCGCCGCTGCGAAGGTGCCGCTTCCCCCGTGGTGGATCAGTGCGGAGCAGCTCGGCAGCAGCACGTTGAGCGGGAGGTAGTCGATCACGCGCACGTTGGGCGGTACCGTGCCCACCGACTCCAGCTGGGTGCTGTTCAAGGTGGCCACCATCTCGACGTCCAGCTCGGTGGCCATGGTGAACAGCTCCTCCACCGCCACCTTGCTGGTGCCGGCAGGGAAGAAGCTGCGGATGCCGGCACCCAGCGACAGCGCCACCCGCGGCCGCTCGGGAGGGGTGAGCAGCCATTCCGGCAGGACGGCGGAGCCGTTGAAGGGCACCGGGCGGGAGTGGACGTAGCGCTCCTGCAGGGGCAGCCGTAGCCGGACCGCGGGGTACTGGTCGATCGTCCACTGGCCCAGCAGCAGTTCCTCCTCGAAGTCGAGTCCGAAGCGGTCCAGCATGGGCCGCATGACCTCCACCAGGGGGTCCGCCGACGAGGCGTCCTCCGCGAGGCGTTGCCGCAGCGCCCCCCTCATCCAGGCGAAGTCGTCGATCGACCACAGCAGCCTGGCGTGAGCGGCACCGACCGCGCGGGCGGCGACGGCCGCGGGGAAGGAGATGGAGTCCCAGATGACCAGGTCGGGCTTCCAGCCGCGGGCGAAGTCGACCAGGTCGTCCGCCAGGAGGTTGCCCTGCGCACCGGGGGGAGCCAGGTTGTAGTAGCGGGCGAAGGCCCGCAGTACCAGTTTGGAGGGAAGCCGTGCGCCGGCCGGGCCCCCGGGGGCCGGGCCGAGGACGGCCGCGACGCGCTCGTACAGCTCGTCGCTCTCCCTGGCGTTGGCCTTGGGGAAGTCCAGCTCCCCCACCGGTACGACGGACAGGCCGAGCGCACGCACTGTCTCGGTCATCTCCGGGTGGGTGGCCACCACCACCTCGTGGCCCGCGCCCCGCAGGGCTCCGGCCAGGGGGACGAGGGGATTGATGTGGGCGAAGGCCGACGGGACGGAGAACAGGACCCTCATCGGGAAGCCTTTCGTTTCGTTGCGGACCGTGCGGGTCGGAGCGGCGGGACGTCCGCGCCTCCTCGACCGGGCGTACGCGGCGGCGTCACAGGCGGACGGCGCCGGTGGTGAGGCAGGACAGCAGGGTTCTCGCCTGGACGTTCACGTAGTGGCCGTGCCGGGCGAGCCCACCCAGCTGGCCGGGTGTCACCCACTGGTAGCCCGGTGGCGGCTCCCAGGGCGCCCCGGCCAGGTCGGCATCGAGGAACGCATATCTGCTCACCGCGCCGAGGAAGCGTCCGCCCTCCTCGGAGTGGAACGCCTCGTACCGGACAGCTGCCCGTGGGGCCGCGCGCACCAGGTCGAGGAAGGGCGGGCGCCGCGCACCGTGGTGGTCCGGGTGGTTCACGGGGGTGTACTGCACCGTGGGCCCCAGCTCCACGGTGTCCAGGAAACCGCCCTCCACCCGTGCGTGTACCAGGAGGTGGGGGACGCCGGCGATCCGCCGGGTCAGGAACGCCGTGACCCCGAGCCCTCTCGGTGCGAACAGGGGCTGCGTCCATCCGCGCACCTCGCGACTGCCCGCCTCCACCTCGACGGCGACCACCTCGAAGTACCGTCGCGTGCGGTGCCGGATCGAAGCCGGCTCCCGTATCCACTCCGGCACCTGCGCCAGCCCGATCCGTTCGGCGGTCAGTCGGCGGCGGGCGCGCTCGCCGGTGAACCAGGACAGCAGTTCCGTGTCGTCGTACCAGGCGGTGGTGTCCTCGTCCGGGTGGGCGACCGGGAGACAGGCCAGGACGCTGCGCGCGTCCATGTTCACCACGAGGTCCTCCCGCAGCAGCCGGCCCAGCTGCCCCAGCGTCAGCCAGAGGAAGTCGGGGTGCCCGGCGACGTCCTCGTCCGTCTCGACGACCATGTTGCGGTTGGCCTTGCGGTAGAACCACGAGCCGTGTTCGGACTGCAGTACGTCGGCCAGCACGCGCCCCCTGGCCGGGTCGGTGAAGTACTCCACATACCGCACCCCCGATCCCCGGTGCACCCGCGAGTAGTTGCTGCGGGTGGCCTGCACTGTGGGCGAGAGCTGGACGACGTTGGGGTTGCCCGGTTCCATCTTCGCCTGCATGAGGAGATGGGGCACGCCCTGGAACCTCTTGACCAGGATGCCGAGGATGCCCACGTCGGGCTGGTGGATGATCGGCTGGCGCCACTGCCGTTCGCCCTCGTCCACGCACACCGCCAGACCGCCGACCGAGAAGAAGCGACCGCTCTCGTGCCGCAGGTCGCCGGTGTCCGGGTCGAAGGCCCAGCCGCGCAGCCGGTCGAACCCGATACGCCTGACGTCGAAGTGGTGGGCCCGCGAGCGGCTCTCCAGCCAGCCTGCGACGTCCCGTGTCCGGGGGTCCTGCCCGGGTGCGGTGTGGGACCGGGAGAGGGCGAGCCCCGCGCGCAGCCGGTCCAGGCCGGCGCTGCGCGACCGCGGGGCCGGGGTGGAGGTGAGGGTCATACCCGCGCCTCCACGAAGGCCCGGACGGAACCGACCACGTAGTCGGTCATCTCGTCGGTGAGGGCGGGGTAGACACCGACCCAGAAGGTCTGGTCGGTCACGATGTCGCTGTTGGCGAGGTCGCCCACCACACGGTGCGGCTGGTCCAGGTACGCGGGGTGCCGGGTGAGGTTGCCGGCGAAGAGCCGTCGCGTGCCGATCCTGCGCTGCTCCAGGTGGTCGACCAGGGCCGCACGCGAGAACGGGGCGTCCGGCTCGACGGTGAGCGCGAACCCGAACCAGCTCGGGTCGCTCCCCGGCGTGGCCCGCGGCAGGAGGAGGTGCGGGACACCGTCCAACCCCTCGCGGAGCCGGCGCCAGTTGTGTTTGCGTGCGGCGATGAAGTCGTCGAGCTTGTCCAGCTGTGTCAGCCCGAGGGCCGCCTGGAGATCGGTCGCCTTCAGGTTGTAGCCGACGTGCGAGAAGACGTACTTGTGGTCGTAGCCCTCGGGCAGGCTGCCCAGTTGGTAGGAGAAGCGCTTGCGGCACTTGTTGCTCTCCCCCGGGGCGCACCAGCAGTCCCGTCCCCAGTCGCGCAGGGACTCCACGATGGTGGCGAGGGGCAGCCGGGAGGTGAGGACGCACCCGCCCTCGCCCATGGTGAGGTGGTGGGCGGGATAGAAACTCACGGTGGCGAGGTCACCGAAGGTGCCGGTGAGGCTGCCGTGGTAGGTGGACCCGACGGCGTCGCAGTTGTCCTCGATCAGGTACAGCCCCTTCTCCCGGGCGAGCTGCGCGATCTCCTCGGCCTCGAAGGGGTTGCCCAGGGCGTGGGCGAGCATGATGGCGCGGGTGCGGGGCCCGATGGCCTCCTCGACCCGCCGGGCCGTCGTGTTGTAGGTGCCGAGTTCGATGTCGACGAAGACCGGCAGGAGACCGTTCTGCAGGATCGGGTTGACGGTGGTCGGGAACCCGGCGGCGACGGTGACCACTTCGTCCCCGGGCCGGAGGCGGGCTTCCTGGAGACGGTGCGAGGTCAGCGCGGTGAGGGCCAGCAGGTTCGCGGAGGAGCCGGAATTGGTCAGGAGGGCCTTGCGCAGTCCGAGGGCGCGGGCGAACCGGGATTCGAACTTCCTGGTCCGGGCACCGGCGGCGATCCTCATCTCCAGGGCCGCCTCGACGAGGGAGACCCGGTCACTCTCGTCCAGGACCGCACCGGACGGCCAGATCTCGCTGACTCCGGGAGTGAACCCGGCTCCCTCCGCGGTGTCCTGGTGGTACTTGCGGGTCTCGTCGAGGATCAGCGCCCGGTGGTCAGTCATGGCCGGCTTCCTTCCGTGTCGTGGCGGGCGGGCGGTGCTTCAGCGGCTTCCACCAGTCGGGACGGTCGCGGTACCAGGCGACGGTCTCCGCCAGGCCGCGCCCCAGCGGAACCTGCGGGGCGTAACCCAGATCCCGCCTGATCTTGCGGTCGTCCATGGCGTAGCGCCGGTCGTGCCCCTTGCGGTCGGCCACCTGGCGAATCATCGACGCCTCCGCTCCCACCAGTTCCAGGAGCCGCATCGTCAGGTCGCGGTTGGTCGTTCCGTCCCCACCACCCACGTTGTAGACCTCGCCGGCCACCCCGGAGTCCAGCACCAGTTGCAGCGCGCGGCAGTGGTCGTCGACGTGCAGCCATTCGCGGACGTTCCTCCCGTCGCCGTAGAGCGGTACGGGCAGGCCCTCCAGCAGGTTGGTGACGAAGAGCGGGATCAGCTTCTCCGGGTGTTGACGGGGCCCGTAGTTGTTGGAGCACCGGGTGACGCAGACGTCGAGTCCGTGCGTGCGCCAGTAGGAGCGGGCGATGAGGTCGGCCCCGGCCTTGGACGCCGCGTAGGGCGAGTTGGGAGCCAGTGGCCACTCCTCGGTCCACCGGCCCGTGTCGATGGACCCGTACACCTCGTCGGTCGAGACGTGCACCACCCGCGCGACCTTGGCCGCCCGGGCGGCTTCCAGCACGGTCTGCGTCCCCAGGACGTTGGTGTGGACGAAGGCGGCGCCGGAGCGGACCGACCGGTCGACGTGGGACTCGGCCGCGAAGTGGAGGACGGCGTCGTGGCCGGGGAGCAGGTCGCGCAGCAACCGGGCGTCGCACACGTCGCCGTGCACGAACCGGAGGCGGGGGTGGGCCAGGGGGAGGTTGTCGCGGTGGCCGGCGTAGGTCAGCTTGTCCAGCACGGTCACCCGGTCCCCGGTGTGTCCGGGGAGGCGGTCCCCGAGCAGCAGGCGGGTGTACCGCGACCCGATGAACCCGGCGCCACCGGTGACCAGCACCTTCACGCGGCCACCTTGATCCGGGCGTGATCGCCTACGACCAGCCTGTGGTAGGGGTCGGGCTCACCGCCGGTGCCGACCACGGCGCCCCGGCCGATGAGGGACCCGTGCAGTCCGCGCACGCCCTCCACGCGCGCGCCGTCCAGCAGGATCGAGTCGCACATGCGGGTGTCGCGGACGGTGCAGCCCTCGCCCAGGGCCGTGTACGGGCCGAGGTGGCTGTCCTCCACCACGGTGCCCGCCCCGATGATCGCGGGTCCCTCGACGCGCGAGCGCGTCACCCGGGCCCCCGCCTCGACCCGCACCAGCCCGACCAGCTCGCTGCCGGCTGCCCTCTCCCCCAGCACTTCGGGCCGGATCGCGGACATCAGGCGGCGGTTGCAGTGCAGCACGTCCTCGACACGCCCGGTGTCCCTCCAGTACCCGAGGTGCCGGCTGGCCCGGACCTCGGCGCCGTGGGTGAGGAGCCACTGGATGGCGTCGGTGATCTCCAGCTCGCCGCGCAGCCCGGTGGGGACGGACGCGCAGGCCCGGTGGATGGCGGAGGTGAAGAAGTACACCCCGACGAGCGCCAGGTCGCTCACCGGGGTACGGGGCTTCTCGACGACGTGGCACACCGCGCCCTTCGCGTCGACCACCGCGACGCCGAACGCACTGGGGTCCTCGACCTGGTGGACCACGACCTGGGCCGCCGGCCGGGTGGCCCGGAAGTCCCTGGCCACGTCGCTGACGCCCTCGGGCAGCATGTTGTCCCCGAGGTACATCACGAAGTCCTCGTCACCGAGGAACGGCCGGGCCAGCCGGACGCAGTGGGCGAGCCCGAGTGGTTCGTGCTGCCGTATGTAGGTCAGACGCATGCCTAATCGCGCACCGTCGCCGAGTTCCGCGGTGATCTGGTCCGCCCAGTCGCCGACCACGACACCGACCTCGGTGACGCCCAGGGCTCGCACGTTCTCCAGGACGTGTTCGAGGACGGGCTTGCCGGCGATCGGGATGAGTTGTTTGGGCATGCTGTAACTGAGGGGACGCAGGCGGGTACCCGAGCCGCCGGACAGCACCAGTGCCTTCATGTCGCTTCTCTCCTTGGGTTCACTTCCGGAAGGGCGCGGCCGCGGGGGCAGCGGGGTGAGGCAGCATGACCGGGCAACGGAGATGACGGCGACCGGCCGGCCTCAGGCCGGCGGCCGGCGCCCCCATACGGAGAAGCCCAGCGTCGTGACGTCACACGCCTCGGGGCGGTCCATGGCGTCGAGGAACTCGTCGATGTCCTCCCTGGTGAGGAGCCCGTTGTCGACGAGCCCCTGCCCCTGGATCTCCATCCGGGCCCGCATCAGGGCGTTCTCGGCCTCCCCCTGCCCGGGGCCGAGTGGCCTGATGGTCGTCGAGATCTCCTCCAGGCCGGCCCGGGCCAGCCGTGACGGCAGGAGCCGGCCGATCCTCGGGTTGGCTCCCCCGGCCTCAAACGCCTTGAGGTACGCCTCGACGACCTTTCGCCCGTTGGCGGTGGGGCCGTCCTCGCTCGGCATGAAGTAGAAGTCCTCGGTGAGCAGCCAGCCCCCCGGGGCCAGCCACCGCGTGGCCCGGTCCAGCAGGTCGTCCGGGTCCTTCACGGCGGAGAGCACGGCCCGCAGGAGGACGAAGTCGAAGTCTGCCGCCGGCAGGTCCTCCCGTGTGACGTCCATGCGCCGCACGGTGAGGTTCCTCGCCGCACCGGCTTGGAGGAAGCGGATGTCGTTGTCGACGGCGAGCACCTCACCACGCGGCACCCGCTCGGCCAGGCGGCGGGCCATCGATCCGCTCCCGGCGCCGACGTCGACACAGCGCCAGGTGGGCTGGAACGGCAGGCGCTCCAGCACGGCGAGGGTGCGGTCGTCGTAGTTGTTCTCCCACAGGCGGTTGATGCGCCGCTCTTCCGCCTCGCTGAGGGTGCCTGACTCGGCCATGGTGGTCTCCTGCGTCTGGTGGGAAGGGGTTGCGGTGCCGGTACCGGTGGTGTGCGCCGGACCTTGTTCCCCGGAGACCACCTCGATGGCACCGGTGGGGCAGCAGTCGGCGACGGCGCGGGCCGCCTCGAGCGCCTGCCCGTCGGCCAGTGGCTGCCGCAGGGCACGGGGGCGGCCTTCCCCGTCCAGCCGGAAGAGGTCCGGGGCCATCGCCTCACAGGTGCCCGTGCCCCGGCACACCGACGGGTCGATGCTGACGCGGGCGCCCGCAGACGTCTCCGCCTCCCCGCTCACCGCGCACCTCCCCGGTGGACGGGCAGGCGCACGATACGGCGCATGGCCCAGTTCTCGATGTACCGGACCTCCTCGCGCGGCAGGGCGAGGGTGAGGTCCGGAAAGCGCCGGAAGAGGGCGGGGAGCGCCACCTCCGCCTCGACGCGGGCCAGCGCGGCCCCCAGGCAGTTGTGCAGACCGTGCCCCAGGCCGAGGTGGCGGTTGGGGGACCGGGTGAGGTCGAGGCGGTCGGGGTCGGAGAACTGCGCCGGGTCGCGGTTGGCCGAGAGGAGCGCCGCGATGACGGGGGATCCGGCAGGTATCGGGGTGCCGTGCAACTCCACGTCGGTGGTGGCGATACGGAACAGCGCGGTACTCAGGGCGCCGTCGAACCGCAGGAGTTCCTCCACGGCGCAGGGGGTGAGGTCGGGCCGGGAGACGAGCAGCTGCCGTTGTGCGGGGTGGTCCAGCAGGGCGAGGACCGCGTTGCCGACGAAGGCCCGCACGGTATCGCTGCCGGCCATGATCATGGCAGCGACCATCGCGGTGAGCTCGTCCTCGCTGAGCCGGTCGCCCTCCTCCTCGGCGGTCACCAGAGCCGAGGTGAGGTCCGCGGCGGGCCGGCCCCGTTTGGCCCGTACCAGTTCCTCCGCGTAGGCGCATATCCTGGCGAAGCCTTCCGGTACCCGGTCCATCAGCGCGGCGTCGGAGGGGAAGGCCTGCTCCAGGGCGTCGACCAGGTCCTGGTGGCGCTCGATGGTGAGGCCGAGGATCTCCCCCATGACGGCGGCGGACACCGGCCCCGCGAAGTCGCCCATCACGTCGAACTGCTCACGTGCCGCGCAGGCCCGGAGCGTCTCGTCCACGCGCCGGACCACCGTCTCCCGCCAGCGGGTGATCCGCCGCGGCGTGAACGCCTGCATGGCCAGGCGCCGCAGCCGGGTGTGCGCCGGCGGGTCGACGACCGTGACGGCGGCCTCCAGGACGCTCCCCGCGCCGGTGACCAGTCCTGCCTGCCTGAAGGCCTCGTTGCCCCAGGTGGCACTCTCCGGACTGAAGCGGGGGTCCGCCAGCACGGCGCGCACGTCCTCGTACCGCGTCACGCACCACATGCGGACGTCTCCCACCGGGAAGGTGAACTCGTGCACCGGGGAGTTCTCCCTGAGCCAGGCGAACGAGGGGTAGGGGTCCTGGAAGTACTGGGCACTGAAGAGTTCGGCAGCCTGCATCGTTGATCCGCTCACTCGGACCTCCTTGGGTGTGTCCGGCGCCGTCGTCGAGCGCCGTGGCGGTCTCCCGGACGGTGGCCGCGCGGCGTTCACGGCCCTGGACGAGGCCTGCCGTCCTGCGGGGCTTCGCGGCACGCGCCCGAGCCCCCGGCGCCACGGCCCGTGGGCCTCAGCCTGGCCCGACCGGACGCCTGGCTCGGGGCCCGACGTCGCCTCAGACCAGCTTCATCAAGGTGGCGGGGAGATCCAAGGGGCCCAGCGTCAGAGGTCTGTCAACTTTCATCAGTCCGCCGACAACTGCCCCCGGGGGGTGGTCAGTGACCGGCCTCGGTGGGTGTGCGGACCGTGCGAGGAGCATCTGCCCGAAGACGCGGGTGCCTCCGGCGGGCAGGTGCCCCGGCCGGCTGCTCCCCGGGAGCGGACGTGGGGCCGCCGAGCGGCGCCGGGACACGCCCCGCGCCTACGGCCGGGTCCCGGGGCCGTACAGCTCCAGGAAGGCGCGCACGCCGGAGGTCACGATGCGCTCGATCTCGGCGTCCGGGATCGGGACGGCACCGTGGAAGGAGTTCTCGAAGACGTCGGAGGTGACCAGTTGGGCGAAGCGGGCCGCGGCCGTGGCCGGGTCGTCCAGCTTCAAAAGGCCTTCGTCGGCCAGTTCGCCCAGCCGGCGGGCGAGCAGGGCGCTGGTGCGACGTGGGCCGTTGGCACGCCACCCTTCCAGGACCTCCCTGGGCAGGTGCGGCGCCTCCGCGATGAGCACCCGCACCAGGGCGAAGTGACCACTGAACGCCCTCGGCGGTGCGGCGAGGTCGCGCCCCAGTGCCGTCAGACCGTCCTCCAGGCTGCCGATCGTTCCCAGGTTCTTCTCCAACAGGGCTGCCTGGTAGTCGGCGACGGCCTGGGTGCTCTCCTCCAGGACCGCGAGGAAGAGTTCCTTCTTGTCGCGGTGGTGGTTGTAGACGGTGCGCTTGGACACGCCGGCCTCGGCCGCGATGGCGTCGACGCTGGCCCGCGTGTACCCCTCCCGTCCGAAGACGGTACGGGCCGCCCGGGCGATGGCGAGGCGTTTCTCCTCCCGGCCGCCCCGCGGCGGCCGTCGGATGCTGGCGGCAGTGGTCACGATGGGAGCCTCCTGAAAAAGCGCACCGGGTGGTTCCACCGCAAGTGCACTACTCGGTACAGTTTAGTTTCGAGGCCGTTGCGGGATGAATTCCCCCGATTGATGGCCGGTTGCGGCGACGGCACCCGAGGACGGACTGGACGCGCCAGTTCCGATTGCCCGGAAGCGGGCAGTTCTTCGCCGACCGATTCCGGTACCTCTGCGTGCCGGACCGGATTACTCAGCTTGTTCTGGGACGACACTGCGCGGCTCGCACACGGGTCACCTTCCGCTTCTCCGGGAAGTGGCCGATCGCCCTCTCAACCTAAGTTATAAAACCTCGCCTACGCCCCTTCGTCGTGTGAGGCTCTTTCTCAAGGGTTGTCCCGCGATCTCCGAAGGCCTCCCGGCACCCAGCGCGACACATCGCAGCACTGCCGAATCATCCGGATACCGCCGGTATGCGGACGGCTCTCCGTCTTGCGCTGCAACGCACGGGTCGCCCTCTTTGACGCCCAGAGATTCCGGGACGGTCCTCAGCACATGGCGACGGGGGAATGCGGCCGGTCCGGGCCCGGGTTGGGCACGGACTCCGCTTGCGTCTGCCTCTCCCGCGCCTTTCGCCACCGTCACGCAGGGCCAAAGGGCTGGAGGAATTCGTGTCGCATGTCAACGGCCAGAACTCGCCTCTCCTCACCTCCTTCCCATCGCCGGGGCCCGGGGACCCCGTGCCCGGCGTCACCGTGAACCGCGAGACCTGGCATGTCCTCATCGTCGAGAACGATCCCCGCCCCTCCGATTCCTTACCCGTGGGGCTGCGCCGTCACGGACACACCACGAAGGTCGTCTCCACCGGAGCCGCGGCCCTCCGCGAGTACCACCGGGCCGACATGGTCCTGATCGACCTCGAACTCCCCGACGTGGACGGCCTGGAGGTCTGCGAGTGCATCCGTTCCGCCTGTGACATGCCCGTCCTGGCCGTGACCTCCCGCGACAGCGAGCTGGACCGGGTGCTGGGCCTCCAGGCCGGCGCGGACGACTATCTGGTCAAGCCGTACGCCTTCCGGGAGCTGCTGGCCCGCATGGAGGCGGTGATGCGTCGCTTCCGGCACCACATCGCGGTCCCCGAGACCGTCACGCACGGCGCACTGACCGTGGACGCGGCGACCCGTTCGGTGAAGGTGGGAGGCCGGCCCGTCCCGGTGACCCGGAAGGAGTTCGACCTGCTCAGCCTGCTGGCGTCCCGCCCCGGCATGATCTTCTCCCGTCGTCAGATACTGCAGCAGGTCTGGGGGGACGTGGACGTCAGCCGCAGCCGGACCATCGACACCCACGTCAACAGCCTCCGCAAGAAGCTCGGCACCGCCGACTGGATCGTCACGGTGCGTGGCGTGGGCTTCCGGCTCGTCCTGCCGTGAGACGGCCTTCCCCGGGACACCGGGTCTCCACCCCACCTGCTGCGCCGGCCAGGCAGGCGTCGAAGAACCCGGGTGCCCGGTCGTGGTGGACCGGCGGCGTCCAACCGGGAGTGACGCGGTGGCCGGCCCCGGCAGGGATGCGGTCCGGACGCCGGCCGCCGGGAAGCGGCCTCCCAGTTCCGCTCACGCCTTCCCTTCATGACACCGCCACCCCTCGTGCTCCGCGAAGGCGGACCGCACCGGCACCCTGACCCGCGGTCCCAGGGACCGGAGGGTCTCCGGCCACCGCCGCACTTCCTCGGGCTCCGTCTGCGGCACCGGAGCGGGCATCGCGGCCGACGACCGGTAGGTTCCGGGCGGACACGAGGCCGGCGAGCCCCGGTGGAGCCGTCTCGCTGCCCCGCCGCAGACCTGCGGCGCGGTCCGGCCGCCTCCTGCGCCGGCCGGGTCCACGGCCGTCCGTCGTCGCCCTGCGCGGCCCGGGGCCGACCGCCCCGGGAGGCCGGCGTCCCCGGCCCGGAGGACGATGTCGACGACCTCGCCGGGCGCCGGGCGTGCGGACATGGGCACCTCCGCTGCAGAGCGGACCACTGCAGGCGGCTCCGGTACGGCGCACCGGGGAGAGCGGCACGGGGACATGGAGGGCGGCACGGCCGACCCGCCCGGGCTACGTCGCACGTACCGCCCGGGCGAGCAGGGCAGCGCCCTCCTCGTGGCCCTGCCCGCCCCGAGGGCGGACCCTGGGGGGACAGCCCTCAGCGCTGGTAGGGAGTGGTCCTGCGCGCCGTCCGGAGGGCCTCGCCCCACCACAGGAGCTGGTCCAGGAGCTTCTTGGCCGCCACGTCCGCCCCTTCCGGAGCGCCGCCGTCCTCGAAGTCCGACCAGGGATTGTGGAAGCTGAGCATCTCCCGCACGGTCGGGGCGTGGAGTTCGGCGAAGACCTGCCGCAGGTGCTCGGCCGCCCGCAGCCCACCCGCCATGCCGCCGTAGGAGACCAGGCCCACCGGCTTGGCCGCCCATTCGGCGAGGTGCCAGTCGATCGCGTTCTTCAGCGAGGCCGGGAACGAGTGGTTGTACTCCGGAGTGATCACCACGTAGGCGTCCGCCCTGGCGATGCGGCTCGCGAGGGCGGTACGGACCTCCTCGATCTCGGGTGCGAGCGTGTCGCCGTGGTTCGGCATGCGCACCGGGAGCGGGTGGTCGACCAGGTCGATCAGGTCGAGGTCGAAATCGGGGTGGAGTTCGACCTGGCGCGCAAACCAGGCTCCCACCTTCTCGCCGAGCCGGCCGCTGCGGACACTGCCGATGATGACAGCCAGGGCCAGTGGTTCTTCGCTCATGACTCTTCTCTCCTCCGCGAAAGCAAGGGCTCCGCTGACGGCTCCGCCGGAGCCGCGGGCACAGTGGGTCATCGCGCCGCCGGCCTACGCAGGCCCGGCGGACCAGGTCGCCGGTGCGGTGACGGCGCCCCCGGGCCCGTCCAAGTCCGTTGCCGGCCCGGGGAGTCCACCACCGGGGCGGCTCACCGTGCCCTGCACGGCGGAACACCGTTGTTTACACTACACGGTGTAGGGCATCGATGTAACCGCTCGCGGTGACCCGTCATCAGCACTGCGCGGCCGGACTCTAGTCCAGGCCGCGCACGATGTTCGGCTCGTCGTCCTCCGGCACCTCCTCGCAGAACTCCCCGTCGCTGCGTCCGAGTTGCTCCTGCGCCGGATCTCCGAGCAGCGTGCGCCCGCGTTCCGCGTACGCACCCTCGTCCGGCCCCGACCACGACCTCGTGCCGTCCTGTTCACGCATACCTGCGGTCCTCTCCGTACTCGTCCGTGGCCGCCCCGGCGTCCGCATCACACTGAACCCCGGCGGTCGACCTGATCCGTGACCGTGCACACCAGGTACTCCGGGGGCGCGGCCTCCAACAGGGCTATCTCGTCCTGCCCTTCCGCGATGCGCGCATCGGCCATCCAGGCCCGGTAGGCCGAATCCCCGGTCCACATCGGGTAGTTGACGAAGGTGCGGCCGTCGTTCCCCAGGTACGGCGTGGCGGAGATGAAGCCGGGGAAGTGCCGCTTCCACTCGCCGCTCGCGGCGAGCAGCCCCAGCAGGCCCTTCATGGCCTCAGCGTGGTGCAGGTGGCGCACGGCCACCGCCACCTTGCCCGGCGGGTCTCCCATCGCGGGGCCCGCAAGTCCGGCCGCGGAGACGCCGTCGAAGACGAACACCCCGCCCACCCCTGGTTCCTCGCCGAGTGTCCGCAGTGATGACACCGCCGCCTCCGGGCCGGTGGCGGCCGTCCGGTCCCAGAGGGTGCGCAGCACTGCGGCTCGTCCGGCGTCCTCGCGGTGCAGACGCGCCGAGACGAAGCCGGGCAGGCCGCGGTGGTGTTCGCGGGCCTGACGTGCCATGCCGGCCAGGCACCGGTCGGCGGCGTCGGGCGTCCCGGTGCGCAGCACGACGAACGTCGCACGCTGGCCGGCCCGAGGGTCCTGCGTCCTCTCGTCCACGGGTTCCTCCTCACTCCTCTCGTCGTGCCCGGTCAGCGGAAGATTTCGGCGTGCTCGCGCACCCACTCGCGGAAGGTGCGCGCCGGGGCGCCGGTCACCTCGCGCACCGCCGTGGAGCCGACCTCGGGCTGACGGGTGAGGTCACGGAAGTAGTCCAGCGCCCCGTCGGCGTAGCTGGGGGGCCAGCCGGTCTCCACCATCGCCCGCCGGGCCGCCTCGTGCTCGACGTCCTCCCAGCGCAGGGTGCGTCCCAGTTCCTCAGCGATGATCTGCACCTGACGTGCCTGCGAGATCTCCTCGGAGCCGCTGACGAGATAGCGACGACGGCCGTGACCGCCCTCCAGCAGGACCCGGGCGCCCACCGCGGCCAGGTCGCTCTCGTGGACAGGCGTGCGGGTGGCGGCTCCGTAGGGGAACCGCACCACGTCACCGGACCTGATCTGGTGCGCGAAGCCGAGGGCGTTGCAGTGGAAGCCGGTGGTGCGCAGGAAGGTCCACTCCAGGCCGGTGCGCTCCAACTCGGCCTCGACGTAGGCGTGGCAGTTGTTGTCGACCGGTTCGAGACCGATGTGCACTCCGACCGAGGAGACGAACGCGACGCGCCGGGCGTGGGCCTCGATGCGTCGCAGCACCGCCGGGACGGTCTCGACGCCCAGGGTGAAGAAGGGCCACATGAGGAACACCCCGTCGACGCCTCGCAGCGCCTGGTCGAGGGAGGCGGGGTCGGCCAGGTCACCCTGGTGTGCCTCCACGCCGTCGGGCAACCGCCCGGTGTTCGGGTCGTCGGGGAGGACCAGGGCGCGTACCCGGGCGCCGGCGGCCAGCAGGTGGCGCGCGGCGTGGGGGCCCACGTTGCCGGTGGCCGCAGTGATCAGGACGGTCTGGGGTCGGTCTGTCATCTCGTCTCCTGGTGTCGGTCCGAGGCTCGGGGGCGGCGCTCAGCGAGGCGGCTGGTGCCAGCTGCGTGGACCGGGCGAGCGGTCCGGGCTCCGGCGGCGCCAGAGGGGCAGCGGGCAGCCGGCACGGCGGGGCCGGGGACCGCTCGCCTGCTCCGGCCGGCCGCGGGCCCCCGCCAGCAGGACCGCCGTGAGGGCGGCCAGTTCCTCCGGCGTGGGGGCGCCCCGCAGGACGACGAGGTCGGTGGCCTCCATGTCGCGCACTCCTCAAGGGGTGTCGGTCGTGGACGTCTCGTACCCGGGACGCCCTCCGCCGCGGAGCCGGGAGGGCTCCACGGGCGGCTTCAGTGCGGTGGGTTGCCGTGCTTGCGGGAGGGCTGCTCGCCGTGTTTGGTGCGCAGCATCGCCAGCGAGCCGGCGATGACGCGGCGCGTGTCGCGGGGGTCGACGACGTCGTCCACGAGGCCGCGCTCCGCCGCGTAGTAGGGGTGCATGAGTGCCGCCTGGTACTCCTTGATCCGTCGCTCGCGCAGTGCGTCGGGATCGTCCGCGCAGGCGATCTCCTTGCGGAAGATGACGTTGGCGGCGGCTTCGGCACCCATCACCGCGATCTCGTTTCCCGGCCAGGCCAGGGCGATGTCGGCTCCGATGGAGCGCGAGTCCATGACGATGTAGGCACCGCCGTATGCCTTCCGCAGGACGAGGGAGATGCGCGGCACGGTGGCGTCGCAGTAGGCGTAGAGCAGTTTCGCGCCGTGCCGGATGATGCCGTCGTGCTCCTGCGCCACACCGGGCAGGAAACCCGGTACGTCGACGAGGGTCACCAGCGGGATGTTGAAGGCGTCGCAGAACTGCACGAAGCGGGCCGCCTTGTCACTGGCGTCGATGTCCAGCACCCCTGCCAGGTGCAGCGGCTGGTTGGCGACGACGCCGGCCACCTCGCCGCCGAAGCGGGCGAGGGCGCACACCACGTTGGGCGCGAATTCGGCGTGCACCTCCAGGAAGTCCCCGTCGTCGACGATCTCCTCGATGACGGCGCGTACGTCGTACGAGCTGCCGGGGGCGGCCGGCACCACTTCCAGCAGGCGGTCGTTGGAGCGGTCCACCGGGTCGGTGGTGACGCCGGAGGGCGGCAGTTCCCGGTTGTTGGCGGGCAGCAGCGACAGCAGGTAGCGGACATCGGCCAGACACGTCTCCTCGTCGTCGTACGCGGCATGGCAGACCCCGGAGGTCCGGGCGTGGACGTCGGCGCCGCCCAGCGCCTGCCGGTCGACCTCCTCCCCCGTGACGGCCTGGACCACCTCGGGGCCGGTGATGAACATCTGGGAGGTCTGGCGCGACATGAAGACGAAGTCGGTCAGGGCGGGTGAGTAGGAGGCACCGCCCGCGCACGGCCCGAGCATGACGCTGATCTGCGGGATGACCCCGGAGCCGCGGGTGTTGCGCCGGAAGATGCCGCCGTAGCCGGCGAGGGCGCTCACCCCCTCCTGGATGCGTGCCCCCGCGCCGTCGTTGAGCGAGACCAGGGGCGCGCCCGTGGCGAGGGCCATGTCCATGACCTTGTGGATCTTCGCGGCGTGCGCCTCGCCGAGAGCACCGCCGAAGGCGCGGAAGTCGTGGGCGTAGACGAACACCGTGCGGCCGTCCACCGTGCCCCACCCGGTGACCACACCGTCGCCGTGCGGCCGGTTGTCCTCCATACCGAAACCCGCGGCCCGGTGCCGCCGCAACGGCTCGATCTCGACGAAGGAGTCCTTGTCCAGCAGGAGTCCGATCCGTTCCTGCGGGGTGAGTTTGCCGCGGGCGTGCTGGCGCGCGGTCGCCGCCGAGCCCGGTCCGCCGCGGGCCGCTTCCTTGGCCCGGGCCAGTTCCAGGAGCCGTTCGGGCGTGGTGGGCACCGCGGGTCCCGCCGCTGGGCGTGCGCCGACGTGCGGGTCGATCGTGGTCATGCGTCCTCCCTGGGAGGGGTGTGGGCGGGGGAGCTGCGGCGAGCGGGCCTGCGGGCGGGCGACTCGGTCCGGATCACGGTGCACGCCCCTGCCGAGCACGCGCCGGGGCGCCGGACAGGCCGGTGAGCGCGACGAGGAGGCCGAGGGCGCCGACACCGGCCACCGACCACCGGGCGGCCGTGAAGGAGCCGGCGGCCGCCGCAGCCGGGTCGGCCGGGCAGAGGGCGGCCACCAGCGTGACCGTGAGCGCCGCCCCGAACTGGACCAGGGTCTGGTAGGCCGCCCCCGCGGTGGCCCGGGCGGCCCCGGTCCGCCCGGAGAGCGCGTGCGTGTTGAGTGCCGTGAAGGCGCAGACGAAGCCGGCCCCCACCAGCAGCAGGGTGGGGAGCAGGTCCAGGACGTAGGACCTGGGGAGGCCGGGGCGCAGGAGGAGCAGGTAGCCGAGCAGTGGCAGTGCGGCGCCCGCAGCGATGAGCCGAGGGGCACCGAAACGCGCCACGAGGCGTCCTGACAGCAGCGCCGTCAGGAGCAGGGGGACGCTCGCCGGCGTGAACGCCAGCGCCGTCCGCAGCGGGCCGTAGCCGAGTTGTTCCTGCAGTTGCAGGCTGACGAGGAAGAGCAGGCCCACGTGTGAGCCGTTGAGCGTGGCCGCGCCGAGCGCTGCGCGCAGCAGCCGGCCGTCGCCCGGGGCCGCGCGCGGCAGGAGGGGCTCCGCCGCCCTCGCCTCGAACCGGTGCAGGAGGAGGGGGAGGACCACGACGGCGGCGAGCGCGGCGAGCGAGGCCGGTGCGGTCCACCCGGCGTACGCCACCAGCGCCACGGCGGAGACCGGCGCCACCAGGGTGAGCCCGACGAGCACCGCCCCGACGGGGTGAGGGGGGTGGGTGCGGCCCGGGTCGTCTGCCGGGACGAGCCGGAGGCCGGCCAGGAGGAGGACTGCCACCACCGGCGCGGGGGCAGCCATCGTCCAGCGCCAGTCGACGGAGGTGAGCAGCCCGGAGACCAGCAGCCCGGCCGTGAAGCCCGCCGCGCCGAAGAGGGTGTAGAGGGACACCGCCCGTCGCCTGCGGGGCCCGTCCGGCACCGTGGATGTGATGATGGCGAGACCGGTCGGGGCAGTCATCGCGGCGCAACAGCCCTTCACGCACCGCGCCGCCAGCAACAGCGCCGCATCGTCGGAGAGGCCGGTGACCACGGACGCCACCGCGAAGACCAGCAGCGCCGTCAGGTAGGTGCGGCGCCGGCCCCAGCGTCCGACCAGGCGGGCGCCCACCAGCAGGAGGCCGGCGAACCCCAGTGCGAAGGCGCTGATGAGGCCCTGAGCGGCGAGTGGGGGGAGCCCCAGGTCCGCACCGACTCGTGGCGCGGCGACGACGAGAGCGGAGACTTCGAGGGCGTCGATGAGCATCGTGCCCGCCAGCACGGCCAGCAGGCCCCAGTGGGGCGTGGGAGTCACCGGTCCGGTGGGCCGGTGAGCGACGGGCGGTGTGGCCGGTGGCGTCACGGGGTTGTGCCTCCTGTCCGCGGTCGGCGCGTGCGGGGCGGGTGGGGTGGTGGGGCGTGGGCCTGCCGGGGCCGGCGGTGTTCCGTTGCCTTCCGGGCACCGACCGGGTCCTGCGGTGCGGACGGCGGGTGGCCGCCGGGGGGCGGTCGCCCCTCCCGGGCGTGGCCGGGCGGGGCGGGAGGTGCTCAGGCGAGCGAGGTGCCACCACTGGCGTCCACGACGGTGCCGGTGACCCACCGGGCGTCCTCGGAGGCGAGGAAGGCCACGACGTCGGCCACGTCGGCCGGCTCGCCGACCCGCCCGAAGGCGGACAGGCGGCTCATCTGTTCGACCGCCTCGGGCATGTCGAAGAGCGGGTTGTCGTTCCGGGTGATCCCCGGACGCACGCTGTTGACGGTGATCCCGCGCGGCCCCAGGTGCTGGGCGAAGTGCAGCGCCATCTGTTCCAGCGCGCCCTTGGACATGGCGTAGACGATCTCCTCGGGGTTGGCGCAGCGGGTCAGCGCCGAGGAGATGTTGATCACCCGTCCGCCGTCGGGCATGTTCTGCAGGGCACGTTTCGTCAGGAAGAACGGTGCTTTGGTGTTGACGTCGAAGAGGCGGTCGAACTGTTCGGCGGTCATCTCCTCGGGCGCCGAACCCCCCATGACGCCGGCGTTGTTGACCAGGATGTCCAGGCGGGTGGCGCCGGTGCGCTCCCGCAGCCCGGCCTCCAGCGCCAGGAACAGCTCGTGGACGTCGCCCGGTGTCCCGAGCTCCGCACGCAGGGCGAAGGCCCGGCCGCCGTCCTTCTCGATCCTGGTGACGACGTCCTTCGCCGCCTCCTGGTTCTGCGTGTAGTGCACGGCGACGAGTGCGCCCTCCGCGGCCAACCGGATGGCGGTAGCCCGCCCCATGCCCCTGCTGGAGCCGGTGACCAGCGCTGTCTTCCCGGTGAACCTACTCATGACGTTCCTTCCTCGCGGGGCCGGGGTGCCGGCCGTGGCGGTGTGGTGGGTCACTTCAGGCAGTGCGTCGGCCGGCGGGCCGAACCAGCGCCCGAGGGCGGCCTCCAGCCCCTCACCGGCCCGTCCGGCCCAGGCCACGTGGGCGTCCGGGCGGAGGAGCACCGCTTCCCCGCCCGGCACTGCGCCCTGGGCGCGCACCACGGTGACGCGGTCCTCCCAGGGCCGGGCGATCGCCTGGAGTGATGCGGGCTTCTCGGTGGGCCGGGGGGAGGGGACGATCAGCAGTCCCTTTCCGGTGCGCAGGAGTTCGCCGGTGGTGGTGTACCGGCCGTCGGCGTCGCACAGTCGTGTGGGAGCCAGGCGGTGGCCGATCGGTCCGGTGGCGTCGTGCGGATAGCGGATGTCCAGGCCGGAGATCATCCCGGCGAGGTGTGCCCGGGTCTCCTCGTGCGCCATCAGTTCGCCGAGCACGTTCCGGAGGGGCTCCACCTCCGGGCCGCCGAGGAGCAGCAGGGCCTGGGCGCGGATGTTGGCGAGAGTCCGGGCGCCGACGGCGTGGCGCTCGGTGTGGTAGCTGTCGAGGAGGCCTTCGGACGCCTTGCCCCGGACGTGCAGTGCCAGCTTCCAGCCGAGGTTGACGGCGTCCTGGAGACCGAGGTTGAGGGCCTGTCCGCCGATGGGCATCTGCTGGTGTGCCGCGTCTCCGGCCAGCAGGAGCCGCCCCCGCCGGTAGTGGGAGACCTGACGGCTGGCGTCGTGGAAGGCGTTGACCCACAGCGGGGTGCCCGCGCTCACGTCCTCGCCCGTGACCCGTCGCCATGCCTCCGCCACCTCGGGGTAGCCGGGCGCGCGTGCCCGGTGCCGTGCGACGCTTCCGAAGACGTGGACCATGATCCGGGTCACGCCGTCGTCACGCCGCGAGGCGACGGCCAGACCGTGTTCCCGGCGTTCGAAGCGACGGTCGGGGATGTCGATGCCGGCGACGTCGGCACGGAGCATCTCCCGTGTCGCGTCCTGACCCGCGAAGTCGACCGGCATGAGCCTGCGCACCAGGCTCTCCTCGCCGTCGCATCCCACGACTGCCAGGGCGCGCAGGGTCACGGCACCCGCCGGCCCCTCGGCGTGCACTTCGACGTGGTCGCTGCGCACGGTGACGTCCAGGACGCGGTGGGCGCGCCGGACCTCCGCGCCCAGCGAGTCCGCCCAGGCGCCCAGCAGTTCCTCGATGCGGGTCTGCGGTACCTTCCACTGGCCGGGGTGGCTGCTGGGCAGCGTCAGGTCCATGGGGATGCCGCCGAAGTGGCCGCGGGGCACGCGGGGCGGGCTGCCGAGTTCCCTCAGCAGGCCGCGGCTGTCGAGTACCTCCATCGTGCGGGCGTGGAGCGTGGAGGCCCGCGACTCGGTGGTGGGTTCGGCCAGCCGCTCCAGTACCACCACCGTCGCCCCGCCCCTGCGCAGTTCCCCGGCGAGCATCAGCCCCACCGGCCCCGCGCCGACCACCACGACCTGGGTGCGGGCGGTGGACAGGTGACCGGCCATCTCAGCGCTCGCGTTCCGCGTGGTCCTTCGCGTGCCCCAGCGTGGCGCGGCTGTTGGTGCTGAGCGCGTCGCGGACGTAGTTCCTCGCGTCCTCGACGGAGGCGTCCGCACCGAGCAGGCCGGCGATGTTGTCGGGGTTGAGCACCACGGTGTGCTGTGAGGTGGCGGCGACCTCCCCCTCGCCGGGGACGAAGGTCCACAGCCCGGTGTGCAGGCGCATCAGGGGCGGCAACGTCACCTGTTTGTAGGCGATCAGGTGGTGGGGCAGGCACACCCGGTGCGACCTGGTGGTGTGTACCGAGCCGTCCTTGGCCTTGGTGTCCATCTCCAGCGTCTGGAGCCCCGGGGCGTCCTCGTCCAGGCGCACGTGCGAGACGTGGGGCAGGCGCTCGGTCCACCGGTCGGCCTCGTTGATGAAGTCGTACACGTCCTCGGCCGGACCGGCTATCCGCACCGTGTCCTCGAAGGAGAACGTCAGGTCGCGCGCCGCGTGCGCAGCTTCCACGTTCTCCTTCAGGGCGGCCAGTTCCGAGCGGGAGTTGCCGTCCACTGCCCGGTCGATCCACTCCAGGCCGGCGGGGTCGTCGTTCACCGCGCGGTAGTCGTGGGTGAGGACTATCCGGG
Source organism: Streptomyces sp. NPDC059740 (assembly GCF_042733155.1). Taxonomy (NCBI): domain Bacteria; kingdom Bacillati; phylum Actinomycetota; class Actinomycetes; order Kitasatosporales; family Streptomycetaceae; genus Streptomyces; species Streptomyces sp. NPDC059740. Next base: position 6,359 of record NZ_JBHWGP010000037.1, on the reverse strand, counting down.
CGCGGTCGGGCGAGAGCGGTTCGACGGTCCACACGCCGCCCATGGCGGCGACCGGTGGTGTGGAGACCTCCTGCCGGAAGGTGATCCGCCGCCCGTCGGGGTCCAGGACGCGGCGCGAGGTCCAGGTCTTCGGCTCGCCGTTGGCGGTCGCCCAGACGCGTATCCGTTCCTGCTGGGAGCCGAGGTCGGTGCGGTCGACGTGGATGGTCGGTGGGAAGATGCGCGGCCAGTTGCGGACGTCGGCGATGAGGTCGTAGACGACGTCGGCGGGCGCACCGACGGTGATCCGGTGCTCTGTCTCGTGCACGCCGTTCTGCGTCATGTCACAGCCTTTCTGTGCGACGGGGGTTTCAGAAGTTGCCCAGTCCTCCGCAGACGTTGAGTGCCTGTGCCGTGATCGCGGCTGCGGCGTCGCCGGTCAGGTACTCCACCAGACCGGCGACCTCTTCCGGGGTGGCGTAGCGGCCGAGGGGGATCTTGGCCTGGAACTTGGTGAGGACGGTCTCCTCGTCGGTCTGCCATGCCTGGGCGTAGCCGGCGCGCACCCGCTGGGCCATGGGGGTCTCGACGTAACCGGGGCAGACCGCGTTGACGGTGATGCCGGTGGGGGCCAGCTCGTTGCCCAGGGCCTTGGTGAAGCCGACGACGCCGTGCTTGGAGGCGGAGTAGGGGGCTCCGAGGACGACACCCTGTTTGCCCGCGGTAGAGGCGATGTTGATGATGCGCCCCCGGCTGCGGTGCCGCATCCCGCCGGCGTTGAGCACCTCCCGGGTCATCCGGAAGACACTGTTGAGGTTGGTCTCCATGACGTCGTACCAGAGCTCGTCCGGGAGGTCCGCGGTCACGCCGCCACCGCTGCGGCCGGCGTTGTTGACCAGGACGTCGACTTCGCCGTGCCGTTCGGTCGCTGCCTTCACGAAGGCGCGCACCGAGGAGTCGGAGCGGACGTCGAGCACCGTCCCGTCGACGGCGAGCCCCTCCTCCCGTAGCTCCTTGACGGTGCTGTTGAGGTTCTCCTCGCCTCGCGCGCCGATGTGGACGGTGTGGTGGCGTCCGAGCAGACGTGCGGTCGCCAGTCCGATTCCGCTTGTGGCGCCGGTGATCAGTGCGAGGGGACGGGTGGTGGCGGACACGGTGGCTCCTCGGTTCGAAGGTGGCGGGTCAGGGGTTCGCGCGGTGTCACGCCCGTACCGCGATGCGCTCGTTGACCGCGTCGATGAGCTGGCGCGGGGTGGTGTCGTCGGTCAGTTCGACGTCGTCCAGGCAGACGTCCCATTCGCGTTCGACCCGGCCGGCTGTCTCCAGCATGGCCAGGGACTCGTAACCGAGTGCGATGAAGGCGGTGTCGAGGATGTCGCCGTCGAGGACGGCGGCGTCGTCCGCCCCGGCGCCCTCCATGAGGACACGCCTGAGGTCGTGAAGGGTGAAGCGGTGTGCGGTCATGGTCCTCTTCTCTCTGCTGGGTTGCTGCCCGGCCCGTGTTCGGGGCGGGCAGAGGCGGGGGTCATGCCAGGCGGCTCACCGCCGGCCGCTGTGCGCGGGGCGTCAGGCGGTACGGACCACCAGGGCGGAGTTGAAGCCTCCGTGCCCCCGGGCGACCACCAGGGCGGTGCGCAGGCGCGCGCCGCGGCACTCGCCGGTGACCAGGTCGAGGGCGTGGTCGGCGGCGGGTGTCACGTTGACCGTGGGCGGGATGACCTGGTCCTGGAGGGAGAGCAGGGCTGTGGCCACGTCGAGTGGGGCCGCTCCCGAGTTCAGCCGGCCGGTCATCGTCTTGGGTGCGGTCACCGGCACACCGCGGGGGCCGAACACGGCCTTGAGCGCGCCGGCCTCCCGGCGGTCGAGTTCGGGTACGGCGGCGGCGTCCGCGAAGACGACGTCGACGTCCTCGGGGCCGGCGGCAGCGTCCCGGAGCGCCACCTCGATCGCCGTGCGCAGTCCGGGCTCGCGGTCGCTCCCCGGCCGGGGGTCGAAGGTGGCCCCGTAGCCGGCGAGTACGCCGCGGACCCGGGCGCCTCTCTCACGGGCCCCTGCCAGGTCCTCCAGGACGAGGAGGGCGCCCCCCTCGGCGGGCACGTGTCCGCACGCCCCTGCGTCGAAGGGCAGGTAGGCGCGGTCCGGTGCCTCGACCTCGCTGAGCCGTCCGCCGGCGAGCTGGGCCACCCACCCCCACGGGCACAGCGCAGCGTCCACGCCGCCCGACAGGACCATGCGCGTCCCCTTACGTATCTGACGGCGGGCGTGGGCCAGGGCGTCGAGCCCACCAGCCTGGTCGCTGACCACCACGCCGCTGGGGCCCTTCATCCCGTTGCGGATGGAGATCTGGCCGCTGTTGACGGCGTAGAACCAGGCGAAGGACTGGTAGGCGCTGACGTACTCGCTGCCCCGGCTCCACAACTTGCGCAGCTCGTTCTGTCCGAACTCGAAGCCACCGGAGGAGCTCGCGGTGATCACACCCATGTCGAAGGGCGACCACGCGTCGGTGCTGATACCGGCGTCCTCCAGCGCCCAGTCGGCGACGGCCAGTGCCATCCGGGTCATGTGGTCGGTCTGGGGGAGCAGGCGTCCCGGCAGGTGCTCCTGCGCGCAGAAGCCGGGGACCTCGCCTGCCAGCACGGCCGGGTAGGACGAGGGGTCGAACCGCGTGAGGCGGCCGATCCCGCTCTCCCCCGCACAGGTGGCGGCCCAGTAATCCTTGACGCCCAGCCCGTTCGGGGCGGCCACGGACATTCCCGTGACGGCGACGGACGCGGTCATGCCGGGCTCCTTCCTGGGGAGGTGAGGACCATGGCGCTCTGGAAGCCGCCGAAACCACTGCCCACGGTGAGGACGGTGTCGGTCCGCCAGTCCCGGGCCGTCAGCGGAACGTAGTCGAGGTCGCATTCCGGGTCGCGCTCGTGCAGGTTGGCGGTCGGCGGGACGACGTCGTGCTGCATGGCCAGCGCCGAGGCGGCGATCTCGATCGACCCGATGGCTCCCAGTGAGTGGCCCACCATCGACTTGATGGAGCTGACCGGCACCTTCCGGGCGTGGTCGCCCAGGCTCCGCTTGAAGGCGGCGGTCTCGTGGCGGTCGTTCTGCTTGGTCCCCGACCCGTGGGCGTTGACGTAGTCGACCTCCTGGGGCGCCACCCGGGCCTCGTCGAGGGCGACGGTGATGGCCTCGGCCATCTCGGCGCCGTCGGGCCGCAGCCCTGTCATGTGGTAGGCGTTGCTCCGGGTCGCGTAGCCGGCGATCTCGGCGTACACGTGTGCCGCGCGCGCTCTGGCGTGCTCCCACTCCTCCAGGACGAACACGGCCGCCCCCTCCCCCAGTACGAACCCGTTCCGCGTCCGGTCGAAGGGACGTGAAGCGCGTTCCGGGGCGTCCCGCCGAGGTGTGGTGGCCTTGATGGCATCGAAGCAGGCCATGGTGATGGGGGAGATCGGGGCGTCCGAGGAGCCTGCGATCATCACGTCGGCCGAGCCCTCCCTGATGAGTTCGGCGGCGTGCCCCACGGAGTCGATCCCGGAGGTGCATCCGGTGGACACCACGGTCGTCGGGCCCTGCGCGCCGACGCTCCACGCCACCTCGGCGGCGAAGGAGCTGGGGACGAAGTAGTCGTAGAGGTGGGGGACGGCGTACGCGTGGTCGACGAGGTCGAGGCGGCCCCCGTCGCTGACCACTCGGTACTCCTGGTCGAGGCCGGTGGTGGCGCCCACCGCGCTGCCGATGGTGACACCCGTGCGGTACGGGTCCGCGGAGGCGAACTCGATGCCGCTGTCGGCCAGCGCTTCGCGGGTGGCCACCACCGCGAGCTGCGCGGCCCGGTCCATCCGCCTGGTCTCCTGCGGGCTCAGGCCCCACTGCTCACCGTCGAAGTCGATCTCCGCGGCCACCTGGGAGCGGAAGGGCGACGGGTCGAAGAAGGTGATGCGGCGGGTCGCCGTCCGGCCCGAGGCGAGCAGTTCCCAGAAGTCCTTGGTGCCGACGCCGCCCGGCGCCAGGACCCCGATCCCGGTCATGGCCACACGGCGGCCACTCACGCCTGCGCCTCCCAGGTGTAGAAGCGCTGGGCCATCGCGTCGGCCGGCGACCGCCAGGTGTCCGGGTCGTATGCCGTGATGAACGGTTTGAGGTCGTCGCTGATACCGACGAACCGCGGGTCGGTCCTGGCCGCCTCGATCCGGTTTCCGCCGTCGTTCTCTCGGAAGTCCTGCAGGTGGAAGTAGAGCCCCCGGTAGGAGAAGAGCTGCCGGCGCCGGGTCCCCATGCGCTCGGGCATGTCGGTGGCGTCGAAGTCGGTGAAGAGCTGCGCCACGTCGGCTGCGTGGGACGACGCCATCCGCGCCACGATGAGCGTGCTGTGCATGGTCTCTCCTTGAGTGCGGAGTCGGTTTCAGAGGGTTGGGGCAGTGGGGCGCGGAGCGCCGAACCAGCGCTCCAGGGACGTGGGAAGGTCCTGGTGGCTTCCCGGGGCCGCCCAGGCCACGTAGCCGTCGGGGCGGACCAGGACGGCTGCGGTGCCCTCCAGTGCGCTGCCCCCGGCCGGTTCGTGCGGAGCGGCCGTCACCACGTCCACCCGGTCGGCCCATCCGGCGGCCCGGCTCCGCAGGACGGGGTTGTCCTCGAAGTCCAGCAGGACGCCCCGGCCACCGTGCAGCAGCCGGTTGCTGCTGGTCTTGGTGTCCTCGCCCACCAGGTCGGTGGCGGGCAGCCGCCGGCCCAGCAGGGGGTGGGTGCCACCGCCCACGTCGTAGGTGATCTCCAGTCCGCTCACCATCCCGGCGAGGTGACGGCTGACCACGTCGTGTCGGACCAGTTCGGCCAGGACGTCGCGCAGTGGCTGTACCTCGGCGCCACCGAGGATGAGCAGCCCCTGCGCGCGCGTGTTCATCAGCAGTCGCCGGCCGACCTTGTGCCGCTCGTCGTGGTAGGTGTCCAGCAGCCCGGCGCCGGCGCGTCCCTGGATCACGGCTGCGAGCTTCCAGCCCAGGTTGAACGCGTCCTGGATGCCGGTGTTCATCCCCTGGCCGCCGGCCGGGAGGTGGATGTGGGCGGAGTCTCCGCCCAGGAACACCCGGCCTCGCCGGTACTCGGTGGCCAACCGCGTGGCGTCCCCGAAGGAACTGATCCACAGCGGCCTCCCGTGGGAGATGTCCTGGCCCGTCACCCGTTTCCAGCCGTCCACGACCTCGTCGTAGGAAGGTGGCTCGGTGCGGCGCCGCGGTGGGGTCCCGCGTTCGCACAGGATGAGCCGGGTGGCGCCGCCGGGCAGCGGGCCGACCATCACCATTCCCCCGTCGAAGGTCTCCCCGATCATGCGGGGGTCCAGGTCCAGGCCCTCGACGTCGGCGAGGAACATCTCAAGGCCGGCCGCGGTGCCCGGGAACGCGAACCCGGCAGCCTTGCGGACGGTGCTCCGCCCGCCGTCGCAGCCGGCGAGGTACGCGGCGTGCAGGGTCCGGTCCCCGTCCGGTCCCCGTACCTCGACGGCGACCCGGGAGCCCTCGTCGGTGATGGAGCGCACCTCGTACCCCCGGCGGAGGTCGGCGCCCAACTCCTTGACCCAGGACTCCAGAACGGCCTCGGTCTGTGATTGCGGGATGCTTTTGGCCGCCTGGGGAGCCCCTTCGAGAATTCCGAAGTCCACGGGCACACCACCGAAATGGCCGGCGTTACTGGTGTCGATGTCACCGAAACGCGACAGCAGTCCGCGCTGGTCGAACACCTCCATGGTCCGGGTGGTGAAGCCCAGCCCGCGCGACTCCCCGGTCGGCTTGGCGAGTTTCTCCAGCACTATGACGTCGACTCCGGCGAGACGCAGCTCACCTGCGAGCATCAACCCGGTGGGTCCCGCCCCCACGACGATCACTGAAGCGTCCATGTACCTCTCCTCACATTGCGCGGATTCTTCCTGAGGCGGTTCCGGAAAGGAGGTCGACCAACTTCCGCTGGTGTTCGGTGCGACTCCCCCGGCATTCGTCCCTACCGCGATCCGGGGAGCTGTGGTCGAAATCAGAGTCCATCTTCATCTTCGGGAATTCCTTGTTCAAGGCATTCCATGTCAGGCCAGTGTCAAGAAGGTTCAGGTCGTCGCGCGGGTCCACGGCCGCCGGGCGACGGGCCCCAGGCGCACGGCACGGAGTTCCCCCGGCCCTCCCCCGCGTGCGGCCGGGGCGGGGCACAGTGCGTGGAAAGGGGCGCGTAACCGCGTCCCTCTACCTGACGGCCACTGGTACGGATGCGAACCCGCCCGCAGCCGACGGCAGTTCGACGGTGGCCACTCAGTCCTTGATCTCGCAGATGACGGCGCCGGAGGTGATGGAGGCGCCGACCTCGGCGTTGAGCCCCTGGACGGTGCCGGAGCGGTGGGCGTT
>NZ_JBHWGP010000036.1:0-70898 GCF_042733155.1 Streptomyces sp. NPDC059740 | reverse complement strand
AACCTTACCAGATCCGTTTTCCGGTTCCGGCCCCCTGTCGGAGCGGGGTTTCGCTTTCCGGTCCGGCCCTTCCGGGCTTTCCCTTTCGGCGTTTCCGACTCTATCAGATCCGTTTTCCGTTTCCGTCCCGGTCGCTGACCGTTCCGAACTCGAGAAATTGTTCCGAAGTTTCGGTTCGCACCTTTCGGCGCGACCACCAGTAAACATCATCCGTCGGGATGCTCTGACCGCGGGGCGGTCGATTCACCTGACGCTCTTCCGCACGCAGCAGAAGAGACCTCGAATGGAGGTCGATGGTTCTTTGGTGGGGTTGTGCCGCCTCCGGCGGGTGTCTGTGACACCGGGCCCTTCATCAGCGGCTCGGACTACGTTACGCCGTGGGAAACGGCGCGTCAAGAACCGGGGCGGGTACGGCTGCGGCGGCGCGGCACGTGGGCCCGGTAGGGGCTGACGCTGCGCTCCCCGTCGATCCAGAACCGCCAGGGGTGGTCGGCGCCGGCACCTCCCACACCGGTCCGCGGACCGTGGCGCACCTCCTCCTCGGCGGGCCGGGTGCCGTGGAGGACGGTGAGGGGGGAGCCGGTGCCTGCGCAGAGGTCGGTCCCGTCCAGGGAGCGGTCCACGTCCAGCGCGGTGGCGAGCCGGGCCGGGCCCTTGGCGATCTCGTGTGCGCCCTTCGCCTTCGGGCGCCGCGAGAGGGCCAGCTCCTCCCCGGCGAGGACCTCGCCGGCGCGCAGCAGCACACCGCTCGCCTTGCCCTCAGGTCCGCAGACCAGGTTCAGGCTGAACCACATGCCGTAGATGAAGTAGACGTAGGCGTGCCCCGGCGGCCCGAACATGGAGGCGTTGCGCGCAGTACGGCCCCGGTACGCGTGGGAGCCCGGGTCGGCCTCGCCGTCGTAGGCCTCGACCTCGGTGATGCGCAGTTCGATGACGCCCGCCGGAGAAGTGCGGACGAGGGTGCGGCCCAGTAGGTCGGGGGCCACCTCGAGCACGGGGCGGTCGAAGAAGGTGCGCTGCAGGGGGAAGCGGTCCGATGGGATGATCACGCGGTCCGAGCGTACCGGAGGCGGCTCGGAAGCCCCCGGCGAGCGGAAGACCGGGCGCGAGGCCGAGCCGGCCCGCGTCAGCCGGTCGGCAGGTCACGCGGGGGTGACGGTGTGGAACCGTGCGCGGACGCCCTGCGTTGGCAGACGGCAGAGGCACCGGCCTCCACGACCGAGCAGGCGACAGACGGGGGCGCGCGCCGCGCGGCCCACGGGAGGAAGCACATGGGTTTCAAGAAGTTCCTGGCCAGCCTGGGAGCGGGGGGCGCGTCCGTGGAGACCGTCCTGTTCGAGGAGAACTGCGTCCCGGGCGGCGTGATCCAGGGCGAGGTGCGCATCCAGGGCGGCTCGGTGGAGCAGGAGATCCAGGGTGTCTCGGTCGGTCTGGAGGCCCGCGTCGAGGTCGAGGGCTCCGAGGAGGAGTACAAGAAGAACGTCCAGTTCACCAAGGTCCAGGTCGGCGGCGGCTACCTGATCCAGCCGGGGGCGGCGCACTCGCTGCCGTTCGGGATCGAGGTGCCCTGGGAGACGCCGGTCACCAACTTCCTGGGGCACCGGCTGACCGGCATGCACTTGGGGGTGGCCACCGAGCTGGCGATCGCCCGGGCCGTGGACTCCAGCGACCTCGACCCGGTCAACGTCCACCCGCTGCCGGCCCAGCAGGCCGTCCTGGACGCCTTCGGCCGGCTCGGCTTCCGCTTCAAGTCCGCCGACCTGGAGCAGGGTCACATCCACGGGACGCGGCAGCAGCTCCCCTTCTACCAGGAGATCGAGTTCCACGCCCCGCAGCAGTACCGGGGGCTGAACCAGGTCGAGCTGTCGTTCGTCGCCGACGACCGCGAGATGGACGTGGTGCTGGAGATGGACAAGAAGGGCGGCCTCTTCACCGAGGGTTCGGACTCCTTCCGGTCGTTCACGATGGACCTCGCCCACTTCGAGGAGACCGACTGGGCCGGGTACCTGCACCAGTGGCTCTCCGAGGTCGGGAGCCGCAGGAACTGGTTCTAGTCTGAGCGGGTAGGCGTCCGGCGACGTCACGCGAGGACGCACGAGAACAGGAGGTGCTGGAGTGACCGAGAAGAAGCGGCCGCCGCTTCCCCACGACTTCCATCCGCCGGTGGCCGGGTTCACCGTGGTGAGCGACGACCTCGCCGCCGACGGCGGGGCGCTGCCGCAGGCCCAGGTCGCGGCGGACGGCAACACCTCGCCCCAGCTGCGGTGGGAGGGTGCCCCGGAGGGGACCAGGAGCTACGCCGTCACCTGCTACGACCCTGACGCGCCGACCGGCAGCGGCTTCTGGCACTGGACGGTCTTCGACATCCCCGCGACCGTGACCCAGCTGCCGACCGGCGCCGGCACCGGGGAGATGAAGGGGCTGCCCGAGGGCGCCGTCCACGTGCGCAACGACGGCGGTTCGCTGGACTTCACCGGTGCCGCCCCGCCGCCCGGTGACGGGCCGCACCGGTACGTCTTCACGGTGTACGCGGTCGACCAGGAGAAGCTGGGCGTCGACTCCTCAGCCTCACCGGCCGTCGTCGGCTTCAACCTGCGCTTCCACACCCTCGGGCGGGCGCAGCTCGTCAACGAGTACGAGGTGTCCGCGTAGGGCAGCTCCCCTGCACGGGGGCGGGACGAGGGGCCGGGATCTTCCCGGCCCCTCGCGCGTATGCGCACCCCCGGACGCCGGATCGGGCGCCGGGGGGCCGGCGGGGTGGCGAGGGCTCTGTGTCCGCGGGAAATTGCGTTGCCGCGGCCTGCGGGCCGACCGCACAGTGGAGCAGCTCCGTCACAGGGCGGAGCGGCCCCTGGAGGTGTGGAAGGTGCGCCAGACGCTGGTTCTCAACGCGAGCTACGAGCCGCTGTCGACGGTGACGCTGCGGCGTGCGGTCGTGCTGGTCATGCAGGACAAGGCCGTGGTGGAGTCGGCGCACACCGGGCTGCGGCTGCGCGCCGCCTCCCTGGAGATGCCCGTGCCGGCGGTGATCAGACTCAGCCGGTACGTGCGGATGCCCTTCCGAAGACAGGTGCCGTGGACGCGGCGGGGCGTACTGGCGCGGGACGGGCACCGGTGCGCCTACTGCGGCGGCCGCGCCACCACCGTGGACCACGTCGTGCCCAGGTCGCGCGGTGGCGGCGACACCTGGCTGAACACGGTCGCCGCGTGCGCGCCGGACAACCACCGCAAGGCGGACCGCACCCCGGAGCAGGCCGGCATGCGGCTGCTGCGCCGTCCCTTCGAGCCCACGCCGGCCGACGCGATGCTGGCGACGCTGGGGATGCCGCGCAGTGGTGGCGCCCGGGGCGAGCGGGCCGCGGCGGCGGTGCCTGCCTGAGACGGTCCGGTCGGTGGTCCCACGGGGGTGGGCCACCGACCGGACACGGGCCGGCGTCGCCCGCCTCGTGGTGTGGGCGGGCGACGCCTTCGGCCGGGTCAGCGGATGAGGAGTTGGGCGAGGGCGACGCACCCGACGACGACGACCGTGACGCGCAGGGCGGTGGGCGAGAGGCGTCGTCCCAGGCGGGCGCCGATCTGGCCGCCGATCACGGAACCCGCCGCGATGAGGCCGACGGCAGGCCAGTCGAAGTGGGCGACGAAGAGGAAGAAGATCGCCGCCACGCCGTTGACGACGAGTGCCAGCACGTTCTTGACGGCGTTGAGGCGTTGCAGCTCCTCGTCGAGCAGAAGCCCCATGAGGGAGAGGTACAGCACGCCCTGAGCGGCTCCGAAGTAGCCGCCGTAGGCACTGGCGAGGGCCAGGCCCACCAGGAGCCCGGGACCGCCCTCCGGGTGCCGCACGCCCTCGGGCCGGCGGGCGCGCACGGCGGCGGAGAGCCGCGGCCCCACGGCGACGAGCAGCACCGCGAGCCCGACCAGGACGGGGACGATCGCGTCGAAGGCCGAGGACGGCAGGGCGAGGAGGGCGATGGCGCCGGCCAGGCCCCCGACGGCCGCCGCGGCGCCGAAGCGCACCAGGCGGCGGCGCTGGCCGCGCAGCTCGCGCCGGTAGCCGAGCGCCCCGCTGAGCGAACCCGGCACCAGGCCGAGGGAGTTGGAGACGTTCGCGGTGAGTGGTGGCAGCCCCACCCCGAGCAGCACGGGGAAGGTGATGAGGCTGCCGGAGCCCACGACGGTGTTGATGCCGCCCGCCCCGACACCCGCGGCGAAGACGGCGAGCGCTTCCCAGATCGTCACGGCTGTGGTCCCTGTGCCCGGTCGGTGGCCGTCGCCCGGGTCGGGTACGGCGGCCGTGGAAGATCATGCAACAGGGGGGAAAGGGGCGCGTCAACCCCGGGCCGGACGGGCGGGCCTCACTCGATGGGCGGCTGCTGGCGCGGGGGCGGCGGGCCCTTCGGCACGCCCGCGTCCGGCTTGAAGCTGTTCATCGCACCGCCCAGACCCTTCAGGGCGTCGCCGATCTCGCTGGGCACGATCCAGAGTTTGTTGGCGTCCCCCTCCGCGATCTTCGGGAGCATCTGGAGGTACTGGTAGGAGAGGAGCTTCTGGTCCGGGTCGCCGGCGTGGATGGCCTCGAAGACGGTACGGACCGCCTGGGCCTCACCCTCGGCCTTCAGCGCGGCGGCCTTCGCCTCACCTTCGGCGCGCAGGATCGCGGACTGCTTCTGGCCCTCCGCGGTGAGGATCTCCGACTGCCGGACGCCCTCGGCCTGGAGGATGGCGGCGCGCTTGTCGCGGTCGGCGCGCATCTGCTTCTCCATCGAGTCCTGGATGGAGGTGGGCGGCTCGATGGCCTTGAGCTCGACGCGGTTGACGCGGATGCCCCACTTGCCGGTGGCCTCGTCCAGCACGCCGCGCAGCGCCGCGTTGATCTCCTCGCGGGAGGTGAGGGTCCGCTCCAGGTCCATGCCGCCGATGATGTTGCGCAGGGTGGTGACGGTCAGCTGCTCGATGGCCTGGATGTAGCTGGCGACCTCGTAGGTCGCGGCCCGGGCGTCGGTGACCTGGTAGTAGATGACGGTGTCGATGTTCACCACCAGGTTGTCCTGGGTGATCACCGGCTGCGGCGGGAAGGGGACGACCTGCTCGCGGAGGTCGACGCGGTTGCGGATCGTGTCGATGAAGGGGACGACGATGTTCAGCCCGGCGCTCAGTGTGCGGGTGTAACGGCCGAAGCGCTCCACGATGGCGGCGCTCGCCTGGGGGATGACCTGGATCGTCCTGATGAGTGCGATGAATACGAGCACCACCAGGACGATCAGGACGATGATGATCGGTGCCACAGCGGCTCCCGCGCCCTTCTCGTTCCTGTCTCCGTCACGGCCCGTCCTGCTCCGCGCGATCCGGCGGGGCGGTGGCGACGTGCCGTTGCTGACTGTCGGTCACCGGTACCGTGTGGCACCGGCGTTGATCGAGTCTTTCAGAAACCGGCCAGGTCGTGCAGGGCGTTGCCGGGACCGGACGGCACGGATCGGGTGGTGGGCGGGGGTCACATCACCACCGCGGTGGCCCCGTCGATCTCGGCGACGTCGACCTTGCTGCCGCGTTCGAAGACCTGGTCGGCGTCGAGTGCGCGGGCCGACCAGACCTCGCCCGCGAGTTTGATGCGTCCGCCGTCACCGTCCACCCGTTCCAGGACGGTGGCGGACCGGCCTCTGAGGGCGTCGGTCCCGGAGGCGAACGCGGGGCTCTGCGGCCGGCGGCGGTTGGTCAGCGGCCGTACGACGGCGACCAGGGCGACCGAGACCAATGCGAAGACGACGACCTGGGCCACCAGGCCGGCGCCCACGGCGGCGGTGACCGCGGCGGCAGCGGCGCCGATCGCGAACATGCCGAATTCCGGCATCGCGGTCACCGCGAGCGGTATGCCCAGTCCTACGGCGGCGACGAGCCACCACACCCAGTCGTCCACGTCCCACATGGTAGGTGCGCAGGCGCTCCCGCGACAGGGCGCACGGCAGGCCACGACCGGTCGTTCCCGGCCAGGCGGCCGGTCCGGGTCCGGCCTGCGGGGCGGGGTCAGCGCAGCGGCAGGCCGCGGGCCGTCCAGCGGTCGTCGTGCTGCTCGACGATGAGCGGCAGCCCGAAGCAGCGGGAGAGGTTGCCGGAGTTCAGCTCCAGTTCGAGCGGGCCCGCGGCGACGACCTTGCCCTGGTTGAGCATCAGGACGTGCGTGAAGCCGGGGGCGATCTCCTCGACGTGGTGGGTGACCATGATCATGGAGGGGGCGTAGGTGTCGCGGGCGAGGCGGCCGAGCCGTCGGACGAGGTCCTCGCGTCCGCCGAGATCGAGCCCGGCGGCGGGCTCGTCCAGGAGCAGCAGTTCGGGGTCGGTCATCATGGCGCGGGCGATCAGGGTCCGCTTGCGCTCGCCCTCGGAGAGGGTGCCGAAGCGGCGGTCGAGGTGCTCGGTCATGCCGAGGCGGTCCAGGAAGGCACGGGCGCGCTGCTCGTCGACGGCCTCGTAGTCCTCCTGCCAGGTGGCGGTCATGCCGTAGGCGGCGGTGAGGACGGTCTCCAGCACGGTCTGGCGGCGCGGCAGCTTCTCGGCCATGGCGATGCCGGCCATGCCGATGCGCGGGCGCAGTTCGAAGACGTCGACCCGGCCGAGGGTCTCGCCGAGGACGGAGACGCTGCCGGTGGTCGGGAAGAGGTAGCTGGAGGCGACGTTGAGCAGGGTGGTCTTGCCGGCGCCGTTGGGGCCGAGGATCGCCCAGCGCTCGCCCTCCTTCACCGACCAGGAGACCTGGTCCACCAGAGCCCGTCCGTCGCGGACCACCGATACGTCCACCAGCTCCAGTACATCGCTCATGAGCGCGTTGTCTCCCCTTGCGTCTTGTGTCCGGTCACGCCTGTGGGCGTTTTCCCCCTGCAAACCTACGCCACCGGGTGTGGGCGCCGGACCTTAGGACTGCTTATCGTCCCCGCCCTCCCCCGGTCGGGGTCCGGCGACGGCCCCGGGCAGGGTTTCCGGGGCCGCGGGCGCCCCTCTCCCGCGGGGTGGCCGGGTGTGGCCTGACGGCTTTTCGGCAGGTCCTGTGCAACGGGCTCCGCGGCCGGGACGGGCGGCGGGAGAGGACTCCTTAGGCTGGGGGCATGCTCGACGAACCTCGATCGGGACGGTTGGCCGCGTGGGGGAACGCCCTCCTGGCCGGACTCGTCTCCCCTGACGACGCAGGTCTGAACATCGTCGGTGACGACGTCACCCACCGGGTCGCGGGACTGCCCGGTGAAGCGGCGCCCGTGGGCCTCACCCTGGCGCTGGGGCGTCTGCGGGCCCTGGGAGCCACGGGGCTGCGGGTCGCCCTGCCGGCCCCCGGCCACCCGCTGGGGCTCAGCGGGCCGCCGGAGTTCAACGCCCGCGCGCTGGAGACCGGTGAGGCGGTCCTGGTGTGCGGCACGTCACTGGGCCTGGTGCCGGAGGTGTTCGAGGCGGGGCCCGCCGGCGACGTGCACGTCGAGGTGGTCTGGCAGTGCCTGGCCGTCCGCGACGCCCCGGCGGCCGACGTCCCCTCGCTGAGCGAGGCCGAACGTGAGCTGGCGGAGGCACTGCGGGAGGCCACCGAGGCGCTCTCCCGGATGGACGTCGCCGGTTCGGGCCCGGTGGCGCAGGCCGCGTTGGAGGCCTACCGGGCGCGGGCCGAGGCGGGCCGGCAGGTGCTGGCACCGGGGTATCCGGCACGCGCGGTGCGGGTCCTGGAGCTGGCTCAGCGGGTGGGGGCGCTGCTGGCCATCGCCTCGGGCGGCGGGGGTGACGGCCGGGAGCACGGCGCCGCGGTGAGCGCCTCCGAGATCGGGGCGCGGGCGGAGGCGTTGCGTCCGGTGGAGCGGACGGCCCGGCGGGCGCAGGTCGCGGCGTACAACGCGTACGTCGAGGAGCGGGAACGCGGGCGGGGCTGAAGCTCCCGGGGCTCTCGCCCGGAACCGGCCCCGCGGTGGGGAGGGGCCGCGGGGCCGTCCGGACACCGCCTGCGCGTGACGGGGCGGTGTCCGCTCGGTGCGCCGTGGTCAGGCGGTGGGGCAGGGCGGCGTGAAGGCGGGGTTGAGCAGGCCGACGACGTCGACGGTGGCGCCGCAGACCTTCACCGGGACGTGGACCGGGGCCTGGACGAGGTTGCCGGAGCCCACACCCGGGGAGCGGACCGCGTTGCCGTGGGCCGCGGACTCGGCGGAGGCACCACCGGCTGCGGCCAGTGCGAGGCCGCCCGCCGCCATGGTGACGGTCAGGGCCCTGTGCAGGTTCTTCACTTCGCTGTTCCTCCTCGCGACTGCCGCGACGTTCGCCGCGACACGCACGGAGAACGTCGTATGAGCAGCCCGGGATACGCCCGAGTGGGGGAGGTCCACGCGATGGGGTGAAGATCGCACCGCGGGCCCGGGCGGGGGCCCTCCCTGTGCGCAGGGCCGTGGTGCGGCTGCCGCTCAGTCGCCCGCGCCGTTGCGCACCGCCCACAGGGCCGCCTGGGTGCGGTCGGCCAGGTCCAGCTTCATGAGGATGTTGGAGACGTGGGTCTTGACCGTCTTCTCCGAGAGGACCAGGGCCCGGGCGATCTCCCGGTTGGAGCGCCCTTCCGCGACGAGGGCGAGCACCTCGCGCTCCCGCTCGGTGAGCGAGGGACCGCGTCCCTGCCCGCTCGGGCCGTCCTCCTGGGAGAGCAGTGCCGCGGCCACGTCCTGGGCCAGGAGCACGTGGCCGGCGTGGACGGAGCGGATGGCGTCGCCGAGGGCGTCGGGGTCGACGTCCTTGTGGAGGTAGCCGGCGGCGCCGGCCCGCAGCGCCGGGACGACGGTGCGCCGTTCAGTGAAGCTGGTGACGACGATCACGCGGGCGGGGTTGGCCAGTTCGCGCATCCGGCGCAGGGCCTCGACCCCGTCCATCCCCGGCATGCGCACGTCCATGAGGACCACGTCGGGGCGGAGGCGCTCGGCGGCGGCCACGCCGCTCTCGCCGTCCGCGGCCTCCCCCACCACCTCGATGTCGTCCTGGACCTCCAGGAAGGTGCGCAGCCCGCGGCGGACCACCTGGTGGTCGTCGACGAGCAGCACCCTGACGGCCGGGCGGGGCCCGGCGGCGGGCGCACCGCCGGTGTCCGGGTCCTGGTGCGCACGGTCGGGATGCCTGGCCTGTCCGCCGGTTCCCTCGCCCACGTCTCCTCCGTCCCCGCGCCGTCCGGGCGCGTGTGTCCGTCCCGGCACGGTCTCCTCAGCCACCGGGGACCTCCATCTCCACGGTGGTGCCGGAGCCCGGTGCCGAGGCGACCGTGAGCCGTCCCCCGACACCGGCGGCCCGGTCCTGCATGGAGCGCAGGCCCAGGCGCCGGCCCGATCGGCGCTCCGCGGCGGGCACGAAGCCCCGCCCGTCGTCGGCGACCCGCAGGAGCGCACCGCGTCCGTGCCGCACGAGCGTGACGTCCACCTGCTCGGCGTGGGAGTGGCGCAGCGCGTTGTGCAGGGCCTCCTGCGCCACGCGCAGCAGCGCCTCCTCCTGGGCGGCCGGCAGTGCCCGCACACCGCGGGCGGTGAAGGTGACGCGGGCACTGTGGGCCCGGTCGAGCACCTGGGCCTGCGAACGCAGGGTGGCCACCAGGCCGTCCTCGTCCAGTGCCGCGGGGCGCAGCTCGACCACCGCCGCCCGCAGCTCGGCCGCGGCCTCGGCGGCCAGGCCCGTCACCCGGTGCAGTTCCTCCTTGGCCCGGCCGGGGTCGCGGTCGACGAGGGCGGTGGCGGCCTGGGCGGTCAGCCGCAGGGAGAAGAGCTTCTGGGAGACCGCGTCGTGCAGTTCGTGGGCGAGACGGCTGCGCTCCTCGGCGATGGTCAGTTCCCGGCTGCGCTCGTGGAGGCGGGCGTTGGTGAGGGCGATGGCGGCGTGCTGGGCGAGGATGCGCAGCACGCGCTCGTCGTCGGCGGTGAAGCGGCAGTCGCCCGCCGGGGCGTCGCAGCGCTTGTTGGCGAGGAAGAGGGCGCCGATGACCTCCTCGCCGTCGGCGATGGGCAGGCCGAGGAAGTCGGAGAGTTCGGGGTGGGCCTCGGGCCAGCCGCCGAAGCGGGGGTCGGTGCGGACGTCGGCCAGTCGCTGCGGGGTGGCCTCGTGCAGCATCGCCGCGAGGATGCCGTGCTGGCGGGGCAGCGGGCCGATGGCCTTCCACTGCTCCTCGCTGACGCCGTCCACCACGAACTGGGCGAAGCCGCCGTGGTCGTCGGGGACGCCGAGCGCCGCGTACTCGGCGTCGAGCACCTGCCGGGCCGAGGCGACGATGGTCCGCAGGACGTCCCGTACCTGGAGGGGCCGGCTCATCGCGAGGATGGCACTGCTGACCGCCGAGAGCCCCGCGTCCTGCTCGGCACTCGCTTGCCTGTTCATGGGGCCAACCTAGACGAGCGCGGTGGGGGCCGGATCGGTCGCTCGGCGGCCCGGGGTCGGCCGGTGGTCCCGGGCCTGCGGTCCCGGGTCTGCGGGGCGGGGCGTGGCGTGCGGGGCGCGGGGGGATCGCCGTGCCGTCTCCGGGCCGGGTGTTCACCGGGGGCGCGCGTCGGAAAGGCGCGACGGCGGGCCGGGAAAAGCGGTGGAGGTACCCCTTCCCGGGGTCCGCTTTTCCCTTGCTCCGCCCGCCACGGTTCCCGGACGGTGCAGCGCTCCGCGGGTGGCAGTATTCCGGGGCGGCGGCGAATACCGGCCCTTTGCTGCCCGCCGGACGGATTCTCCGGACGCCCGGTGGGGGTACGGTCACGGAGCGGCGGGACGGGCCGGCGGCCGTGTGAGCCCAGGCACAGGAGCCAGGTCACTTACGAAGGGCCGTAGTGGGGGTGACGGCCCCGCTGTGAGCTGGCTTTTCCTGCGCTGCACGGAAATCGGCCGCCCGCTTTTCCACTAACGGACTTCGTACGTCACATCATTGCTCCGCAATTTTCCGGCCGCTAACAATGACCTCCGTCGCTCGGCGCCGTGGATCAGGAACTCGGCGCTTCTCCTTGCGCCGATACGGCCACGCGACGCAGCTGATTGGAAGGTCAAGCCCGTCATGCCCAAGATGCCCACCTCTGCCGACTTCGGCCGCGCCCAGACGGCGGTTGCCGACCGGTACAAGCGTCTCAACCGCACGCAGAAGCTCTCGGCTGCCGGTGTCACGGTGGCCGGTGTCGCCGCGCTCGTCGCGGTGGCGGTCCCCGGGGCGGGCGCCGCACAGACCGACACCCACCAGGCGACGGCGCGCAGCGCGGAGCACGTCCGCACGGTGGCGGCGTTCAGCTCGCTGCACGACACGGCCCAGGCCCAGCAGACCACCGTCGTCAAGCAGGCCGACGCCTCCGCCGCGAAGGCGAAGGCCGAGGCGGACGCCGCCAAGGCGAAGGCGGACGCGGCGAAGAAGGCCGCGGAGTCCCGCTCCTCCTCGCAGGCCGCCAGCCGCTCCTCGGACCGTCCGGCGGTCAAGCCCGCCAAGCCGGCGAAGAAGACCTACCCGAACAACCTCGACGGCTGGATCAGGGAGTCCCTGGACATCCTGCACGCCAAGGGCATCCCGGCGTCCTACGAGGGCATCCACCGCAACATCATCCGCGAGTCCAGCGGCAAGGTGATGGCGATCAACAACTGGGACATCAACGCCCAGAACGGCGTGCCCTCCAAGGGCCTGCTCCAGGTGATCCAGCCGACGTTCAACCGGTACCACGTGCCGGGCACGTCCTGGAACATCTACGACCCGGTCGCCAACATCACCGCGGCCTGCAACTACGCCGCGGACCGGTACGGCTCGATGGACAACGTCAACTCGGCGTACTGACCAGCCCCGGAGCGCTGATCGACCCGGCGTACTGATCGTCTCCGGCGGCCCGTGGTTCCTCCCGCCACGGGCCGGCCCGGAGCCGCGAAGGGCGGCACCCGTCGATGCGACGGGTGCCGCCCTTGCCGTCCTTGCCCCCGTCCGGACAGCCGGTGCGGGGGCGACGGGTCACTTGCGCATGACCTCGGGCTCGTGCCGGCGCAGCAGCCGGGCCACCAGGAAGCAGCACAGCACGCCGATGAGGACGAGGACACCGATGTTGAGGACCCACTGACCGACGCTGTGGTCCCACAGCGGGTCGGTGTTGGTGGGGTTCTGGGGGTCGAACGGGGCCATGAGGTGGCCGAGGTCGAGGGTGGCCCCGGCCGCGCCGACCGCCCAGCGGGACGGCATCAGCCAGGCCACCTGCTCCAGTCCGGGCTTGTCGAAGATCTGGAACAGCGTCCCGGTGAACACCAGCTGCACGATGGCGAACATGACCAGCAGCGGCATGGTCTTCTCGGCGGTCTTCACCAGTGCGGAGATGACCAGGCCGAACATCATCGAGGTGAAGCCGATGGCGACGATGGCCAGGCAGATCTCGACGGCCGGGGAGCCGATCACGCCCTCGGCCGGGAGCTTGCGGGCCGACAGGCCGATGGCGCAGATGATCACCGCCTGGATCGCGGTGGTCAGGCCCAGCACGATGACCTTGGACATCAGGTAGGCGGAGCGGGAGAGGCCCACGGCGCGTTCGCGCTCGTAGATGACCCGTTCCTTGATCAGCTCACGGACCGAGTTGGCGGCACCGGAGAAGCACATGCCGACCACCAGGATCATGGTGATCATGCCTGCGCTGCTGTTGTACCGCGCGGGGAGTTCGGGCGGCCCCAGGCCGAACTTGGCCGGGATGACGACGCTCACGCCGCCGAGGATCGCCGGCAGCAGCACCATGAGGCCGATGAACCCGCGGTCGGAGGCGATCACGGACAGGTAGCGGCGGATCAGCGTCCACAGCTGCGAGCCCCAGCTCTGGGACTTGTGTATCCGGGCGGGCGCCGCGGGCATGCCGGGGTGCTCGTGCACCGGGTGCGGCATCGCGGCGTCGGCGTCGGCGGCGTAGAGCTGGTAGTGCGAGGAGCCGCGCCAGCGTCCCATCCAGTCGTAGTCGCGGTAGTTCTCGAAGGCGGAGAAGACGTCGGCCCAGGACTCGTACTGGAAGAAGTTCAGGGCCTCCTCGGGCGGTCCGAAGTAGGCCATGCCGCCACCGGGGGCCATGACCAGCAGCTTGTCGCAGAGCGCCAGTTCGGCCACGGAGTGGGTGACCACCAGGACGGTGCGGCCGTCGTCGGCCAGTCCGCGCAGCAGCTGCATGACGTCGCGGTCCATGCCGGGGTCGAGGCCGGAGGTGGGCTCGTCCAGGAAGATCAGCGACGGCTTGGTCAGCAGCTCCAGGGCGACCGACACGCGCTTGCGCTGGCCGCCGGAGAGCGCGGTGACCTTCTTGTCCCGGTGGATGTCGAGCTTGAGTTCGCGCAGCACCTCGTCGATGCGGGCGTTGCGCTCGGCCTCGGCGGTGTCGCCGGGGAACCGCAGCTTCGCCGCGTACTTAAGGGCCTTCTGGACGGTCAGCTCCTTGTGGAGGATGTCGTCCTGCGGCACCAGGCCGATGCGCTGGCGCAGCTCGGCGAACTGCTTGTAGAGGTCCCGGTCGTCGTAGAGGACCTGGCCCTGGTCGGCGGGGCGGTAGCCGGTGAGCGCCTTGAGCAGGGTGGACTTGCCCGAGCCGGAGGGGCCGATGACGGCGACGAGGGACTTCTCGGGGACGCCGAAGGAGACGTCCTTGAGGATCTGCTTGCCGCCGTCGACGGTGACGGTGAGGTGCCGGGCGGAGAAGCTGACCGCGCCGGTGTCGACGAACTCCTCCAGCCGGTCGCCCACCAGCCGGAAGGTGGAGTGGCCGACGCCGACGATGTCGTGCGGGCCGATCGTGACCGTCCCGGACTTGGGGACGGGCTGGCCGTTGACGTAGGTGCCGTTGTGGCTGCCGAGGTCGCGGATCTCGTAGCGGCCGTCGGAGGTGGTGTGGAACTCGGCGTGGTGGCGTGAGACCTGGAGGTCGGAGACGACGAGTTCGTTCTCCAGCGCCCGGCCGATGCGCATGACGCGGCCGGTGTCGAGCCGGTGGAAGGAGGTCGGGCTGCGGTCCGGTCCGGCGGCGCCGCCCTGCGGGGCGACGGGGCCGCCCTGCGGGAAGCCGCCGTGGCCCGCCATGGGTGGGGCGGGCTGGTACTGCTGCTGCGGGAAGGGCGGTTGCTGCTGCGCGACGCCCTGTGCCGGGTTTCCCCAACCGCCCTGGGGAGCGTGGGGGTGCCCGCCGACCGGTGCGCCCTGCGGCGAGGGCCAGGCCTGCGGGGCGGGTGCCTGCGGGGCGGCGTGGTGGTGCGGCGGCGCCACGGCGGGTTCCGGCCGCTGCTGTGCGGCCTGGGCGCCGGAGAAGGCCAGCCTCGGTCCGTCGTGGGCGTTTCCGAGGTGCACGACGGCGCCGGGGCCCAACGGCACCTGCATCAGGCGCTGTCCGGCCTGGTACGTGCCGTTCGTGCTCCCCTGGTCCTCCAGCAGCCAACTGCGGCCGTCGAAACGGACGACGGCGTGGTGCCAGGAGACTCTCGCGTCCTCGATCGCCACGTCGGCCTGCGGATCACGCCCCAGGCTGTAGGTCCGGGACGGTTCGAGCGTCCAAGTTCTTCCGTTCAGTTCCAGTACGAGTCCAGGCACTCCATGCCCCATTACATAGTCCCCCGAATGACGCCCTGTGCCAGGAGTCCAGGGTTGGCGAACATCCCGGGGAACTATTCCAGGCGCAGCGGTGCCAGGGGAAACCAGGGCTGTGGAGACCTGGCGGAGCTGCGGCCCTCGCCGCGGTGCGTTCCGGGCCCCTGCCGCCGTGGGCTCGCGCGCCGTGGGCTCACGGTGCCGCGCCGGGCGCAACGGGCACGGACCGCCGCGCCCGCCGTCCGCCCGCGAGGACGGGGCGGGGGTACGGCAGGGCCCGACGGCGGGGTACGGCAGGGCGTGCGGCGGGGCGCGGTGCGCAGGGCGTGATCAAGGGGCCGGCGCGGTGGGGCGGGCCGGCCCCTACCGGCTCCCGCTGCCGCGGCGGTGCCCGCGCCCCGCTGCCCTCGCTCCCGCCCGCCACCCCGGGGTCCGGATGCTGCGGGAAGGCTCCGGGCAGGTGCCGGTCGTCCGCACGGACGGGGTCCGGTGGGCCTCGCGGCCGGGGCCGGATACCGTTGGGGGCACCATGAGCACACCGCAGACACCGCCTGCCGCCGCCCCGCCGGGCCACGACGTTCCGACCCTGCTGGTAAAGATCTTCGGCAAGGACAGGCCGGGCATCACCGCCGGGCTGTTCGAGACGCTGGCCGCCTTCGGTGTGGACGTCGTCGACATCGAGCAGGTCGTGACCCGGGGCCGCATAGTGCTGTGCGCGCTGGTGACCGCGCCCGGTCCGACCGCCGCCCGCGGGTCGGGCGACCTGCGCGTGACGGTCCACGGCTGGGCCGAGTCGCACGGCCTCCAGGCCGAGATCATCTCCGGTACCGGCGACAACCGGCCGCGCGGCACCGGCCGCTCCTTGGTGACGGTGCTCGGTCACCCGCTGACCGCGGACTCCGTCGCCGGGATCACCTCGGTCGTCACCGGGACCGGCGGCAACATCGACCGCATCTTCCGGCTCGCCAAGTACCCCGTCACCGCCGTCGAGTTCGCGGTGTCGGGAGCGGCCACGGAGGCGTTGCGCACCGCGCTGGCGGTGGAGGGGGCGAACCGGGGCGTGGACGTCGCGGTCAGCGCCGCCGGCCTCCAGCACCGGGCCCGCCGCCTGGTGGTGATGGACGTCGACTCCACCCTGATCCAGGACGAGGTGATCGAGCTCTTCGCCGCCCACGCGGGGTGCGAGGCGGAGGTCGCGGACGTCACCAGCCGGGCGATGCGCGGCGAGCTGGATTTCGAGCAGTCGCTGCACGCGCGGGTAGCGCTGCTGGCGGGGCTGGACGCCTCGGTGGTGGAGGCGGTGCGCAAGGAGGTCCGGCTGACCCCGGGCGCGCGCACGCTGGTGCGGACCCTCAAGCGGCTGGGTTACCAGGTCGGCGTGGTCTCCGGCGGGTTCACGCAGGTGACGGACGCGCTACGGGACGAGTTGGGGCTGGACTTCGCCTCGGCCAACACCCTGGAGATCGTCGACGGGAAGCTCACCGGACGGGTGGTGGGCGACATCGTCGACCGCGCCGGGAAGGCCCGGCTGCTGCGGTCCTTCGCGCAGCGCGCCGGGGTGCCGCTGGAGCAGACCGTGGCCATCGGTGACGGCGCCAACGACCTCGACATGCTCAACACGGCCGGGCTCGGGGTGGCGTTCAACGCCAAGCCGATGGTGCGGGAGGCCGCCCACACCGCCGTGAACGTGCCCTTCCTGGACACCGTGCTGTACCTGCTGGGGATCAGCCGGGAAGAGGTCGAGGCGGCCGACGCGCACCTGGACTGAGCGGAGAGCGGCCGGCCGCCCGGGGCGGCCGGCCGGTGGTGGTCCTCAGGCGTGCGGGGCCCAGAAGTCGGTCAGGTGGCCGACGCCGTGCTCGACCGCCTTCCACGAGCCGGTGAAGGCGACGACGGCGAGCGCCGCGGTGGGGAACCCGCTGCGGTTCATCCGTGCCCCGGCGTCCCCCTCGGCGGTACCGGCCAGGGCGTCGGCGAGGGCGTGCATACCGGGGTTGTGTCCGACGAGCACGAGGTCCGCGACGTCCTCGTCGGTCTCGTTGACCAGGGCGATGAGTTCACCGAGGGAGGCCTCGTAGAGCCGCTCCTCGTAGACGGTCCGGGGCCGGTGCGGGAGTTCGTGGACGGACAGTTTCCAGGTCTCCCTGGTGCGCAACGCCGTCGAGCACAGGGCCAGGTCGGGCTGGAGCCCCTGCTTGGCCAGCCACCGCCCCGCCAGGGGGGCCTCCTTGCGGCCGCGGTCGGCCAGCGGACGTTCGAGATCGGAGTCCTGCGCCCACTCGGCCTTGGCGTGACGGAGCAGGACGATCCGGTGGGGTGTGTCGGCGCTCATACTCCCAGCTTCGCACGAAACCGGGCCTGTGGCTCGGGGCGTTGACGGGCCCCCCTTCTGGGGTGAAGAGCGGGGCGCCAGGGTGACGGATGTGTCGCCGGTGGGGCCGGGGAACGCCCGCCGCCACGCACCCGGGGTCAGCCCCGGCTGAGCAGGAGATGGACGAGGACGGCGAAGAGGTGGGTGAGGCCACCGGTCCGGCTTCCGGTGCCGACGGCCGCGGCGGACTGCGGGGCGAGCAGCGGCGCGAGCAGGGCCGTGAAGGCGAGGGCCGGGAGGACGACCGCCCACCAGGGCAGGGACCTGCCGGTACGCGTCGGGCGCCGGCCCGGTCTCCGTGGGGACGCGGCGGACATGGGGGCTCCTCCCGGGGAGGTCGGTGGCGCCGGCCGGTCGGAGCCGCCCGTGCCGCGGACGCTCCCGCCACCGGCGGACCCGGAACGGCCGGAGAGCCGTCACGTACCGGAACCTACGGCCCGGCGGCCCCCGCGCACATCCGGGAGGACACCCGTCCTTTTCTCAGGGACGACCCCTAGGGCACCCCGGGGGCTGCGCGGACCGCCCGTCGGACGGGGCGCCGCCCGGCGGGAAGGGTGAGGGGTGACGCGCGCCCGCGTCCTTAGGGGTCCTTGCCATATGAGCGTCCGATGAGGTCGCGTGGTCCGGTGCCGTGCATCGCAAGGTGCGATAGCCGCCTGGCGCACCCGCCCGGTCGCCCCGCAGGCGTTCACCGCCCCGTGTCCTATCGTTTTGGGAAATAAATAACGCGCGCTAGCGATCTTCATCATCGCCGCCACACGGTTCGCGCCGGAGAGTCCTCGTAGCGGAGCTACCAGGGCTTTTCGGCAACGCCGCGAGGTGCGGTGCCGGACCACGCGGCCCGGGCGGGCATATGGCAAGTACCCCTGAGGCTCAGGGAGAGGCGATGCTCGCGACGATGGCGACCACCACCGTGACGCCGAGCATCGCGGCGAGCACGAGCAGGAGCTTCTTCTGGCTGTTCTGGGGATGCGGTTCGAGCACTGGCATGGGTTCAGTGTCGCACCGGTGCGGTGTCCTCCACGCGCCGGTCGCGCCCGGCGAGTACACCGAAGACGATCTGCGGCACCATCAGCGCCGCCATCAGGGCGATGGGCTGCCCCCAGCCGCCGCTGTGCTGGTAGAGCGTGCCGACCAGCAGCGGGCCGGGTATGGAGATCAGGTAGCCCACGCTCTGGGCGAAGGCGGAGAGCTTGACGACGCCTGCGGCGCTCCGGGCCCGCATGCCGATCATGGTGAGGGCGAGCGGGAAGGCGCAGTTGGAGACACCCAGCAGCAGCGCCCACGCCCAGGACCCGGCGGCCGGTGCCAGCCACAGCCCCGCGTACCCGGCCAGACCGCACAGGCCCAGGCCGACGGCGAGTGGCCCCTGGTGGCGCATGCGCGCGGCCAGCGGCGGCAGGACGAAGGAGAGCGGGATGCCCACCGCCATGGTGACCGCGAGCAGGACGCCCGCGGTACCGGCCGAGACGCCCGCGTCGCGGAAGATCTGCGGCATCCAGCCCATGGTGACGTAGGCGCCGGTGGCCTGGAGTCCGAAGAAGATCGCGAGGGCCCAGGCGGTGGGCGAGGTGGTGATGCGTATCGGCGCCTCGATTGGGGCACCGGGGGTCGCGGCCGGGGCGGCGGGACGGCGCTGCGGACCCAGCCGGGCCAGGACGGTGAGCCAGGCGGCCACCGCCACGACGGCGAGGACGGCCCAGACCGCGAGGCCGGAGCGCCAGCTTCCGCCGAGGGCGTCGGTCAGCGGCACGGTGGTGGCGGCGGCCAGCGAGGTGCCCAGGGCCAGCGCCATCGAGTAGAGGCCGGTCTTGGCCCCGACGCGGTCGGGGAACCAGCTCTTGATGACGACGGGCAGCAGGATGTTGCTCATCGCGATGCCGGCCAGGGCCAGGACGCTGGCGGCCAGGAAGGCCGCGGTGCCGCCGCCGAAGGGGCGGACCAGGACGCCGACGGCGATCGCGGCCATGCCGGCGCAGACGACGGTGGCGGGGCCGAAGCGGCGGGCCAGCCGGGGTGCCGCCACGCCGAAGGCGGCGAAGCAGAAGGACGGCAGCGAGGTCAGCAGGCCGGCGACGGTACCGCTCATGTGGAGGCCGTCGCGCACCTCCTCCAGCAGCGCGCCGAGGCTGGTGATGGCGGGGCGCAGGTTGAGGGCCGCGAGGACGAGGCCGACGGTCACGATCCGCGGCAGCCACCGCCCGGCCAGGCCGGTGGCCGTCTGCGCGGCCGGTCGCGGCGCGGAGCGGTCGGTCGGGGTGGTGCCTCCGGCGGCGCGGCCGAGGGTAGCGAGGTCGTCGTCTGCCATGGACCCATCATAGAATCATGGGATGAATACGTGTCCAGTCGTCCGCCTGCCGGCCGGCGGGCACGGATACGCTGCTCGCCGCCCCTCCCCCGACGATCCACGGAGTGTGCCCGCATGCCGTTGAACTCGCCCCGGCGCTCCGCCCTCGCCGACCAGGTCATCGCGCAGCTCCGCTCGCAGATCACCTCCGGTGAGTGGCCGGTCGGCTCCCGCATCCCGACCGAGCCCGAGCTCGTCGCGCAGCTCGGTGTCGCCCGCAACACCGTCCGCGAGGCGGTCCGGGCGCTGGCGCACAACGGGGTGCTGGACATCCGGCAGGGTTCGGGCACGTACGTGGTGGCCACCAGCGAGCTGGCCGGGGTGATGAACCAGCGGTTCGCCTCGGCCGACCCGGAGCACGTGGCCGAACTGCGGCGGGCGCTGGAGGCGGAGGCGGCCCGGCTCGCGGCCCGGCGCCGCACCGACCGGGACCTGCGCCAGCTGGAGCTGCTGCTGGGACGGCGGGAGGAGGCGTGGCGCTCGGGCCGGGCGGAGGAGTTCGTGGAGGCGGACGCGACGCTGCACCTGGCGGTGGTCGCCGCCTCGCACAACGAGGTGCTGGCCGAGCTGTACGCGGACCTCGGCGGCGTACTGCGCAGCTTCCTGCGCCGGGACGTGGGCGAGGAGCTGCGGCCCGAGGGCTACATGGACCACGCCGGGCTGGTGGCGGCGATCCGCGACGGCGACGCCGAGCTGGCGGCGCGGGAGGCCGGCGCCCACTCCCCGGGCTGCCTGCCGGTGGGCGGCTGAGCACCCCGGCCGCCCGGGACACGCCGAACGGGCCACCCCGGAACATGCCGAACGCCCGCCCCGTCAGGTGACCGGGGCGGGCGTCAGGTGGAGGCTCAGGCGCCCATCATGTGCACGCCGCCGTCGACGTGCACGATCTCGCCGGTGGTCTTGGGGAAGAAGTCCGAGAGCAGGCCGACGACGCCACGGCCGGCGGGCTCGGGGTCGGTGAGGTCCCAGCCGATGGGGGCGCGGTGGTTCCAGACGTCCGCCAGCTCCTCGAAGCCGGGGATGGACTTGGCGGCCATCGACTTGATGGGGCCGGCCGAGACCAGGTTGCAGCGGATGTTGCGCGCACCCAGGTCGCGGGCGAGGTAGCGGTTGGTGGACTCCAGGGCGGCCTTGGCCACACCCATCCAGTCGTACTTGGGCCAGGCGATCTGGGCGTCGAAGGTGAGGCCGACGACGGAGCCGCCGCGCTTCTCCAGCAGCGGCAGCAGCGCCGTGGTGAGCGACTTCAGGGAGTAGGCCGAGACGTGGACGGCGGTCGAGACGTCTTCCCAGGTGCCCTCCAGGAAGTTGAAGGCGCCCTGCGGACCGAAGGCGATGGAGTGCACCACGCCGTCCAGGCCGCCCTCGTCGCCGAAGTGCTCGGCCACCAGTCCGGGCAGCCGGTCCAGGTGCTCCTGGTCGGTGACGTCGAGCTCGATGACGGGGGCGGGCTTGGGCAGCCGCTTGGCGATGCGCTCCACCAGGGAGAGCCGGCCGAACCCGGTGAGGACCACCTCGGCACCCTCCTCCTGGGCCACCTTGGCGGCGTGGAAGGCGATGGAGTGGTCGGTGAGGACTCCGGTGACCAGGATGCGCTTGCCGGCGAGGATTCCGCTCATGTCGTTCAGTGCCCCATGCCCAATCCGCCGTCGACGGGTACGACGGCTCCAGTGATGTACGCGGCCTCGTCGGAGGCCAGGAAGCGGACGGCGGAGGCGATCTCCTCCGGCTGTGCGTAGCGGCCCAGCGGGACCTGCCCGAGGATGTCGGTGCGCTGCTCGTCGCTGAGCGCCCGGGTCATGTCGGTGTCGACGAACCCGGGGGCGACCACGTTGAAGGTGATGTTGCGGGAGCCCAGCTCGCGTGCGAGGGAGCGGGCGAAGCCCACCAGGCCGGCCTTGGAGGCGGCGTAGTTGGCCTGGCCCGCCTGGCCCAGCAGGCCCACCACGGAGGAGATCAGCACGACGCGGCCCTTGCGGGCGCGGAGCATGCCGCGGTTGGCGCGCTTGACGACCCGGAAGGTGCCGGTGAGGTTGGTGTCCAGGACGGAGGTGAAGTCCTCCTCCGACATCCGCATCAGCAGCTGGTCGCGGGTGACGCCGGCGTTGGCGACCAGCACCTCGACCGGGCCGTGCGTCTCCTCGATCTCCTTGTAGGCCGCGTCCACCTGGGCGGTGTCGTTGATGTCGCACTTCACGGCCAGGAAGCCGGCCGGCGGCTCGCCCGAGCGGTAGGTGATCGCGACCTTGTCGCCGGCCTCGGCGAAGGCGCGGGCGATGGCGAGACCGATGCCTCGGTTGCCTCCGGTGACCAGAACCGAGCGGCTCAAGAGATCACCCTTTCCGTCTGCTGTCCGTCTGTTTCCCCATGAAACTAGCGGTCACGACCCTCTTTCGGAGAATCGGCCCTTCACAGGGGCATCCGGCGCAGACTGTCGGGTCCCTACAGTGGCCGGTGTCCGGAGCCGGTGGTGCCGGGCCCCGCGGGGGCGCGCGGGGGCGGATCGTCGCCCCACTGGGCAGGGGGGCCGCGACGGGGCATGATGCCTCCTCCAGGCGCCGACCCCGGAGGATGCCCGTGCCCGCTCCCTCACCCGCCCCGGACGAGACCTTCACGGCGCTGCCGCTGCGCGCCCTGGCCGACGCAGCCCTGGCCAGGGCCCGGGCGCTGGGCGCCACCCACGCGGACTTCCGGTGCGAACGGGTCCGGTCCGCCGAGTGGCACCTGCGCGACGCCCGGCCCGCCGGTGCCCGGGACGCCACCGAGCTGGGCTACGCGGTGCGCGTGGTGCACGAGGGAGCCTGGGGCTTCGCCTCCGGCGTCGACCTGACCATGGACGCGGCGGCGCGGGTGGCCTCGCAGGCCGTGGCGATGGCGAAGCTGTCGGCGCGGGTCCGGGACGCCGCCGGGGCCGAGGTGGCGGCGGCCTCCCGGGTGGAACTGGCGCCGGAGGAGGTGCACGCGGACGGGGTCTGGGTCTCGGCCTACGAGCACAACCCCTTCGAGGTGCCGGACGCCGAGAAGACCGACCTGCTCGCGGAGTTCAGCGGCCGGCTGCTGGCGGCGCCGGGCGTGACCCACACCGACGCCCGGCTGCTGACCGTCCAGGAGAACAAGTTCTACGCGGACACCGCCGGCACCAGCACCACCCAGCAGCGCATCCGGCTGCACCCGCAGCTGACGGCGGTCTCGGTCCTGCCGGACGGCGACTTCGACTCGCTGCGCACCCTCGCCCCGCCGGTGGGGCGCGGCTGGGAGTACCTGGCCGGCGGCCACTGGGACTGGGACGGGGAACTCGCGCGCATGCCGGAGCTGCTGGCCGAGAAGCTGCGCGCGCCGAGCGTGGAACCCGGCCGCTACGACCTGGTGATCGACCCGTCCAACCTCTGGCTGACCATCCACGAGTCGGTCGGGCACGCCACCGAGCTGGACCGGGCGCTGGGCTACGAGGCCGCGTACGCGGGGACCTCCTTCGCCACCTTCGACCAGCTCGGTTCGCTGGCGTACGGCTCGCCGCTGATGCACGTCACGGGGGACCGCACGACCGAGCACGGCCTCTCGACGGTCGGCTGGGACGACGAGGGGGTGGCCGCGCAGTCCTGGGACCTGGTCCGCGACGGGGTACTGGTCGGCTACCAGACCGACCGCAACATCGCCCGGGCCTGCGGGTTCGAGCGCTCCAATGGGTGCGCCCACGCCGACTCCCCCGCCCATGTGCCGTTGCAGCGGATGGCCAACGTCTCCCTCCAGCCGGCGCAGGCGGGCCCCTCGACCGAGGAGCTGGTCGCCGGCGTGGAGCACGGCGTGTACGTCGTCGGCGACCGGTCGTGGAGCATCGACATGCAGCGGTACAACTTCCAGTTCACCGGCCAGCGTTTCCACCGCATCGAGCACGGCCGGCTGGTGGGCCAGTTGCGGGACGTCGCGTACCAGGCCACCACGACGGAGTTCTGGGGTTCCATGGCCGCCGTCGGCGGCCCCGGGACCTACGTGCTGGGCGGGGCGTTCAACTGCGGCAAGGCTCAGCCGGGGCAGGTCGCGGCGGTCTCGCACGGCTGCCCGTCGGCGCTCTTCGAGGGCGTGAACGTCCTCAACACCGCGCAGGAGGCCGGCCGGTGAGCGCCGCCCGCCGACCGCGCACCACCTGCCCGTCCCCCACCCGGAAGGAGACCCGGTGAGCCGGAACAGCCGTGGCGGCGCCGCACACGAGAGCGTCGAGCGCGCCCTGGAACTCTCCCGCGCCGACGACTGCGTGGTGATCGCCGAGGAGACCTCCTCGGCGAACCTGCGGTGGGCGGGGAACGCGCTGACCACCAACGGCGTCACCCGCGGCCGGCGCCTGACCGTGATCGCGACGGTCGGCGGGGCGCAGGGCACGGCGGCGGGGGTCGTCTCCCGGTCGGCGGTGACCGCCGGGGAGGTGGCGGAGGTGGTGCGGGCCGCCGAGCACGCCGCCAGGTCGGCTGAGCCGGCCGAGGACGCCCGGCCGCTGGTGAGCGGCGTCCCGCTCTCGCCCGACTTCACCGCCGCGCCGGCCGAGACCTCCCCGGAGGTCTTCGACGGGCTGGCGCCCGCGCTGGGCGAGGCGTTCGGGCGGGCCCGCGGCGGCGGCCGGGAGCTGTACGGCTTCGCCCACCACCAGGTGGTCTCCTCCTACCTGGGCACCTCCACGGGGCTGCGGCTGCGCCACGACCAGCCGACGGGGACGTGGGAGCTGAACGCCAAGTCCGCCGACCGCACCCGCTCGGCCTGGGCCGGGCGCTCCACCCGGGACTTCACCGACGTGGACCCGCTGGCCGAGGAGGCCGGCCTGGCCCGGCGCCTGGAGTGGGCCCGCCGGCGCGTGGAGCTGCCGGCCGGGCGCTACGAGACGCTGTTGCCGCCGAGTGCGGTGGCTGACCTGCTCGTCTACCAGCTGTGGTCCGCGGGGGCGCGGGAGGCCGCCGAGGGACGGACGGTGTTCTCCCGGCCCGGCGGCGGCACCCGGGTCGGCGACCGGCTCAGCCCGCTGCCGCTGACGCTGCGCAGCGACCCCGGCGCCGAGGGGATCGCCTGCGCGCCCTTCGTCCTGGCCCACGCCTCCGGTGAACAGGCCTCCGTCTTCGACAACGGCCTGCCGCTGGCGCCGACGGACTGGATGCGCGACGGCCGCCTGGAGCACCTGGTGGCGACCCGGCACGCGGCGCAGGAGACGGGGCTGCCGGTGGCGCCCGCGGTGGACAACCTGGTGCTGGACGGCGGTGGCGACGCCTCGCTGGCGGACATGGTGGCCGCGACGCGGCGGGGGCTGCTGCTGACCTGCCTGTGGTACATCCGCGAGGTCGACCCGGCGACGCTGCTGCTGACGGGGCTGACGCGGGACGGGGTGTACCTGGTGGAGGACGGTGAGGTGGTCGGGGAGGTCAACAACTTCCGCTTCAACGAGTCACCGGTGGACATGCTGGGGCGGGTGGCCGAGGCAGGAGCGACCGAGCGGACGCTGCCGCGTGAGTGGAGCGACTGGTTCACGCGCGCCGCGGCACCGCCGCTGCGGGTGGCCGACTTCCACATGAGCTCGGTCAGCCGCGGCGTGTGAGGCCCGGCCTCGCGGGGGGCTGCGGGGAACTCGGGGGCGGCGGTGGGCCGGGGGTACGTAGACTTCTCCCGCGCCCCGGTCGGGGCGCACCGTCCTCCCGTCTCGGGACCACCGATCCGATCAGGAACGCCATGACACGCCTCGGCGAATCCGTCGCCCGCGCCGCCACCCTGCTCCGTGCCGACCTCTCCCTGGACGCGACCGTCGAGGAGCTGCTGCGGGAGACGGGTGCGCGCCGCTATCTGGACCTGACGGACCTGTCGCCGAAGGAGCAGGCGGAGCTGATCGCGGCCCGAGCGGTGGAGGTGCTGCCCGGTCCGGACGCGCTGGCCACGCGGATCGAGGAGCGCCGGGCGCAGGGCCGCGGGCTGGGCGTCAAGCTCGGTGTGGACCCGACCGCCGTCGACATGCACCTGGGCCACGCGGTCCCGGTGATCGTGCTGAGCCGGTTCCAGCGCATGGGCCACGACGTGACGCTGCTCATCGGGGACTTCACCGCGAAGATCGGTGACCCGACGGGGCGGACCGCGGAGCGCCCGCCGCTCACCGACGAGGACATCGCGGCCAACATGTCCGGCTACCGCGACCAGGTACGGCCCTACGTCGACTTCGACAAGGTCAGCTTCCGGCAGAACAGCGAGTGGCTGGCGCCGTACACCTTCCCCGAGCTGCTGGGTCTGCTGGCGCAGGTGCCGGCCTCGCAGCTGCTGCAGCGTGAGGACTTCCGCAACCGGCTGGCGGCCGGGTCGGGCCTGACGATGTCGGAGCTGCTCTACCCGGTGGCTCAGGGGCTGGACTCGGTGGCCCTGGAGTGCGACGTCGAGCTGGGCGGCGCGGACCAGCTGCTGAACCTGCAGATGGGCCGGCGGCTGATGGAGCTGCGGGGCCAGCAGCCGCAGCTCGTCGTCACGATGCCGCTGATCGAGGGCACCGACGGCAGCGGCGCCAAGATGTCCAAGTCCAAGAACAACTACGTGGGCCTGAACGCCACCGCGGACGACGTGTTCGGCAAGATCATGTCGGTGCCGGACCGCCTGATGGAGCCCTACCTCAAAGCGTGGACGGAGTGGACCGACGAGGAGATCGCACTGGCCGCCGAGCGGGTCGCCGCCCGTGAGCTGCACCCGATGGACCTGAAGAAGGTCCTGGCGGGCGAGGTGGTGGCCACCCTGTTCGGTGTGGAGGCGGCCATGGCGGCCCGCGCCGCCTTCGTCGCGCAGTTCTCCAAGAAGGCCTTCGCCGAGGTCGAGGCGCTGCCTTCGGTGGACCTCGGTGAGCACGGCGGGGAGAGCGTCGCGGCGGTCCTCACCCAGGTCCTCGGTTTCACCCCGAGCGCCTCCGCCGCGCGCCGGCTCGCCAAGCAGAACGCGTTGCGGCTGGTGGTGGAGTCAGACCAGGGCCAGCAGACGGTGGTGCTGGCCGAGGCCGAGGCCGTGCGCCCGCTGGCCGAGGTGGTCGCCGAGAAGCTGGCCGACCACGCCGGCGCCGCCTACCTGAAGGCGGGCCGCAAGCTCGCGGCGGGGCAGGGGCGCTGAGAGGCGCGGGGGGCCCGCGCCCGTCCCTCCGGGGGCGGGCGCGGGCCGCTGCGTCGTTCAGGGCTGGGGGTGGCGGCGGCCCCTGATCGAGGCCCAGCACCGGCTTCCGACGGCGACCACGGCGATGGCGCCGACCAGTTGGAGGACGTGCCGGATCCAGTCCACTCCCCCGGTGTAGCGGACGCCGATGCCGGTGGCCAGCCAGTTGCCGAGGGCACCGCCGATCATGCCGAGGATGATCGTCAGCCAGAGCGGGATGTGCTGTCTGCCGGGAATGAGGGCCCGGGCCACGACGCCCAGGACGAGGCCCACCAGGACGGCCCACAACCAGTTCATGTCGCCTCCCGTGCGGCGGGGGTGTGCCGAGCCGCAGCACCCAGTCTCGGCGGGAGCCGCTGCGACCGCACCTCGGGCCTGCCGCCGCGCCGTCCCCGCTCTCGTCCCGGGCGAGGGCGCGGCGTACCGTGGAGGGGGAGTCGGCGCGGGGTGCGCGCCCGGCGGAGCAGCAGGTGGTGGAGAGCGATGCGGAAGCACGGGAACACGGAGACCTTCCGGATCACGGGGGCCCGCGCGGGCCTGTCGGAGGACGTGCGCGGCCGGCAGCGACGCTATGTGATCTCCATGTCGATCCGTACCGTCTCGGTGATCCTCACGGTCGCCCTGTGGAACATCGAGCGGCCCTTCGCGATCGCCACGCTGGTGCTCGGGCTGGTGCTGCCGTACATCGCGGTGGTCATCGCCAACGCGGGCCGCGAGAACGCGCCCTCGCTGCCGTCGACCTTCATCGCCCGCCCGTTCAAGCCGATGCTGGAGTCCGGGCACGAGCAGGGGGACCGCGCACCGGGTGGTCAGGATGACGAGAAGGGTGCGGGACCGGAACCGGTAGCGGAGTCGGAGCCCCCGCATGAGGCAGCGCACGGCGCTGACCAGAGGTGATGCGCCCGGGCCTCGGCAGCGGGCGGCAAAGCTCAAGAAAAGCTCAGAGCAATCGCGTTCTTCCGTCCCTCCGGTGGACCTGTGCGTGACATACTTCGTACGCGCTCCGCATCCCCCGTCGGAGCGACGGACCGACGCCGGGCGGCTCCCCCCGTGGCTGCCCGGCGTCGTCATGTCTGCGCTTCCCGCCCCGCCCTTCGTGGGCCGGTGGCCGCCGGGGCCTCCGCCCGCAGGCGTGGCCCGACCGCGGGTCGTTAGGCTTGTCGGGTGAACTCCGCGCACTCCTCCTCCCTGCCCGGTCTCCCGGGTCTCCCCTCCGCGTCCTCCGGCTCCTCGGTGGACGCGGCGATCTGCTCGGCGAAGGGCTGCCGGGCCGACGCCGTGTGGGTGCTGGCCTGGAACAACCCGAAGCTGCACACTCCCGACCGCCGCAAGACCTGGCTGGCGTGCGAGGAGCACCGCGAGCACCTCGCCGGTTTCCTGGGGGTGCGCGGCTTCCTCAAGGACGTGGTCGCGCTGGCCGACTGGCCGCAGGAGGGCTGACCCGCCGGGGGGCTGACCCGCCGGTGGCTGGGCGGGGTTCCGCCTCAGCCGCCGATGGACGACATGGGCCGGGCGGGCTGGAGGAAGGACGGGTCGTCGAGGCCTGAGCCGGCCTTCTTGCCCCACATCGCGGTCTTCCACAGGCGGGCGAGTTCCTCGTCGTCCACCCCCTCGCGCAGCGCGCGCCGCAGGTCGGTCTCCTCGGTGGCGAACAGGCAGGTGCGGACCTGTCCGTCCGCGGTCAGCCGGGTGCGGTCGCAGGCCCGGCAGAACGGCCGGGTGACGGAGGCGATCACGCCGACCCGGTGGGGGCCGCCGTCCACCAGCCACCGTTCGGCCGGCGCGGAGCCGCGTGCGCTCTCGGCCTCCGGTGTCAGGTGGAAGCGGGTGCGCAGCGAGGTGAGGATGTCGCCCGCGGTGATCATGCCCTCGCGCTTCCAGCCGTGCTGGGCGTCGAGCGGCATCTGCTCGATGAAGCGCAGCTCGTAGCCGCCTGCGACCGCCCAGGCCAGCAGGTCGGGCGCCTCGTCGTCGTTGAGGCCGGGCATGAGGACGGCGTTGACCTTCACTGGGGTCAGGCCCGCGGCGCGCGCGGCGGCGAGACCGGCCAGCACGTCGCTGTGGCGGCGGCGGCGCGTGAGGGCGGTGAAGACCTCGGGGCGCAGGGTGTCGAGGGAGACGTTGACGCGGTCCAGGCCGGCGGCCCGCAGGGCCTCGGCGGTGCGGGCCAGGCCGATGCCGTTGGTCGTCAGGGACATCCGGGGCCGTGGGTGCAGGGCTGCCACCCGTTCGACGATGCCCGGCAGGCCGGGGCGGAGCAGGGGTTCGCCGCCGGTGAAGCGGACCTCCGTCACGCCCAGGCGGGTCACGGCGAGGCCGATGAGGCGGACGATCTCGTCGTCGGTGAGGAGGTCCGGCTTGGCCAGCCAGCTCAGACCCTCTTCGGGCATGCAGTACGTACAGCGCAGGTTGCAGCGGTCCGTCAGCGAGACGCGCAGGTCGGTGGCGACCCGGCCATAGGTGTCGAGCAGCACGTGGCCCCCTCCCCGGTCCCGAAGGCTGCGGACGGCGGTCGCCGTCCCGTTCCCCTTGAGCGTACGGGACGTGCCGCCGGCACGGCAGTGCGTATTGCCACCACCACGGCCGGGCGGCCTCGTAGGGAGCTACGAGGCCGCCCGGCCACCGGTCCCGCGCGGGCGGGTGGAACGCGGTCAGTGCGAGCCGGTGCCGGTGAGGGAACGCACCTCCAGCTCCGCGTACTTGGCGGCGTCCGGCTCCTCCCGGGAGGTCAGGGA
This sequence comes from Streptomyces sp. NPDC059740, assembly GCF_042733155.1. Taxonomy (NCBI): domain Bacteria; kingdom Bacillati; phylum Actinomycetota; class Actinomycetes; order Kitasatosporales; family Streptomycetaceae; genus Streptomyces; species Streptomyces sp. NPDC059740. The sequence continues at coordinate 41,763 of NZ_JBHWGP010000036.1, read as the reverse complement.
ACCCAGCCAGCCCAGCAGGAAGCCGAGGGGGATGGAGATCAGGCCGGGGTTCTCCAGCGGGAAGAACGCGAAGTCGGCGCCGGGGAACATCGATGCCGGTTTCCCGGAGACGACGGGCGAGAAGAGGACGAGGAGGACCGAGGAGAGCAGTCCCCCGTAGATCGACCACAGCGCGCCCCGGGTGGTGAACCGCTTCCAGAAGAGGCTGTAGAGGATCGTGGGCAGGTTCGCGGAGGCGGCGACGGCGAAGGCGAGTGCCACCAGGCCGGCGACGTTGAGGCTGCGGGCGAACACCCCGAGGACGATGGCGACGGCCCCGACGCCGACGGTGGCCCACCGGGCGGCGCTCATCTCCTGCTGCTCGGTGGCCCTGCCCTTGCGGATGACGTTGACGTACAGGTCGTGGGCGAAGGACGAGGAGGAGGCGAGGGTGAGGCCCGCGACGACGGCGAGGATGGTGGCGAAGGCGACGGCGGAGATCACCGCCAGCAGCACGGCGCCCCCGGTGGAGCCGGCGCCGCCGCCCACCGCCTCGGCCAGCATGGGCGCCGCGGTGTTGCCGGCCTTGTTGGAGGCGACGATGTCCTCGGGCTTGAGGAGGGCGGCCGCACCGAAGCCGAGGGCGATGGTCATCAGGTAGAAGACGCCGATGATGCCGATGGCCCAGTTCACCGACTTCCGGGCGGCCTTGGCGGTGGGCACCGTGTAGAAGCGGATGAGGATGTGCGGCAGCCCGGCGGTGCCCAGGACGAGGGCGAGGCCCAGCGAGAGGAAGTCGATCTTTGAGGTGGCGGTGGCTCCGTACTTCAGGCCGGGTTCGAGGAAGGCGGCGCCCTTGCCGCTTCCGCTCGCCGCCTGCCCGAGCAGTTCCGAGACGTTGAAGTGGAACTTGAGCAGCACCAGGAAGGTGATCAGGAGGGTGCCGGCCATCAGCATCACGGCCTTGACCATCTGCACCCAGGTGGTCCCCTTCATGCCGCCGATGGTGACGTAGAGGATCATCACGATGCCGACGAGGACGACGACGAGGATCTGCCCGGCCTCGCCGGTGATGCCGAGGAGCAGCGTCACCAGGGCGCCGGCGCCGGCCATCTGGGCGAGCAGGTAGAAGATCGAGACGACGATCGTGGAGATACCGGCGGCGGTGCGCACCGGCCGCTGCCGCATGCGGTAGGCGAGGACGTCCCCCATGGTGAAGCGTCCGGAGTTGCGCAGCGGCTCGGCGACCAGCAGCAGCGCCACCAGCCAGGCGACCAGGAAGCCGATGGAGTACAGGAAGCCGTCGTAGCCGAAGAGGGCGATGGCGCCGGCGATGCCGAGGAAGGACGCGGCCGACATGTAGTCGCCGGAGACCGCCAGGCCGTTCTGGAAGCCGCTGAAGGCCCGGCCGCCGGCGTAGAAGTCCTCCGCGCCGCGGGTGGTGCGGCCGGCCCAGACGGTGATGGCGAGGGTGGCCAGGACGAAGACGGCGAAGAGCGTGACGATCAGGACGCGGTGCTGGCCCGCGCCGGCCGCGGCGAGCAGGGTGGGGGTCACGCGTCACCCTCCAGGCGGGAGCGGATCTCGCGGGCCCGGGGGTCGAGCCGGGTCGCGGCGTGGTGGGAGTACCACCAGGCGATCAGGAAGGTGGTGAGGAACTGGGCCAGTCCCAGGACCAGCGCCACGTTGACGTTGCCGAACAGCTTGGTGGCCATGAAGGGGCCGGCGTAGTTGGAGAGCAGGACGTAGGCGAGGTACCAGAGGACGAAGGCGACGGTCAGGGGGAAGGCGAACGAGCGGTGGGCGCTGCGTAGTTCGGCGAACTCCGGGCTGTTCTGGGTCCGGACGAAGCGCTCGGCGTCGATGCCGGTCGGGCCGTCGGCGGGCGCGGTGGCCGGCGCGCCGGTTCCCGCCGGCTCGGGCGGGCTGGGCTCCGCGGGTGGTGCGGTACTCAACGGGTCCTCCGGGGGTGGCCGCCGGTCGGGGGCCCGGCAGCTCGGCATGGGTCCGCTGGGGTGCGGACGAGTGACGTGAGTCACGCATCGTAGAGCCGGGAGTGGTGTTCCGACAGAGGGTGCGTTGGCCAAATCCCGGGGGTTTCTTGACGATGTGCGGGTTGCCGGTCCCGTGTTCGCGCGGGTATCGGGCCCGGCCGGTGCCGCGGGGTGCGGTCGCGGGGGGACCCGTCCGGGTGACGGCGCCGGTCAACCCCCGTCCCGGCCCGGACGGGCCGCCACCGGTGGGAGTGCCGTTCGTTGTCCGGGTGTGAGCGCCCCACCGACCCCGTCACCTGGGCCCGGCCGCCGTCCCTTCGGGACGGTGCGGCTGCCGGCCGCTCTTCCGCTGCCGGAACGTCCCCGTCCGGTGGTGGTGCCCCGCGGCCGGTGGTACGGCCCCCAGGTCGCGTTGCCGCTGCTGAACTACCACGCCCTGCGGAGCCTGTGACGCGGTGCTCACCGCCGCGCGGGTGGTGCGGTTTCGGCCGGGGCGGTGGACCCTGTCCCGTACGGGCGCCGTTGATGTGCGGGGGCACTCGCCGCTAGCTTCACTCGTCATCAGCCGCCGGCGCGTGTCCAGCGCGGGCGCAGACACGGACGATGTGGAGTCCTCATGGCGCAGCTTCGCTCCGTTCCATCCCGCTCCGGACGCGGGCGCACCCTCCTGGCGGCCACCGGGCTGGTCCTGGTCGCCGCGTTCGCCCAGGCACCGTCGACGGCCCTCGCGGCGGGCGGGCCCGTCCCCGCCGCTCCCGCCGCCGACGGTCCGCAGCTGTCCTACGTGGTGAACGCCGTGCCGGGGGCCGTGGAGACCCGGGCGGTGGCCCGTGCGGTGCGCGCGGCCGGTGGTTCGGTCGTCGTGGCGTACGAGCGGATCGGCGTCACCGTCGCCCACTCCGGCGCTCCCGGTTTCGCGGAGGCGATGCGGGCGGTCCCGGGCGTGCAGTCGGCCGGGGCCACGCGCACCGCGCCGCTGCGGGCGTCCGGCACCACCGACATCGGCCGGCCGCAGAAGGTCGACCTGAAGCAGGCGCTCGGGCAGGCCCGGCAGGTCGAGCGGGCGCGGGGCGGGACGGCCGCGGGCGGGGAGCCGCTGGAGCCGCTGCAGTGGGACATCTCCGCGATCCGGGCCGACCGCGCGGCGAAGGTGGACGACGGCAGCCGCCGGGTGACGGTCGCCGTCATCGACACCGGCGTGGACGACACCCACCCGGACCTGAAGGCCAACTTCTCCGCACGCCAGTCGGCGAGCTGCGTGGGCGGCCGGGCCGACACCTCGCCGGGTGCCTGGCGCCCCTGGGACCCGGCGAGCGACTACCACGGGACGCACGTGGCGGGCACGATCGCCGCGGCGCGCAACGGGGTGGGCGTCGCGGGCGTGGCGCCGGGGGTGAAGGTGGCCGCGCTGAAGGTGAGCGAACCGGGCACCTCGATGTTCTACGCCGAGAGCGTGGTGTGCGCCTTCGTCTTCGCCGCCGACCACGGCGTGGCGGTGACCAACAACAGCTACTACGTCGACCCGTGGCTGTTCAACTGCCGCGGGGACGCCGGCCAGCGCGCCATCCTCGACGCGGTGGGCCGCGCCGCCCGGTACGCCGAGCGGCGCGGCGTGGTGAACGTCGCGGCGGCCGGCAACTCGGCCATGGACCTGGCCGCGCCGAAGCTGAAGGACACCTCCAGCCCGGACGACTCCACCCCGGTGAGCCGGACGGTGGACCCGGCGACCTGCTGGGACGTCCCCACGCAGCTGCCGGGGACGGTCACCGTCGCCGCGACGGGGGCGAAGGGGCTGCGGTCGTACTACTCCAACTACGGCCTGGGCCGGATCGACGTGGCCGCGCCGGGCGGCGACAGCACCCAGGTGCCGGACCTGCCGGCGAAGAACGGCAACGTGCTGTCGACCATGCCCGGCGGCGAGTACGCCTACCTGGCGGGCACGTCCATGGCGACACCGCACGTGGCGGGCGTGGTGGCACTGCTGCGCAGCGCGCATCCGGGGGCGAGCCCGCAGGAGATCCAGTGGCTGCTGAAGCTGGAGGCCGACAACCCGGGGTGTCCCGCCTCGGACGCGACCTGCACGGGCACCCGCCACGTCAACAGCCACTACGGCTACGGCCTGGTGGACGCGCTCGACGCCGTCCGGCGCTGACACCCTGCGCCGGCCCGGGCTCGTCGCCGCCCGGGCCGGCGCCGGTGCGCTCCCCTGCCCCCCGCTCCCGCGTCAGCCCCCTGCGGCGGCCGGCTCGGCGGCGGTGCCCCCGGCCCGTCCGGCGCGGGGTGCCGCGGTCTCGGCGTGGGCGAGCAGGTACTGGGCGGCGAGGTAGGTGGCCATCACCCAGCAGGTCTGTTCCGGCAGGGGCCGCCAGTGCGCGAGCCCGGTCGCCAGCAGGGTGTCGGAGAGGAGGAAGAGGGCACCGCCGAGCGCCGCGACGGGGCCCAGCCGCCACGCGGCCCTCGCCGTGGCCGCGAGCAGCAGGCTGTACCCGGCGACCGGGAGCCGCAGTGCGGGCGGCAGGCCGGGCCACAGGGCGGCGAGCACACCGAGCCAGAGCGCGGCGTACAGGAGGGTGAGGCCGGGACCGCCGCGAGAGGACACCGCTCCGCTCCCCCGTCGCGCGAAGAAGGCGAGCCGGCAGGCGTGGCCGACGGCGAACGCCGCCATGCCGCACAGGAAGGCGGTGTCGGAGTCGAGGCCCAGCAGGGTGTCCCCGGCGCACCCGGCGAGCAGTGCCGCGCCCGTCAGCAGTCCCGCGCCGCGCGCCGCCACGCACCCGGCCAGCAGCAGCATCAGCACCGGTTTGGACAGCCGGGCGACGTCCCCGGCGCCGGCGAGCAGCGCGGCCAGGTGGGCGGCGGAGGCGGCGAGGAAGGCCCACCACAGGGCTGCGGCGTACCGGGGCGCGGCCGGCCGGCCCCACGGGGAGCTGCCGGTCCTCACGCGGCGCGGCCCTCGGTGGCCGGTGCCTGGGAGGCTGCCGGGCCGCGGCCGGTGCCGACCGCGCCGGCGGGCGCCGCCGGCTGCCAGCCGGGGCCGCGGAAGACCCGTCCGGCGCGCTCCCGCCAGGTCGTCGCGGCCCGCACGTCGCGCCAGATGGCGGCGTACTCGTGGGTGGCGACCCGCAGCGGGTTGTAGGTGTCGATGTTCTTGGTCAGGCCGTAGACGGGACGCTCCGACTCGGCGACGAAGGAGCCGAAGAGGCGGTCCCAGAGGATGAGGATGCCGCCGAAGTTGCGGTCCAGGTAGCCGCCCTGGGAGGCGTGGTGGACGCGGTGGTGGGAGGGGGTGTTGAGGACGTACTCCAGGGGGCGGGGCAGTCTGCCGACGCGCTCGGTGTGCACCCAGAACTGGTACACGAGGTTGGTGGACTGGCAGAAGGCGAGCACTGCCGGGTGGACGCCGGCGGCGATCATCGGCAGGTAGAACGGCCAGACCGTCCAGCTCGTCCAGGGCTGCCGCAGGGCGGTGGTGAGGTTGAAGTTGCGGCTGGAGTGGTGGACGACGTGGCAGGCCCACAGCACGCGGATCACGTGGTGGCCGCGGTGCGACCAGTAGTAGAAGAAGTCCTGGGCGAGGAGGGCGAGGAGCAGCGTCCACCACAGGAAGGGGACGCGCAACGGCGTCACCTCGTAGAGCGCCGCGTACACGGCGACGATGGGGATCTTCCAGAGGGCGTCGAAGACCAGGCTGCCCAGTCCCATCCCCACACTGGTGGCGGCGTCCTTCACCTCGTAGCCCGCGGCGTCCTCGTCGGGGAAGAGGCGGTAGCTGACGACCTCCAGGACGGTGAGGAGGACGAACGCGGGTATGGACCACAGCACGACGTCGGGCAGGTGCGGCATGCTGGCACGATAGGGGCGCTCGGCCGGGCGTGGCCAGACGTTGTTACCGGCCGGTTTCGTCCGGCCTCCGGGGCCGCCCCCTCTCTCGGCGGTACACCCCCTTACGTCCAGTTTCGGGCCACTCCCGGTCGTATGCGGCTTTCACCGGACGGTCCGGCGCCCCTGACGGGACGTCGGCCGGCGTCCGCGACCGGACCCGTCGGCGACGGCACCGGCCGCCCCTCGTCCGCGGCCGGCCGCCCACCACGCCGGGAGTCTCCACATCCCCTCCCCGGGCGCGGTGTTGGCGGCCCCTCACGCCGCACCCGCGACGGCGTCGCCGGGGCCGGGGCCGCCCGGGCGGCCCCCTTCGCGCCACCACCCGCGCGGCGCTGTCGGTGGCGGCCCGTATTCTCAGTGACCATGCTCGAGGACCGCACGGCAGCAGCCCACCCGATCCCCCCTGGGAGCGTGCCGCGCCAGGGGCACCCCGCCCCCTGGCCGGACGGCTACCCCGAGGGCTACGCGGTGGTCGACGTCGAGACGACCGGGCTCGCCCGCGACGACCGCATAGTGTCGGCCGCCGTCTACCGGCTGGACGCCCGCGGCGAGGTCGAGGACCACTGGTACACCCTGGTCAACCCGCGGCGTGATCCGGGCCCGGTGTGGATCCACGGCCTCACCACCGAGATGCTCGCCGACGCGCCCGACTTCCGGGACGTGGCGCAGGAGTTGTCGCGCCGCCTGGCGGGGCGGGTGCTGGTGGCGCACAACGCCGTCTTCGACTGGTCCATGATCGCCCGGGAGTACGCCCGCGCCGAGGTGGAGGCCCCCGTGCGGCAGCGGCTGTGCACCATCGCCCTGGCCAAGGAGCTGGCGCTGCCGCTGCCCAACCACAAGCTGGAGTCGCTCGCCGCGCACTACGGCGTCGTCCAGCAGCGCGCCCACCACGCCCTGGACGACGCCCGGGTGCTGGCCGAGGCGTTCCGGCCCAGCCTGCACCACGCGGCGCGGGTCGGCGCCCGGCTGCCGCTGCTGGCCTGCCAGCCCCTCACCCGCTGGACGGACGGACCGTCCCCCGCCACCGGTGGGGCCGGCTGGGGCGGTGGCGGACGCGGCGGCACCTGGCGGGCCTCCCGCCGGCTCCCCAAGTGCCCCTACCCCAACCCGGGGCGGTACGAGGCGGGCGGGCGTCTGGTGCAGGGCATGCGGGTGGCCTTCTCCGGGGACACCTCGGTGGACCGGGAGCTGCTGGAGGACCAGGCCGTGGCGGCCGGGCTGCACGTCGCCTCCAGCCTGTCGCGGCTGACGAGCCTGCTGGTCACCAACGACCCGGACGCCCCCACCTCCAAGGTCACCAAGGCAAGGGCCTTCGGGACGCCGGTCATCGACGAGGCGGCCTTCACCCACCTCCTGCGGGACGTGGCGCCGGCGCCGTCGTCCGGGTGAAGTGCGCCCCGACACGCGAGCCCGGGGCGCGCCGCCGGGCGGTCCTCGCCCATGGTGGCGCCATGGCACGTTGTGAGGTCTGCGGAAACGACTACGGGATGGCGTTCGAGGTGCACGCGCAGGGCGTGGTCCACACCTTCGACTGCTTCGCCTGCGCCATCCACCGGATGGCACCGGTGTGCGAGCACTGCCGGGTCCAGATCATCGGGCAGGGCGTGGAGGCGGAGGGCCGCTTCTACTGCGGGGCGCACTGCGCGCGGGCCGAGGGCGAGAAGGGCCTCGCCGACCGCGTCTGAGGCCGGGCGGGCGGGCCGCGGCGAGCAGGCCCGGCACCCCTTCCGGGCGCGCCCGGCCGGGACCCACTGCCGGGCCGCGGCGCGACGGGGGGTACCGTCGCCTACGTGTACCGCTTCCTTTTGTCCCGGCAGTGGGTGATCCTCACCCTTCTGGGACTCGTCATGATCCCGGTGATGATCCGACTGGGTTTCTGGCAGCTGCACCGCCACGAGAGCCGCGTCGCGCAGAACCAGCTCATCGAGCGGTCCCTGTCCGCCGAGGCAGTGCCCATGACGGACCTGTCCGCGCCGGGCCGGAGCGTGCCGCAGGACGACACCTGGCGTACGGTCACCGCGACCGGCCGGTTCGACACCCGGCACGAGGTGGTCGTGCGGCAGCGCACCGCCGCCGACGGCCAGAGCATCGGCTACTACGTGCTCACGCCGCTGGTGCTCACCGGCGGCCCGCGCTCCGGTGACGCGGTACTCGTCAACCGCGGGTGGATCGCCGCCGGTGACGACCTGACCAGGTTCCCGCACGTACCGGCCGCGCCCTCGGGCCGGGTGACCGTCACCGGCCGCATCCGGCCGGACGAGACGACCGCCAGCGGCATCAAGGACACCCGGGGCCTGCCCGCCCGCCAGGTCATGCTCATCAACAGCCACCAGCAGGCCCGTTCCCTGGGCCGCCCGGTGCTCGGCGGCTACCTTGAGCAGACCTCCCCCAAGGCGGCGCACGGCAAGCCGGAGCAGGTCCCCGCCCCCGACCACGACAGCATCGGGCCGCACATGGCCTACGCCGTGCAGTGGTGGCTGTTCGCCGCCGCGGTGCCGGTCGGCTGGGTCGTGCTGGTCCGCCGCGAGGTCCGCGACCGGGCCGAGGCCGCCGCGCGCGCCGCGAAGAAGGCCCGGGGCGCCGGCACCCCGGGCGGGGACGGCGGGGACACCCCGTCCACCGCGGACACCGCGGCCGGGGCGGGCGCTGAGACGGCGGGCACGAACGACGCGGGGACGGCGGGCGCACAGGGTGCGGAGCCCGTGGACTCCGCCGCCCACCCGGCGTGAGGCGTCCCTCACTGCCGCCCGACGGTGACTGCCCCGGCGTGCGTGGGGCACAAGCCCGCTCGTGCAACCACACCTCGAGGACTACGCGCTCATAGGCGACCTGCAGACCGCCGCACTGGTCTGCCGCGACGGGTCGATCGACTGGCTCTGCCTGCCACGCTTCGACTCCGCCGCCTGCTTCGCCGCCCTGCTCGGGGACCGCGACAACGGTCACTGGCGCATCGCCCCGACCGCGGCCCACGCCCGGCCCCGCCGTTCCTACCGCGGGGACTCGCTGGTGCTGGACACCGAGTGGGAGACGCCGACCGGCTCCGTCCGCGTCACCGACTTCATGCCGCAACGCGACCGCGCCCCCGACGTGGTGCGCATCGTCGAGGGTCTGTCCGGCCGGGTGGAGATGACCAGCGAGCTGCGGCTGCGGTTCGACTACGGCTCCATCGTCCCCTGGACCCGGCGCACCGACGGCTGCCAGGTGGCCGTCGCCGGGCCCGACTCGACGTGGCTGCGCACCGTCCCCGGGACCGGGGCGGAGGAGGTGGCGGGCGGCACCCGGGCCCGGTTCACCGTGGGCGCGGGCGAGAAGGTCGCCTCGGTCCTCACCTGGCACCCCTCGCACGAGTCCCGGCCTCGCGACATCGACCCCTACCGGGCGCTGGAGCAGACGCTGCACGACTGGCGGGAGTGGGCCGCGCACTGCCGCTACCGCGGCCCGCACCGCGAGGCGGTGATGCGCTCCCTGATCACCCTGAAGGCGCTGACCTACGCGCCGACCGGCGGGATCGTGGCGGCCCCGACCACCTCCCTGCCCGAGGAGCTGGGCGGGGTCCGCAACTGGGACTACCGCTACTGCTGGCTGCGCGACGCCACCCTGACCCTGGGCTCCCTGCTGCGCGCCGGCTACACCGAGGAGGCCGCGGCCTGGCGGGACTGGCTGCTGCGGGCGGTGGCCGGGGACCCGGCGGACCTGCAGATCATGTACGGGGTGGCGGGCGAGCGGCGGCTCCCGGAGACCGAGCTGGACTGGCTCGCGGGGTACGGCGGGTCCCGGCCGGTGCGGGTGGGCAACGGGGCGGTGGACCAGCTCCAGCTCGACGTGTACGGCGAGGTCCTCAACTCCCTGTGGCTGGCCGGCGAGACGGGCCTGCCCCCGGCGCCCCACGGCTGGGACCTGCAACGCTCCCTGCTGGACTTCCTGGAGTCCCACTGGCGGGAGGCCGACGAGGGGCTGTGGGAGGTGCGCGGCGGGCGGCAGCAGTTCGTCCACTCCAAGGTGATGGCGTGGGTCGCGGCGGACAGCGCACTGCGCACCGTGGAGGCCAACCCGCACCTGCCCGCCGACACCGACCGCTGGCGGGCCATGCGCGCGCAGGTGCACCGCGAGGTCTGCGAGCGGGGCTTCGACGCCGAGCGCGGGACCTTCACGCAGGCCTACGGCTCCCGGGAACTGGACGCGGCGACGCTGCTGATACCGCGGGTCGGTTTCCTGCCGGGCTCGGATCCCAGGGTGGTGGGCACGGTCGACGCGGTGCGCCGGGAGCTGGGCCGCGACGGCTTCGTGCGCCGTTACGGGACCCACCCGGGTGACGCCCGCGGCGGGGACTCCCCGGTGGACGGGCTGCCCGGTGGTGAGGGCGCGTTCCTGGTCTGCTCGTTCTGGATGGCCGACGCGCTGTACCTCACGGGACGGCACGAGGAGGCCCGGGAGCTGTTCGAGCAGCTGCTGGCCTGCCGCAACGACGTGGGGCTGCTGGCGGAGGAGTACGACCCGGCGGCCGGCCGGCAGCTCGGGAACTTCCCGCAGGCGTTCAGCCACGTCGGCCTGTTGGGGACCGCCTTCACACTGCTGGGCGGCGCGGAGGCAGACTGGCCCCATGGATCTTGGACTGAATGAACGGGTGTACGTCGTCACCGGGGCGACCCGCGGCCTCGGCCTCGCCACCGCGCGGGCCCTGCTGGCCGACGGGGCGCGGGTGGTGGTGAGCGGGCGCACCGAGGACGCCGTGTCCCGGGCCGCCGCGGAGCTGGGTGAGGGTGCGGTGGGCGTGGCCGCCGACAACGCCGACGCGGACGCGCCGCAGCGGCTGATCGCCGCCGCCCGGGAGCACTTCGGGCGGTTCGACGGCATGCTGGTGAGCGTGGGCGGCCCGCCGCCCGGCACCGCGGCGACCAACACCGACGAGCAGTGGCGCGACGCCTTCGAATCGGTCTTCCTCGGCGCGGTGCGGCTGGCGAGGACGGCTGCCGCGGAGCTCGGCGAGGGCGGTGCGATCGCCCTGGTGCTCTCCGGCTCGGTGCGGCAGCCCATCGGCAACCTGACGATCTCCAACGGCCTGCGCCCGGGGCTGGCCGGGTTCGCCAAGTCGCTCTCGGACGAGGTCGGTCCGCGCGGTGTCCGGGTGGTGGGGTTGCTGCCGGGCCGGATCGCGACGGACCGGATGCAGCAGCTCGACGCGGCCTCGGGCGACCCGGAGCGGGCCAGGGCCCGCAACGAGGCGGCGATCCCGCTGGGCCGCTACGGCGACCCCGAGGAGTTCGGCAGGGTCGCGGCCTTCCTCCTCTCCCCCGCCGCCGGGTACGTCAACGGCGTGATGGTGCCGGTGGACGGCGGGGCCGGGCGCAGCGTCTCCTGACGGCACCGGCCGGCGGGGCCGGGGGTGCGGGGCCGGAGGAGCGGGGCGGGGCCTGCGTCACTGCACGCGTTCGGCCCCGTGGCGCACGCCGCCCAGCCTGATCTCCGTCGGCAGGGTGTCGGCTCCGACGGAGTCCCGCAGCCCGGGCAGGGTGGCCTCGTTGAGGTGCGCCACCGCCCGGGAGGGGTCGGCGTGGGGCTCCAGGCGGAGCCAGAGGCGCAGGGCGGGGCGGGTGCGCCGGCCGGTGAGGCGGGCGGCGGCGCGGGCCACGCCGGGCAGTGCCTCGACCTCCGTCTCCACCGCCTCCTCCAGCGCCCGGCCGCGGACCCGTGCGCCGGCACCGTCGTGGGTGTCGACCAGCACCTCGCCGATCTTGTTGCGCCGGAACTGGCTCAGCAGCCACCACAGGGCCAGCAGGGCCAGCACCACCAGGACGGCGAGGACGACCGGCCACCACCAGCCCTGGTCGCGCCAGCGGGTGCGGTCGGCCCGGCTGAGCAGGACGCCGTCCGGGCGGGCCCAGGGCCAGCCCGCGGGCAGGTTCCAGCGGCGCGGCATGTCCTGGCCGCCGAGGAGCACCAGGCCGCCGGCGCACAGCAGGACCAGCCCGGCCAGTGCGGTCAGGATGCGGTTGAGGGTCTTGCGTACCTGTCGTCCCACCGTCTCGTCTCTCCCCGGTCTCGTCTCCCGTCGGCTCGGCCCGCCCCACCGGTCACCGCCGGGCGGGGCGGCGGACCCGGACCCTGGTGTGCAGCCGGTGGGCGAGGCCGAGGCGGTCCACGCTCTCCTCCAGGGTGTCGCGGAGGTCCTCGCGCACCTCGTCGAGGTCGCGGAAGTGCGAGACCGCCTTGGCCTTCGCCCGTCGCCGGCCGACCTTGAGCCGCACCGACTGCACCCCCGGCACCTCCATGGCCCGGTCGCGCAGGACCAGCGCCGCCGCGGGGCGGGTCAGCACCGGCCGTACGTGGGGGCCGGGCCGCCGCATGGGCAGCACCGCGCGGACGCCGGGGGTGAGGGCGAGGACCAGCAGCCAGAGTCCGAGCACCACGGCGACGGCGGCGCCGATCGTGGTGAACACGTCGTCCAGCGGCCGGTGGGCCAGGTCCTGGGCCAGGGTGCGCCGCCAGGGGGCGGCGCTGCCGCCCGCGCGGACGACGGCGAGGTCGTACAGGAGCAGGGCTGACGCGCCCAGCACGACGAGGGCCAGGAGGGCGGCGGGCACGCGGCGCGACGACCAGAGGCGGCGGACCCGGCCGACGGCCGGCTGGGGGTGGTAGGCGGGCCCCGCCGCTTCGGCCGGCGCCTCCTCGGCGGGCGGGCGTTCCGCGGTGGGCAGTGGCCGGGTTCCCGCCTCGGGCCCGGCCGCAGCCCCGCCGTCCGGGGCCCGGTGCCGACCACCGCTGCCACCGCCCGCGGGGTCCGGGCCGTCCCGCCGGGCACCGAAGTCGTCGCTCATCGCACCCGCTCCGTCCCGCGGTTGCCGCTGTGCGGTGACTGCAGGCGCTCCACGGTCACGGCGACCTCGGAGACGTCCATGGCGGCGAGGGCGCTGACGCGTTCGGTGACGCGGCTGCGGACCGCGCCGCAGCGGGCGCCGATGTCGGCGGGGTAGGAGAGGGTGACGGTCACGTGCACCCGGGCCTCCCCCAACCGGTCGGGGTCGTCGTCGCGGTGGTGGACGGTGACGCCCGCGTGGGCCTCACCCGCGGCGTCGGAGGCCTCCCGCAGCGCCTCCCGGGCGGCCTGCGCGGCGATCTTGGCGACGACGCGGTCGGCGACCCAGGTGGCTCCCCGGGTCCCGGCCGTGACCGCGGCCGGGTCCCCGGCGTGCTCGTCCGCCGCCGGCCCGGCATGGGTGGGGGCCGTGGTCATCGCGGCTCACCGCCGCCGGTCGCCGCGGTCGCCGGCCCGGCTGTGGAACAGGTCCCCGACGTCCAGGTCGCCGTCGAGGTACCTCCCGGCCACGAAGCCGACCGCGCCCAACGCCGCCACCAGCACGAAAGCCCCGAAGCCACCGAAGAATCCGGCGAAGCCGAGGGCCATGCCGGCCAGCAGACCGATCACGGCCATGTTCATCCACGCGCTCCTTCGCTCTCCACCGGACCGACGTCGCCAGGAAGCGCCGCGGCTACTGGATCCTGGGCTGTTCCTCCTCGTCGTCGTCCGGCTCGTCGGGGAGCTTGACGTCGCTGACGGCGATGTTGACCTCGACGACCTCAAGGCCCGTCATGCGTTCCACGGCGCGGACGACGTTCTCGCGCACGGAGCGGGCCACGTCCATGATCGCGACGCCGTAGTCGACGACGATCTCCAGGTCCAGCGCGGTCTGCACCTCGCCGACCTCGGCCTTGACGCCGCGGGTGACGGACCTGTCCCCGCCGCCCCCGGGAACCCGGTCGCGCACGGCGCCGAAGGTGCGGGACATGCCGCCCCCCATGGCGTGCACGCCGACCACGTCGCGGGCGGCGAGTCCGGCGATCTTGGCGACCACCCCGTCGGCGACGGTGGTGCGTCCCCGCGCCCCCGCCTCCCCGCGCTTGCCGGTGGACACCCGCCGGGCGCCGTCACCCCGCTGCTCCATCTCGCCGGGACCAGGACGGTTGCTTGCTGCGCTGTCGGACATGAGCGGACGTCCTTTCGTGCGGAGGCGGTTCTCACGCTCCTGAGCCCACCGTAGGGCGGCTCGCTGCGGCCCGCTCGACGACTGCTCCACCCGTGGGACGCCCCGGGACCGCGGGCGGGGCGCCGGAGGGACCGCCGGGCGGGGCGGGGACGGAGGCGTCCCACCGCCCGGACCGCTGCCGGGCGGGGCCGAGACCGCCCGGGCCCGGGCCGGGCCCGCAGACGCGGGCCGGGTACCGGGCGGGCAGACGCGCAGTCCCCGCCCGGAACTGACCGGGCGGGGACGGAGGACGCCCCGGTGACGTGCCGGTGCAGCGGCTCAGACCTCGACGCCTGCCAGGTCGCGCAGCCGGCGGGTCTGGGCGGCGCGTTCCGCGGCCCGCTGTGCGTCGTAGCCGCGGTCCCCGCCCTGGACGAGCAGTGCCTTGGTCTCGACCACGGCGTCCCGGGGGGCGGCGAGCAACGCGGCGGCGAGGTCGTCCGCGGCGGAGTCGAGTTCGGCGCGCGGGACGACGAGGTTGGCCAGGCCGACGCGTTCGGCCTCCTCGGCGTGGACGTAGCGGCCGGTGGCGCAGATCTCCAGCGCCCGGGCGTAACCGACCAGGTTCAGCAGGGGGTGGGTGCCGGCGAGGTCGGGAACCAGGCCCAGGCTCGTCTCGCGCATGGCGAACTGGACGTCCTCCGCACAGACCCGCAGGTCGCAGGCGAGGGCGAGTTGGAAGCCGGCGCCGATGGCGTGGCCCTGCACGGCCGCGACCGAGATCAGGTCGGGCCGGCGCCACCAGGTGAACGCCTCCTGGTAGGCGGCGATGGTGGCGTCGATGTCCGCATCGGAGCCGCGCACCATGTCCAGGAAGGACGGGTCGCCGTCGATGCCCTCGGGGGTGAAGGCCTGCCGGTCCAGGCCGGCGGAGAAGGAGACCCCCTCGGCGCGCAGCACGACCACCCGCACCGTGCCCGGCAGCTCCCTGCCGGCCTGCGTCAGCGCGCGCCAGAAGGCGGGCGACTGGACGTTGCGCTTGGCGGCGTTGGTGAGCGTCACCGTCGCGAGGGCGTCGTCGACGGTGAGCCGCACACCGGCCGTGTCGAGCAGGTCGAGCTGGGGCATGGCATGCCTTTCGGTTGTCCGGCCACGGTTAAGTGACTGAACAGTAACCACACCCGTGGGGCCCGCGACAGGGCGGCCTCGCGGCGCTGCCGCCAGGCCGTCTCGCTCCCGGCCGGCAGGCCGGGGCCCGGACGCTCCGGGCCCGGTCGACACCGCGGAGGTGGCCGACCGGTCCTGAGCCTCTGCGTGCACCGCCCCGCTGGGGCGGCGGGGTTCAGGCCGAGGCGGCCTTCTTGCCGCGGGTGGCCCCGCCGCGGCCTCGCAGCGCGACGCCCGACTCGGTCAGCATGCGATGGACGAATCCGTAGGAGCGGCCCGTCTCCTCGGCCAGCGAGCGGATGCTCGCTCCGTTGTCGTACTTCTTCTTCAGGTCTGCCGCGAGCTTCTCGCGCGCGGCGCCGGTCACCCGGCTGCCCTTCTTCAGAGTCTCGGCCACCCGTGCCTCCTCATGGGAAGTGCGCTCTGGACTCTCATGATCACCCCTTCCACGCTTCCTGGCCACCCATTCCGTCAGGTCCGTGGACCCCGGGTGGACGGACCGTGGGGGCGGCGCCGCCGCGGAGGAGGGGGTTCCGCCTCGCGTGCGGACGGGTGCCTTCCCCGGAGAGGGGGGAAACCGGCAGGTCAGGAGGGCAACCGGGCGGAGCGTGGGACTACTGGCAGTGACGGCCGCCTCGCGCGAGGGGGCTCGCCGAGGTACCAGTCGCTCTCACTCAGATGACGGATCACCTGTCCGTCGAATGATCCATCCGGGCGTCGGCGGGCGGACCCCTCGCGCCCGCACCCCCGGCCCGGCGGGCCGGGCAGGGGGTGCGGGCGCGGACGCGGGGAAGGAGCCGGACCCCGGGCGGGCCCTCGGCGGGACGCGCTCAGGCCAGCGCGACCAGGTCCGCGTAGTCCTGGCCCCAGAGGTCCTCCACGCCGTCGGGCAGCAGGATGATGCGCTCGGGCTGGAGCGCGTCCACGGCCCCCTCGTCGTGCGTCACCAGCACCACCGCGCCGGTGAAGCTGTGCAGCGCCCCGAGGATCTCCTCGCGGCTGGCCGGGTCGAGGTTGTTGGTCGGCTCGTCCAGCAGCAGCACGTTGGCCGAGGAGACGACGAGGGTGGCCAGCGCCAGGCGGGTCTTCTCACCGCCGGAGAGCACGCCGGCCGGCTTGTCGACGTCGTCGCCGGAGAAGAGGAAGGAACCCAGCGTCTTGCGGATCTCGACGAGGTCCATGTCGGGGGCGGCCGAGCGCATGTTCTCCAGGACCGTGCGGTCGGGGTCCAGCGTCTCGTGCTCCTGGGCGTAGTAGCCCAGTTTCAGGCCGTGGCCCGGCCTGACCTCGCCGGTGTCGGGGGTCTCGACACCGGCCAGGAGCCGCAGCAGCGTGGTCTTGCCGGCGCCGTTGAGGCCCAGGATGACCACGCGGGACCCCTTGTCGATGGCCAGGTCGACGTCGGTGAAGATCTCCAGCGAGCCGTAGGACTTGGACAGGCCCTCCGCCGTCAGCGGGGTCTTGCCGCAGGGCGCCGGGTCGGGGAAGCGGAGCTTGGCGACCTTGTCGGCGGCGCGCACCTCCTCCAGGCCGGCGAGCAGCTTCTCGGCGCGGCGGGCCATGTTCTGCGCGGCGACCGTCTTGGTGGCCTTGGCGCGCATCTTGTCGGCCTGCGAGTTGAGCGCGGCGGCCTTCTTCTCGGCGTTGCTCCGCTCCCGGTGGCGGCGCTTCTCGTCCGCCTCGCGCTGCTGCTGGTAGAGCCGCCAGCCCATGTTGTAGACGTCGATCACCGAGCGGTTGGCGTCGAGGTAGAAGACCTTGTTGACGACCGTCTCCACCAGGTCGACGTCGTGGGAGATGACGATGAAGCCGCCGCGGTAGGTCTTGAGGTAGTCGCGCAGCCAGGCGATGGAGTCCGCGTCGAGGTGGTTGGTCGGCTCGTCCAGCAGCAGGGTGTCGGCGTCGGAGAAGAGGATGCGGGCCAGCTCCACGCGGCGCCGCTGGCCTCCGGAGAGGGTGTGCAGCGGCTGGCCGAGCACCCGGTCGGGGAGGTTGAGGCTGGCGGCGATGGTGGCGGCCTCGGCCTCGGCGGCGTACCCGCCCTTGGTGAGGAACTCCGTCTCCAGCCGCTCGTACCGGCGCATGGCCTTCTCGCGGGTGGCGCCCTTGCCGTTGGCCATGCGGTCCTCGTCCTCACGCATCTTGCGCAGCACCTGGTCCAGGCCGCGGGCGGAGAGGACGCGGTCGCGGGCCAGGACGTCGAGGTCGCCGGTGCGGGGGTCCTGCGGGAGGTAGCCGACCTCGCCGGAGCGGGTGACGGTCCCGGCGGCCGGGATGCCCTCGCCGGCGAGGACCTTGGTGAGGGTGGTCTTGCCGGCGCCGTTGCGGCCGACGAGGCCGACGCGGTCGCCCTTGGCGACGCGGAAGGAGGCGGACTCGATGAGGACTCGGGCTCCGGCTCGCAGCTCAAGGCCGGTTGCGGTGATCACGGGACAGACTCCTGTGCGGGTAAGACGGCGGGTGGGAGGGCTGCTGTGGCGGTGGGGCGGAGCTGCCGCCCACCGTCTAATGCGCGAGGAGTGTGGCCATACCAGGGAGTCTAACGGCCCGTCGCGCGGGCGGGGGCCGACCGGGTCAGGCCCCCGCCCCCACCGGCCCGGGGCGTGCGAGCCCCCTCACGGAGCCCGCCGGGGCTCCCCCGAACGGCTGCCCGCCGGTCGCCGGGGCGCGGCGCGGGGCGCTGCACTGGGAGGGAGGCCGGAGCGACCGGCACCATCCACCGCGTGGGGCCGGGCCGGTGCCCGGTGCCGGAGGAAGGCGGACCGATGGCGGGACACGTCGACACCGCACCGAGCATGTACCCGACATTGCTGTACCGGGACGCCCGGGCGGCGATCACCCTGCTGACCGAGGCCTTCGGCTTCACCCGCAACGCCGTGTACGAGTCGGAGGACGGGTCGGTCCTGCACGCCGAGCTGAGCTACGGCAACGGTGCGGTGATGCTGGGCTCGCGGGGCCGCGGCGGGCCCTTCGACGAGGCGATGGCGGGGGCCGGGCCGGTCGGCGTCTACGTGGTGGTGCGCGACACCGACGAGCACTTCCGCCGGGCGCGGGAGGCGGGCGCGGAGATCCTGCTGGAGCCGACCAACCAGGACTACGGTTCCCGCGACTACATGGCCCGCGACCACGAGGGCAACGTCTGGAGCTTCGGCACGTACGCCCCGGCGATCGAGACGGCGGAGGACCCGGCCTCCAGCTGAGCCGGGGTCCGGGCCCGGGGCGGCGGCAGCCCCGGGCCCGGGTCACTCGGGGGTCGAACCGCCGTGGTGGACCTGGAAGGCCGCCTTGCGCACCGCCTTGGCCAGCACCGGGTCGGGGTGGGCCGCGGCCAGCGCGACCAGTACCTGGACGGTCCTGGGGTGGCCCACCGAGCGGACCTCCTCCAGCAGCCGCGGCACCGAGCCCTGCACGGCGGAGTCGAGGTGGCGGACCAGCAGCCCGCTCTCCCCGTGGTCGGCGATGGCCGCCGCGGTGTCCACCCACAGCCAGGTGGACTCCTCGCGGGTGAGGACGTCCTGCGCGTCCTCGGGGTCGCCGCCCTCGCTCTCCACCGCCAGCCACATCAGCGCGTAGGGCCGCAGCACCGGCTCCTCGACCGCCGCGCGCACCGCGCTCTCGGCGGGCCCGCCCACGACGCGCAGCGCCTCGAAGGCCAGTCCCCGCAGCAGCGCGTCCTCGCCCCTGGCGGCGGCCAGCAGCTCCTCTACGGCGCTGCCGACGGGCCGGGCGGCGAGCCAGGCCCGGTACTCGGCACGCGCCTGACCGGGGCTGATGCCGGCGCAGCCGCGGAGCATGGCCTCGGCGGACTGCTCGATGTTGCCGCCGACCGTGCTCTGGGCGGCGACGCAGATCTGCTCCAGCTTGACCCAGACCGCCCAGTTGCCCAGGGCCGTCAGGTGGGCCTCGCCCTCGGGGTAGGCGCCGGCGCCGCTGCCTTCGCGCACCACCAGCGCGCCCACGCCGGCCAGCGCCTCCAGGGCCCAGGCCAGCAGGGCCGGCAGGTCGTCGGTGGTGGCGGCGTCGGATGTCGCCGGCGGCTGGGCCGGTGCTCCGGCCGGGGCGTCGTCGGCGTAGGGCACCTCGCACCGCTCGGTGCGCAGTTCGGTGACGCGCTTCTCCAGCATGTCCAGCAGGACGGGTACGGCCACCGGGCCCGCGGAGAGGTGGAGCAGCGACAGCAGCTGCGGGACGGCCTCGACGACCTCGGCGACGGCGGCGGCGGACCGGCGGCGCGGCGCCGGCCTGGTCAGCGACCAGGCGTCGAAGAGCGCCACCCAGCCGCGCAGCGCGGCGGAGTCGTCGCGGTCCCAGGCGCGCAGGCGCCAGCCGGGCCGGGCGGTCGTGCCGTGCAGCTCGACGAGTCCGGTCAGCCGTGCCCGGTCCCAGTCCGCCCGGACCTCGCGCGGGGCCAGGCCGAGGGCCTTGGCGGCACGCCGGGCGGCGGAGTCGGGGAGGGCGCCGTCGGCCCCCGCCCGCAGGCCCGTGGGCCTGGTCTGTTCGCCGGCGGCCCACCGCGCCAGGCGGACCGGGCCGGTGAGCCCCTGCCGGGCCTGGCGTGCCAGTTCCGGCAGGGGCGGGGTGCCCTGCGGTGGTCGCGGGGCCGGGCGGCTCGGCCCGGTGCTGACCGCCCGCTGTACGGCGGAGATCGGTTGACGGGGGACGAGGCGGAGTCGGGAGTCGCGCGGGGTACGAGACGTCACAGGGGCAGTCTTCACGTTGACGCCCCGAAAGCCCAATCGGAACGCGCCGGAGGTGGTCCGGGTCCACCGCACCGGAGGAAATGACGGTGCATCGTCATCATTTGTCCGCCTGTGGCGGCCTGACGGGCCGTCTCCGCCTCCGCCGATGCCGGCCCTCCCTCACACCAGGGGGGTGAGGAAGCGGCGCAGCACCTCCTCGTAGTGCTCGGGGTCGGCGTTCCACATGGCGGCGTGCGGGGCGTGCGGGACGGTCTGGAGCGCGACGCGGGAGGGGTGGCGGGCGGCGAGGTCGCGGGAGGCCTGCCAGGGGGCGAGGGTGTCGTCGGGGCCGTGGAAGAGCAGGGTCGGCACGTCCAGTCCGGCCGCTCTCGCCAGCTCGCCCAGCTCGTCGGCGGCGACGCCGGTCATGCCCTCGGCGGCGCGGACCGCCAGCGGCAGCAGGGCGTGCGGCACGTGGCGGGCGGCGGCCAGGTTGCGCACGGTGGCACGCCAGTCCAGGACGGGTGAGTCCAGCACCAGGCCGCAGACCCGGTCGGGGTGGGCGGTGTGCAGCGCGGCCTTCAGCGCCATGGTCGCGCCGGTGGACCAGCCGTACAGGACGATCCGGCGGGCACCGTGGCGCACGGCGTGGCCGATGGCCGCCTCCACGTCTCGCCACTCGGCGGCACCGAGGTGGCTGGTGCCGTCGGCGGAGGCGGGTGCCCCGGGGTCGCCGCGGTAGGCGGGGGCGAGCACCGGCAGGTGGGCGCGGTGCAGCAGCGGCATCAGGACCATGGGGTGTTCGCGGGTGGTGGCCAGACCGTGGACGAGGATCATCCAGGTCTCACGGCTGCCGGGCAGGAACCAGGCGGGCAGCGGGCCGAGATCCCCGGCGATCTCGGCGTCGGCGCACTCGTAGCCGAAGGCGTCCCGGGGATCGCCCA
Organism: Streptomyces sp. NPDC059740; assembly: GCF_042733155.1. Classification (NCBI taxonomy): domain Bacteria; kingdom Bacillati; phylum Actinomycetota; class Actinomycetes; order Kitasatosporales; family Streptomycetaceae; genus Streptomyces; species Streptomyces sp. NPDC059740. The sequence goes on along the minus strand of NZ_JBHWGP010000036.1, from coordinate 21,157 downwards.
CGTACACCTGGGGGGTCATCCGCAGCCGGGCGCCGGGGGTCAGGGTGCCGTAGGTGACGCGTTCCAGCCGGCGGACGACCGTGTCGGGGGTGTGGACCGCGTCGCGCACCACGGGGCCGACCACCGCGTGGCAGCCCGGGCCGGCGAGGCCGTACAGGCCGGGTCGGAGCGAGGCCAGGGTGCGGGTGAGGGTGATGCGGTCCCCGCCCACCGAGTGGACGGTCAGGCGGGGGTCGCCCGGGAGGGGGTGGTCGTTCGGGGGGCGTACGGCCAGCCTCCCGGCGTACCGCCCGCCGACCGCCACCGCGGCGGCCCCGGCACCCAGCACGGTGGTGGCGGCCACGGCCGCCGTGGTTGCAGGACGCATCTTCCCGAGTGTGGTCGCAGGTCCGGGGCGCGGCCAGCCGGGGAGGGCCGGTCCGGCGTGGCGCTGCGCCGTCCGCGTGCCCGCCGGGGCGGGGCGGCCGGCCCGGGCCGCGGGGGTGCGCGGGGTGCGGCGTGCGGTGGACGGGCCGGTGGCGGGCGGGGTGCTCCGGTCGAGGCGGGTCATGGCGGTTCCGATCCGGGTGGCGGTGGCCGGGGGCCGGGACTGTCTCCTCGTGTTGCCGCTCCCGCGGGGATCATGCGGGCGTCCGCCCCCGCCAGGTCACCGCGTCCCGGGCTCGCGGGGGGCCGCACGCCCGTCGCGGGCGGCGGGGGCCTGACCGGTCGCGGGCGCGTCGGCCGTGGTGGCGGAGCCCTGGCCGTAGCCGCCGAGCTGCCGGGCGGCGTCGGCGAGCTGCCCGGGGGTGAGCAGGGTGGGGGTGCCGGGGCCGGAGCGGGCGGTGAGCCAGACCCGGCACATCCACTCCAGCTGCGCCGTGCGGTCGAAGGCCTGGTCCAGGTCGGCGCCGTAGGTGAGGGCGCCGTGGTTGCGCATCAGGCACCCGGTGCGGCCCTCCAGGGCGGTGAGCACCGCGGCGGCGAGCTCCTCGGTGCCGTACAGGGCGTAGGCCGCGGTGCGCACCGGGCCGCCGAGGTCGGCCGCCATGTAGTGGATCGGCGGCAGGACGTCGGTGAGGGTGGCGGCGGCGGTGGCGTGCACGGCGTGGGTGTGGACCACGGCGGCGGCCCGGGTGGCCCGGTAGACGGCCAGGTGGAGGGGGGCCTCGCTGGTGGGCCTGGCCTCGCCGAGCACCTGCCGCCCCGTGAGGTCCAGGCCCACGGCGTCGTGCGGGCCGAGCCGGTCGTAGGGGATGCCGCTGGGGGTGAGCAGGACGACGTCGCCCAGGCGGGCCGAGACGTTGCCGGAGGTGCCCACCACGAGGCCCTCGGCGGCGGTGCGGCGGGCGGTGGTGACCACCTGCCGCCACAGTGCGGCGAGCCGGCCGGGGTCGGGGGCCCCGGCGGTGGGGCGGGGCGCGCGGTGGTCGGCGGGCGGGTGGGTCATGGCTCCCCCGGGTGGGCTGGTACGGCTGGGTGGGCGCCGCGGCGGTGGACCGGCGCCGGGTCGCAACTATCACACCGCCGGCGACGGGTGGCGGTCCTGCGCGCGTCGGGCCGGGGGGCCGCCGGTGAACTCGGGTGAGGTGACACCGCAAGGCCCTGCCCAGTTCACCTTCAGTTCACCCTGCCTCCGTACGTTCGGTGCGACCGCACCCGACCGAACTGATTGCCTGGGGAATGGAACACATCACGCTGCTCGTCGGGGTCGTGATCGTGACCGCGTTGGTGTTCGACTTCACCAACGGCTTCCACGACACGGCCAACGCGATGGCCACGACCATCTCCACCGGTGCCATGAAGCCCAAGATCGCTGTGGCGATGTCGGCGGCACTCAACCTCGTCGGCGCCTTCCTCTCCTTGGAGGTCGCCAAGACCATCTCCGGGGGCATCATCGACGAGAGCGCGGGGGTGAGGCCCGAAGTGATCTTCGCGGGGCTCGTCGGCGCCATCGTCTGGAACCTCGTCACCTGGCTCGCCGGGCTGCCCTCCAGCTCCTCCCACGCCCTCTTCGGCGGCCTGATCGGCGCGACGCTGGTGTCGGTCGGGGCGGACGGCGTCCACGCCGGCGCGGTGGTGACGAAGGTCGTCCTGCCGGCCGTCGCCGCCCCCGTGGTGGCCGGACTGGCCTCGCTGCTGGCGACCCGCCTCACCTACCGCCTGACGCGGGGGCGCGCCGAGGAGGACACGGCGGGCGGCTACCGCGCCGGCCAGGTCGCCTCCGCCGCGCTGGTCTCCCTGGCCCACGGCACCAACGACGCGCAGAAGACCATGGGTGTGATCACGCTGGCGCTGATCACCGGCGGGGTGATCGCCCCGCAGGCCGATCCGCCGGTGTGGGTCGTGGTCTCCGCGGCCCTCGCCATCGCGCTGGGCACCTACCTGGGCGGCTGGCGCATCATCCGCACCCTGGGCAAGGGCCTCACCGACATCCGTCCGCAGCAGGGCTTCGCCGCGCAGACCAGTGCGGCGATCACCATCCTCTCCTCCTCCCACCTCGGCTTCGCGCTCTCCACCACGCAGGTGTGCACCGGCGCCGTCATGGGCTCGGGGCTGGGCCGCGCCGGCGGTGTGGTGCGCTGGTCGACCGCGACGCGCATGGTGGTGGCCTGGGTCGTGACGCTGCCGGCCGCGGGCCTGGTGGCGGCGGGCGCCGCGCTGCTGGCCGACCGGGGGCCGCTGGGCGTCACCGCGGTCGCCGCCCTGGCCGCCGCGGTGTGCGTGACGATCTGGGTGCTGGCCCGCCGCCGGCCGGTGACCGTCGAGAACGTCACCGAGGACGCGGCCGGGGAGCCGGAGCCCGCCGGGGTGGTCACCGCCGCCCTGCGCACCGTCTCGCCGCCGCCGGTGGTCCTGCCGGCCCCGGCGCCGGCCCAGGTCTCCGTACCTGCGCCGGCCGCGGCTCAGGCGGAGGCGGCCCCGGCGCTGTCCGTGCGTCCCGTCGACGGCGTGCCGCTCGCCCCGGCCGCCTCCACCCACTGACCGGCCGCACCGAAGGAGAAACCCCGTGCACGGCATCGAGATCGACTGGGCCGCCCTCGGCCGCGTCTTCGGCACCAGCGTGGTGCTGGCGGTGGCCCTGGTGGGCCTGTTCACCGCCGGCATCGTCGGCGCCTCCCGCCGGACCTCGTCCGAGGGCGGCGCCGCCGCCGGCCCGGTGGCGCGCGTCGGCGCGTACGCGGCCTTCGCCGTCTGCGCTGCTGCCGTGGCCTACGGCATCTACGTCGTGGTCGCCTGACGCCGCACCAGCCGCCCCGGCCGCCCCTCGTGCAGGGGCGGCCGTCGTGCGTTCCGGGTTCCCGCCCCCGCTGACGCAGGTCAACAGCGAGTTGACGGGCGTTCTCGGGGCGTGGTGGACTGCCGGGGCCATTCGGCGACAGATGAGGAAGTCCGGTGCGAATCCGGCGCGGTCCCGCCACTGTCACCGGGGAGCGCCTCCGCACCGCACGGCCACGACCCGTCCAGGAACGGGTGGGAAGGCCGCGGAGAGACGCCGATCCGGGAGCCAGGAGACTCATGTCGCCGTCACGTCGAGCCAGGGCGCGGACCCTGAGTGAGGACCCTCGCGAGCATGCTGCCCGGACCAGGAACCAGCCCCCCGCCGCACTGCCCGCTGCGAGGCGTGACGGCGGTGTGAGGTGAGTCGGAGCGCACATCTGGCGCACGGCTGCGGCACCGCCCTCGGCTTCGTCGCCGACGCGGTGTTCGCCGACCCCCGGCGCGGCCACCCGGTGGCGGCCTTCGGATCTCTGGCGGGTGCGCTGGAGCGCCGGCTGTGGCGTGACCACCGCGGCGCGGGCGCCCTGCACACCCTGCTGTGCGCGGGCGGGACGGCGCTGGGCGCGACGGCGGTGACGCGTGCCGTGCGCGGCCGCGGCGCCGCGCACCTGGCGCTGAGCGCCGCCACCACCTGGGCGGTGCTGGGGGGCGCTTCGCTGGGCCGGGAGGCGCGGGCCGTCGGCGACGCGCTGAGCAGCGGCGACCTGGCGGCGGCCCGGGCGCGCCTGCCGCACCTGTGCGGCCGCGACCCGCAGGCGCTGGACGCCGAGGAGATCGCCCGTGCGGTGGTGGAGTCCGTCGCCGAGAACACCTCCGACGCCGTCGTCGGCGCCCTGGTGTGGGGGGCGCTGGCCGGGGTCCCGGGCCTGGCGGCCTTCCGCGCCGTCAACACGCTCGACGCGATGGTCGGTCACCGCTCCCCTCGCCACCTGCGGTTCGGCTGGGCCGCGGCGCGCCTGGACGACCTGGCCGGCCTGCCCGGCTCGCGGCTGACCGCGGCGCTGACGGTCGCGGTCGGCCCGGACCGCGGCGGCGCCTGGCGGACCTGGCGCGCCGACGGCCACCGCCACCCCAGCCCCAACGCGGGCCCGGTGGAGGCCGCGTTCGCCGGGGCGCTCGGCGTACGGCTGGGCGGCACCCTGGCCTACCGGGGGCGTATCGAGCACCGTCCGGTCCTGGGCGGGGAGCGGGGCCGGCCGGTGGCGGTCGGCGACATCGCACGCGCGGTGCGGCTCTCGCGCCGGGTGGGTGCGGGCGCGCTGCTGGTCACCCTGGCGGCGCGCCCCGCGCTGGCCGCGGTGGCGCGGCGGGTCACCGGCGCGGGCCGGGGCAGCGGATCACGCGGGAGGCAGCGGTGAGGGTCGGACAGGGCGGAGCGCAGGGGCTGGGCGGCGGGTTGCTGGTCGCCGGGACGACCTCGGACGCCGGCAAGAGCGTGGTGACGGCCGGCATCTGCCGGTGGTTGGCGCGCGAGGGCGTGTCGGTGGCGCCGTTCAAGGCACAGAACATGTCGCTGAACTCCTACGTGACGCGGGAGGGCGCGGAGATCGGCCGTGCGCAGGCGATGCAGGCCGCCGCGGCCCGCGTGGAGCCCAGTGCGCTGATGAACCCGGTGCTGCTCAAGCCCGGCGGGGACCGCAGCAGCCAGGTGGTGCTGCTGGGCCGCCCGGTGGGCGAACTCAGCGCCCGCGGCTACCACGAGGGGCGGCAGGAGACGCTGCTGGGCACCGTCACCGACTGCCTGGAGCAGCTGCGGCGCACCCACGACGCGGTGGTCTGCGAGGGCGCGGGCAGCCCGGCCGAGATCAACCTGCGCCGCACCGACATCGTCAACATGGGTCTGGCGCGGGCGGCGCGGCTGCCGGTGGTGGTGGTCGGCGACATCGACCGGGGCGGGGTGTTCGCCTCGTTCTTCGGCACCACCGCGCTGCTCAGCCCCGAGGACCAGGAGCTGGTGGCCGGCTACCTGGTCAACAAGTTCCGCGGTGACGTGAGCCTGCTGGAGCCGGGCCTGGCGATGCTGCGGTCGCTGACCGGCCGGGCGACCTTCGGGGTGCTGCCGTTCCGGCACGGGCTGGGCATCGACGAGGAGGACGGGCTGAGGGTGTCGCTGCGGGGCGCGGTGCGCGAGTCCGTGGTGGCCCCGCCGCACGGGAGCGACGTGCTGCGGGTCGCGGTGGCCGCGGTGCCGCTGATGTCGAACTTCACCGACGTGGACGCGCTGGCCGCCGAACCCGGCGTGGTGGTGCGGTTCGTGGACCGGCCCGAGGAGCTGGCCGACGCCGACCTGGTGGTGCTGCCCGGCACCCGGGCGACGGTGCGGGCGCTGGCCTGGCTGCGTGAGCGGGGCCTGGCCGGCGCCCTCGCCCGCCGCGCCGCCGAGGGCCGCCCGGTGCTGGGGATCTGCGGCGGCTTCCAGGCGCTGGGCACCCGCATCGAGGACGAGGTGGAGTCGCGGCAGGGCGTCGTGGACGGTCTGGGACTGCTGCCGGTGCGGGTGCGGTTCGCCGCCGAGAAGACCCTGGCCCGGCCGGTCGGCGAGGCGCTGGGCGAACGCGTCGAGGGCTACGAGATCCACCACGGCGTGGCGCAGGTCGAGGGCGGCGACGAGCCGTTCCTGGACGGCTGCCGGGTGGGTGCGGTGTGGGGCACGCACTGGCACGGCTCCCTGGAGAGCGACGGTTTCCGCCGGGCGTTCCTGCGGCAGGTGGCCGCCGCGGCCGGCCGTGACTTCGTCCCCGCGCCCGACACCAGCTTCGGCCGGCTGCGCGAGGAGCAGCTCGACCTGCTGGGCGACCTGATCGCCGAACACGCCGACACCGACGCCCTGTTGCGCCTGATCGAGAAGGGCGTGCCGGTGGGGCTGCCGTTCGTGCCGCCCGGTGCCCCCTGATGGCGGCGGCCGCCCCGCCGCTCCCCCGGCCGCCCGCCCCCGCCCGATCCGCCTCCCCGCCGAGGCAGCCCCGACCCACCGACGACGCCCAGGAGGCCCCCGCATGACCGCTCCGCAGGCCCAGGTGCCCGCCAGCCGCAACGGCGGCGTACCGGCGGCACCCGCCACGGGCACCCCGCAGTACCCGTTCACCGCCGTCGTCGGCATGGCCGACCTGCGGCTGGCGCTGCTGCTCAACGCGGTCTCCCCCGCGGTGGGCGGGGTGCTCGTGCGGGGCGAGAAGGGCACCGCCAAGTCCACGGCGGTGCGCGCCCTCTCGGCGCTGCTGCCGCCCGTGGCGGTGGTGGCGGACTGCCGCTTCTCCTGCGACCCCGCCGCCCCCGACCCGCTCTGCCCCGACGGGCCGCACCCCGAGGTGCGGGCGGTGGACCGGCCGGCGCGCATGGTGGAGCTGCCCGTCGGTGCCTCGGAGGACCGGCTGGTGGGGGCGCTGGACATCGAGCGCGCGCTGTCGGAGGGCGTGAAGGCCTACCAGCCGGGGCTGCTGGCCGAGGCACACCGCGGACTGCTCTACGTCGACGAGGTCAACCTCCTCCACGACCACCTGGTGGACCTGCTGCTGGACGCGGCGGCCATGGGCGCCTCGCACGTCGAGCGCGAGGGCGTCTCGGTGCGGCACGCTGCCAGGTTCCTGCTGGTGGGCACCATGAACCCGGAGGAGGGCGAGCTGCGGCCGCAGCTCCTGGACCGGTTCGGCCTGACGGTGGAGGTGGCCGCCTCCCGGGACCCCCGGGAGCGGGCCGAGGTGGTGCGGCGCCGGCTGGCCCACGACGCCGACCCGGCCGCCTTCGCCGCCGCCTGGGCCGCGCAGGAGGCGGAGCTGCGGGAGCGCGTGGTGCGGGCCCGCGCGCTGCTGCCGAAGGTGGCGCTGAGCGACCGGCGGCTGCGGCAGATCGCGGCGACCTGCGCGGCCTTCGAGGTGGACGGGATGCGCGCCGACATCGTCGTGGCCCGCACCGCGACGGCGCTGGCGGCGTGGGACGGGCGCGAGGAGGTGCTGACCGCGGACGTGCGGCAGGCGGCGCTGCTGGCGCTCCCCCACCGCCGGCGCCGCAACCCCTTCGACGCGCCCGGCCTGGACGAGGAGAAGCTCGACCGCGCCCTGGAGGAGTTCGACGAGGACGACGAGGGGCCCGACGACGACGGCCCCGACGGTCCCGGCGGCGGCCCGCAGGGCCCCGCCGAGGACGGCCCCGGCGGCGACGCCCCCGAGGGCGGCGCGCAGGACACCTCCCCTTCGCAGGCCCCGGAGCAGCCCGGCCCCGCCCCGCGCGGGGCCGGGGAGGCGGGCCCCGGGACGGGAGGCGGGGACACCGCGCAGGAACCGGCCGATGCACCTGAGCCCGCCTCCGGTGAGGAGGCCGGGCAGGGCTCGGCCGCGCCGGCGGCGGGCGCCGCCGAGCAACCGGCCGTCGCCGCGCACGAGCCGTTCCGCACCCGCCGGCTGGACGTGCCGGGACTGGGTGAGGGCGCCGACGGCCGGCGCTCCAGGGCCCGTACGGCGCACGGGCGGACCACCGGCGCCCGCCGGCCGCGCGGCGCGCTGGGCCGGCTGCACCTGGCGGCGACCGTGCAGGCCGCAGCTCCCCACCAGCGGGCCAGGGGCCGCAGCGGCACCGGGCTGGTGCTGCGCCGCGACGACCTGCGGGAGGCGGTGCGCGAGGGCCGGGAGGGCAACCTCGTACTGTTCGTCGTCGACGCCTCCGGGTCGATGGCGGCGCGCCGGCGCATGGGCGCGGTCAAGGGCGCGGTGCTCTCGCTGCTGCTCGACGCCTATCAGCGGCGCGACAAGGTCGGGCTGGTCACCTTCCGCGGCTCGGGCGCGGAGCTGGCGCTGCCGCCGACCTCCTCGGTGGAGGCCGGCGCCGCACGGCTGGAGCGGCTGCCCACCGGGGGCCGCACACCGCTGGCCGCCGGGCTGCTGCGCGCCCACGAGGTGCTGCGGGTGGAGCGGATGCGCGACCCCTCGCGCCGTCCGCTGCTGGTCGTGGTCACCGACGGCCGGGCCACCGGCGGCCCCGAGCCGCTGTCCCGGGCGGCCCGGGCCGCCTCGCTGTTCGCCGCGGACGGTACCGCCTCGGTGGTCGTGGACTGCGAGAGCGGCCCGGTCCGCCTGGGCCTGGCCGCCGAACTGACCCGGTCCCTGCAGGGCACCCTCGTCACCCTCGACGAGCTGCGCGCCGACAACGTCACCTCCCTGGTCCACTCGGTGCGCGGGCACCGCGTGGCCGCCTGAACCCCCACCCACCGCCCCGCTCCCGCTCAGGAGGAACCGCCATGCCACAGGGACAGCCGTCGGTCGTACCGGACGACGGGCTCACCACACGTCAGCGCCGCAACCGTCCGCTGGTGCTGGTCCACACCGGTGCCGGCAAGGGCAAGTCGACTGCGGCCTTCGGGCTGGCGCTGCGCGCCTGGAACCAGGGCTGGCCCGTCGGGGTGTTCCAGTTCGTGAAGTCGGCCAAGTGGAAGGTCGGCGAGGAACGGGCGCTGCGGGTGCTCGGGGCCTCCGGCGAGGGCGGCACCGTCGACTGGCACAAGATGGGCGAGGGCTGGTCCTGGGTCCAGCGCGACCTGGCGAGCAGCGAGGAGGCGGCCCGGGAGGGCTGGGAGCAGGTCAAGCGGGACCTGGCTGCCGAGACCTACCGGCTGCTGGTGCTCGACGAGTTCGCCTACCCGATGCACTGGGGCTGGGTGGACGCCGAGGAGGTCGTGGCGGTGCTGCGGGACCGGCCCGGCACCCAGCACGTGGTGATCACCGGGCGCAACGCGCCGGCAGCGCTGTGCGAGGCGGCCGACCTGGTCACCGACATGTCGAAGGTCAAGCACCCGATGGACGCGGGTCAGAAGGGCCAGCGGGGCATCGAGTGGTGAACGCGGTGTCACGGCGGCGCCGGCGGGCGGTCGCCCGATGACCGCCGCCGGCGCGGTGCCCCGGCTGGTGGTGGCGGCGCCGTCCTCGGGCAGCGGCAAGACGACGGTGGCCACCGGCCTCATGGCGGCCTTCACCCGCGCGGGGCTGACGGTCTCGCCGCACAAGGTGGGGCCGGACTACATCGACCCCGGCTACCACACGCTGGCGGTGGGCGGCGCCCGGCCGGGCCGCAACCTGGACGCCTACCTGTGCGGCACCGAGCGGCTGGCCCCGCTGTTCCTGCACGGTGCGGCCGGCGCGGACCTCGCGGTGGTCGAGGGCGTGATGGGGCTGTTCGACGGGGCCGCGGGCCAGGGCGAGACGGCCTCGACCGCGCAGGTGGCCAAGGTGCTGCGGGCGCCGGTGGTGCTGGTCGTCGACGCTTCCTCGCAGTCGCGGTCGGTGGCGGCGCTGGTGCACGGCTTCGCCTCCTGGGACCCCCAGGTGCGACTGGCCGGCGTCATCCTCAACAAGGTCGGCTCGGACCGGCACGAGGCGATGCTGCGCGAGGCCATGGCCGAGACGGGTGTGCCGGTGATGGGCGTGCTGCGGCGCGCCGGCGAGCTGCGCACCCCCTCGCGCCACCTGGGGCTGGTGCCGGTGGCCGAGCGCCGGCAGGAGGCCGTGGAGTCCGTCGAGGAGCTGGCCGAGCGGGTGCGCGCGGGCTGCGACCTGCCGGCGCTGCTGGCGCTGGCGCGCAGCGCCCCGCCGGTCGCCGGGCAGGCGTGGGACCCGCGGGCGGAGGTGGCCGGCTCCGGGTCTGCCGGTGCGGGCGACTCGGCACCGGGCGGGACAAAGCGGCCGGTGGTCGCCGTGGCGGGCGGCCCCGCCTTCACCTTCTGCTACGCGGAGCACGCCGAGCTGCTGGCGGCGGCGGGCGCGCAGGTCGCGGTCTTCGACCCGCTGCGGGACGAGCAGCTGCCGGCGGGGACGCGCGCGGTGGTCGTCGGCGGCGGCTTCCCCGAGGTCTACGCCTCCGAGCTGTCGGCCAACGCGCCGCTGCGGGCGCAGGTGGCGGCCCTCGCCGCTGCCGGCGCCCCGGTGGCCGCCGAGTGCGCGGGCCTGCTGTACCTGGCGCGTTCGCTGGACGGCCTGCCGATGTGCGGGGTGCTGCCGGCCGAGGGCGCGATGTCGGCCCGGCTGACGCTGGGCTACCGGGAGGCGGTGGCGCTGCACGACGGCGTGCTCGCCGCGGCCGGGACGCGGACCCGCGGCCACGAGTTCCACCGCACGGTGCTGGAGCCGGGCAGCGGTGCCACGCCCGCCTGGGGACTCACCTGGGGCGGGGAGCGCCGCGAGCGCCGCACCGAGGGGTTCGTCCAGGGCGGCGTGCACGCTTCCTACCTGCACCTGCACTGGGCGGCGACGCCGTCCGCGGCGGGGCGCCTGGTGGCCCGGGCCGCCGCCGTACCGCTCGCCCCGGCCGGGTGAGCGGGCCGCCGTGCACTCAGCCCGCGATCCCCACGACCAGCCAGATGAAGGCCACGCCGCCCACGGTGCACAGCAGCGTGGAGATGGCCGGGTGGTCGTGGTGGGCCTCGGGGAGGATGTCGGAGGTCGCCAGGTAGAGCAGGACGCCGCCGAAGAAGCCGAGGTAGAGGCCGAGGGGCATGGCCGGGAGGCTGACGAAGAGGGTCGCGGCGGCGCCGAGGATCGGGGCGAGGGCGTCCGCGCCGAGCATGAGGTAGGCGCGGTGCCGGGCGTTCCCGTACAGGCTGGTGATGGTGTACGTGTTGAAGCCGTCGGCGAAGTCGTGGGCGATGACGGCGAGGGCGACCGCGACGGCCATCTCCTGCCCCACCTGGTAGGCCAGTCCGATGGCGAAGCCGTCCATGACGCTGTGGACCACCATGGCGGTGGCGGCGGTCAGGCCCACCTGCGGCACGCGTTCGTCGGGGTCCATGCCGTGCGCGGCCTTGCGGACCGCCAGCAGCCGTTCGAGGGCGTGCGCGGCGAGGAACCCCAGGACGAAGCAGAGGAGCGCGGCGGGGACGCCGGAGACCTGCTGGCCGGCGGAGTCCAGGGCCTCGGGCAGCAGGTCCAGGCCCACCACGCCGAGCATCAGGCCGCCCGCCAGCCCGAGGATGAGGTGCCTGCGGTCGGTGACGCGGCGGGCCACGAGGCCGCCGACCAGCGTCATCATGCAGGCGCCCAACGCTATGACCACGGGCACGGCCCCACCTCGACTTCCTGTTCTGCGTACGCGTCCGCCACGCCCGGCGCGGCCTGGCCGGTACCGGGATGTCCGGGGGTGTGGGGCACGCATCCGGACGACGACGGCCGTCACCACCTGCTTAACGGTCCCCGCCACCTCACGCACGCCCTGCGTCGTCACCGAGCGTGGCGGGAGCCCGTCGCGGCGCCACGGCAGGGCGCGGGCGGTGCGGGGCGTGGGGAGGCGGCGGCGCGGCGGCGGACGGAGGCCCTCCGCGCCGAAGCCGCCCCCCAGCCTCCCACGGCCCACCCGGTCGGCGACGCCCGGGCCCGGGCCCCGGCACCGGTGGGGGCCGCTCCGGCCGGCGCACCGCGACCGCATCCCTCCCCCGGTCCGCCGGTGCTGGTGGTGGGGCTCGGTGCCCGTCCCGGCGCCTCGGCCGAGGAGGCGGAGGCGCTGGCCGCCGAGGCCTTGCGGGAGGCGGCGCGGGCGCTGGGCCGCCCGGGTGGTGTGGGAGCGGGTGCGGCCGGCGGTCCGCTCGCCGCGTTCGCGGGGCAGGTCGCCCTGGTCGCCACCCTCGCGCGGCGGGCCGGCGAACCCGCGGCCATCGCGGTGGCCGCGCGGCTCGGCGCCGGCCTGCGGGGGTGGCCGGCCGAACGGCTCGCCCGCGTCGAGGTGCCCCACCCGGCCGGGCGGACCCGTGCGGCGGTGGGCACCCGGGCGGTGGCGGAGGCCGCGGCGCTGCTGGCCGCCGGGCCCGGCGCGCGGCTGCTCGTCCCCAAGCGGACCCTGCCGCTGCCCGGCCGGACCGCGATGGTGACCTGCGCGGTGGCCTGCACGGCGGGGGCGGGGCGGGGCCCGGGGTGAGCTGGGACGCGGGCCGGTGCGCGGAGTCCGGGCGGGTGCGGGAGCGGTCGCCGCGCGCCGCGCTACCGGCCGGGGCTGCCCGGTCCGTTTCCCGGGGGCTGGCGGCGGGACTGCCGGACGGTCATGGCAGGCTGCTTCGCGGTGATCATCCGTTCGGGCGACCACCGTGTCCTGGCCCGGCAGAGAAGGGGAGCCGCCCGTGACGCACACCCACCCGCACCGCCGCCGCGCACCGCGTCCCGCTGCCCTCGCCGCTGCGCCGGGCCGTGCCGCCCGCCGGGAAGGGCCCGCGGGGGCGGGCCGCAGGACACTGCACGCCACACGCACCAAGGAGCAGCCTTGACCACGCCTCCCGACGCCCCTCCGCTGCCGCCCGCCCTGCTCGTGGTGGCCGACGTCGACGACCGTCAGGAGGTCTCGGTGCCCGGCTGGGTCCGTGGCACACCGCCGCCGCCCACCGGCCGGGCCCCGGACGCCGACGCTCCCACCGGCCGGCAGGCGTTCGCGGACTTCGTCCGGCGGCTGGCGGCCGACCACCCCGAGCTGCGGGTCACCGGGCTGCTCGCCACTGACGGCCGGGCGGCGCTGGAGTCCGCGGTGACCGGGCTCGTCGACCAGGGCGTGCGCCGGGTGGTCACCGTCCCGCTGACCCTGGCCGGCACCGCCGCGCGGCTGGGCGGGGAGGACGGGGAGGCGCAGCGGCTGGCGCACGCCGCGCTGCGCTCGCAGGCGCGGACCGCCCCCGGCTTCCGGTACGTGTGCCGTCCTGCGCTGGGCCCGCATCCCGCGCTGCTGCGCCTGCTGGAGCGGCGGTTGGACCAGGTGCTGGGCGGTACCGGGCGCTCGTTGCGGGAGCGGGCACAGACGACCGTCCTGCTGGTGGGGCGCGGCTCCGCCGATCCGGACGAGAACGCCGAGGTCTTCCGGGCGGCCCGGCTGCTGTGGGAGGGCCGGGGCTTCGCGGGTGTGGAGACCGCGTTCGTGTCGCTGACCGGCCCGGACGTGCCCACCGGCCTGGACCGGTGCCTGCGGTTGGGGGCCCGCCGGGTCGTGGTCCTGCCCTACGAGCTGCTGGACGGCCGGCACAGCGAGCGGACGCGGCTGCAGGCGGAGGGCTGGGCTGCCGCACACCCCGACGCGGACGTGCGGTGCGCCGGCAGCATGGGGCTGGGCGAGGAGGTGGCGCAGGCCGTGCTGGCCACCTACCGGGCCGCCCTGGCCGGCGGGTTGGCGGAGGGCCGGCCGCCGGAGGTGTTCACCCCGGGGCCCGCCGAGGCACCGCACCCGGTGGCGCCGCGGTCGGGCGGCGGGGCCGGGGCGCACCCCGGCGCGGAGGCACCGGTGCCGGTGGCGGAGGATGGCGGTTCCTTCTTTCCGGGGAGCTGAGTCCGTCGCCGTCAGAGGAATCCGAGATGCGCCCTCCCGCCGACCGAAGGCCGGCCGACCGGCCCGCCGCCCCGCAGCCGGCCACCACCGCCGGGCCCGGCCTGCCACTTCCGGACGGGGTGGTGCACGGCTGCGGGTTCGACCTGCGTCACCACGGGGACGCCGAGGTGCGGGCCGCCGTGGAGCGGGGCGAGGTCACCGACCTGGCCGTCAACGTCCGCGCCGGCACCCCGCCGGCCTGGCTGCGGGAGCGGCTGGCCGCTTCCCTGGCCGGCCTCGCCGCCTACCCCGACGCGCGGGCGGCGCGGGCGGCGGTCGCCCGCCGGCACGGTGTCGCGGTGGAGCGGGTGCTGCTGACCGCGGGTGCGGCGGAGGCGTTCGTGCTGCTGGCCCGCGCGGTGCGGGCGACCCGGCCGGTGGTGGTGCACCCGCAGTTCACCGAGCCGGAGGCGGCGTTGCGCGACGCCGGGCACGAGGTGCGCCGGGTGGTGCTGCGGGAGAGGGACGGTTTCCGGCTCGCGCCCGGGGACGTGCCGCACGACGCGGACCTGGTCTTCGTCGGCAACCCGACCAACCCGACCTCCGTGCTGCACCCGGCGGCGACCCTGACGGCGCTGGCCCGGCCCGGGCGCACGCTGGTGGTCGACGAGGCGTTCATGGACGCGGTGCCGGGAGAGACCCAGTCGCTGGCCTCGGCGGTGGACGTGCCGGGCCTGGTGGTGCTGCGCAGCCTCACCAAGACGTGGGGGCTGGCGGGGCTGCGGGTGGGGTACGTGCTGGCCGAGCCGGAGACCGTCGAGGTGCTGGAACGGGCCCAGCCGCTGTGGCCCGTCTCCTCCCCGGCGCTGGCCGCAGCCGAGGCGTGCTGCGAGCCGGCGGCTCTGGCCGAGGCCTCGGCGGCCGCCGAGGCGACGGCCGCCGACCGGCTCCACCTGCTGCGCGTGCTGGCCCGGTTCCAGGCGCGGGGCGTGGCGGTGGTGACGCCGCCCGCGGGCCCGTTCGTGCTGCTCCGGGTGGCCGGCGCCGCCGCGGTGCGGGACCGGCTGGCGGACCTGGGGTTCGCGGTCCGCAGGGGCGACACCTTCCCCGGGCTCGGCCCCGACTGGCTGCGGCTGGCGGTGCGCGACCCGGCGACCACCGACCGGTTCGCCGCGGCGCTGGCGGCGGCACTGGCCTGAGACGGCCCCGGGCCGGCACTGGCCCGGGGCGGGTCCGCCTCCGGCCGCTTCCGGTGGCGTCGGGGCCCGCCGCCGCGGACCGTCACCGCGCCCCGGCCCCCTCCTCCGGGGCGTGGCGGCGCGGTCCGCGGCGGCCGGTCGGGGCCCGGCTCAGTCGCGGGCGGCCGCTGCTGCGCGGCGGCGCCGGGTGGCGGCCAGGGCGCCGCCGCCGAGGGCGAGCAGTAGTGCCGCGCCCCCGGCCAGGTAGGGCGTGGTGGAGCCGGCGCCGGTCTCGGCGAGCTCCGGGGACGCCTCCTGACGGGCGGCCGTCTGGGGCCGGGTGCCGCCGGCAGCGGAGGCGCTCGGCTTCGGCGTGGGGCTCGCGACCGGCGCCGGGTCGGCCGCCTTCGCGGGCGCGGTGCAGGTGGCCTGCGCCAGCGTCACCCGGCCGCTGACCTCGGCGACGTTGAGCTTGAGCGGGTTGACCTCGACGGACAGGTCCAGGGCGGCGGCCGCCGCGGTGGTCGAGGTGGTGCTGTGCCTGGCGAGGTCGAGCCGGACGTGCCCGATGCCGGGGACGTCGAGGGCGGTGGTGCCGGCGGTGCTGACGGTGACCTTCCTGCCCAGGACGCGCACGGTGGCCGGCAGCTGGGCGTCGGCCTTCGGGCGGGCCCCGGCGCGGCACTCGACACTCGCCTTCACTGCGTCGACCTCCACGAGGGAGAGCAGCGGCAGGCCGGGCAGGTGGACCCTGGCGTGGGCGAGTTCGCTGGAGGCGGTGGCTGCGCCGCGGTCGACGTCGGCGGCGGCGGTGGCCACGTCGGCCCGCAACACGTTGAACGGCTTGTTCCCCTCGACGCCGTCGAGGCGGGCGCTGAGGCTGGTCTGCCGGGCACTGCGGGGCGCGCTGACCGCGTTGAGCGTGAGGTTCAGCGGGAGGTCGATCTTCTTGTCGAGCAGCCCGACGTCGAGGCCGGCGCGGAGCACGGCGGCGCTCGCCGCACCGCGTGCGCCGTGCGAGCCGTCGGCGAGGGCGGGTGTGGCGCCCAGGAGGCCGGCGGGTACGGCGACCAGGGCGAGGGTGGCGCCGAGGGCTGCGCCGCGGCGTACCGGGGCGGCGGGGAGGGCGGTGGGACGCACGGCCGGCCGGGCGGCCCGTCGGGTGGATCTGATGGACACGGGTGTGGAACCCCCACGTGAGGAACGGGCGTCGCCGGCCGCGCCAATGGGGGACATCGCGGGGCCGACGACAACGACCCGCACATCGTGTACGCACTGAGGGTGAACAGTGGAGGACGTTGCGTCAGTTCACTCCAACAGGTGGTTTCTGGTCGAAAGTTCGAGTACGGGACGGGGAACCGTCTTCGTCCACCCGGCGTCCCGTCCCACCCCTTGGGATGCTCCATCCCTCGCGTGACCTGGGCTTGGGCAGTCACGGCGGTGATGGCTAGGGTGCGGCCATGCCAACCGAACAACAGGGCGAGTCGCCTCAGGAGACCGCGGCGGCCGGCACGTCCGCAGCGGCGACCGGCGCCTTCCCGCACCTCCCCACCCCCACCGAGCCCCCCGTCACCGAGCAGGGCGGGGGCGCACCCTCCGAGCTGCCGGCCACCGAACGGGCGGCCCGGCGCGCGGTGACCGTCTTCCCGGTGCTGGTCCTGGTGGCCGGTGCCGCCGGGCTGATCCGGCCCGGGGCCTTCTCCGGCTGGGCGCCGGCGACGCCGTGGCTGCTCGGGGTGGTCATGTTCTCGATGGGGCTGACCCTGACGCTCCCGGACTTCACGGCCGTGGCCCGGCGGCCCTGGGCCGTGGGGCTGGGGCTGGTCGCCCACTACGTGATCATGCCGGGGCTCGGCTGGCTGGTGGCCACTGTGCTCGACCTGCCGCCGCAGCTCGCTGCCGGCGTGATCCTGGTGGGCTGCGCGCCCAGCGGCACCGCGTCCAACGTCGTGACGTTCCTGGCGCGCGGCGACGTCGCCCTGTCGGTGTCGGTGGCCACGGTCTCGACCGTCCTGGCGCCGCTGGTCACGCCGCCGCTGACGCTGCTGCTGGCCGGCCAGTTCCTGGACGTGGACGCGGGCTCCATGGTCACCGACATCCTCAAGACGGTGCTGCTGCCGGTGGTCGCCGGCCTGGTGGTGCGGCTGGTGGCCGGGCGCCTGGTGGTGCGGGTGCTGCGGGCGCTGCCCTGGGTCTCCGCGGTGACCATCGCGCTGATCGTGGTGACCGTGGTCTCGGGCAGCGCCGACCAGATCCGGGGCGCGGCGGGCATGGTGCTGCTGGCCGTCGTCCTGCACAACGGCCTCGGGCTGGCGCTGGGCTACGGTGCGGGTGCGCTGGCCAGGCTGGGGCGCCCGGCGAGCCGGGCCATGGCCTTCGAGGTGGGCATGCAGAACTCGGGCCTGGCCGCCTCGCTGGCCACCGCGCACTTCAGCCCCGCCGCCGCGCTGCCGGCCGCGGTCTTCTCGGTCTGGCACAACGTCTCCGGCGCGGTGGTCGCCGCCTGGATGGCGCGGGGCGCGCGGCGCGGCGCACAGGCCCCCGCAGCCACCCTGGAGGACTGAGAGGTCGCTCGCCCCGCTCGGCGGGCGGCCGGGGGCGCGGCGCCGAGGCCGCGCCCCGACGCGTTCGAGCAGGCCGTCCGGTGTGCAGACCCGGGGCCTGCGGCCCTGGCCCTCAGGCCACCATCCGCCCGCGCAGCACCACGTGCCGCGGGTCGGCCAGCACGCCCACGTCCTGGCGGGGGTCGGCCGGGTAGACCACGAAGTCCGCCTCGGCGCCCTCGGTGAGCGCGGGCCGCCCGAGCCAGGCCCGGGCGCCCCAGGTCGCGGCCGACAGCGCGTCCGGTACGGGGATGCCGGCGCGGACCAGCTCGGCCACCTCCTCGGCGATCAGCCCGTGCGCGATGCCGCCGCCGGCGTCGGTACCGGCGTACACCGCGATCCCCGCGTCCCAGGCGTTGCGGACGGTCTCGTGGCGGCGGGCATGCAGGCGCCGCATGTGGTCCGCCCAGCGGGGGAACTTCTGCTCGCCGCCGGCGGCCAGGCGCGGGAAGGTGGCGGTGTTGACCAGCGTGGGCACGATGGCCACCCCGCGTTCGGCGAAGAGCGGGATCGTCCGGTCCGTCAGCCCGGTGGCGTGCTCGATGCAGTCGATGCCGGCCTCCACCAGCGGGGCCAGGGACTCCTCCGCGAAGCAGTGGGCGGTCACCCGCGCCCCCAGCCGGTGGGCCTCCGCGATCGCCGCCGCCACGGCGCCGGGCGGCCAGCACGCGGCGAGGTCGCCCTGCTCGCGGTCTATCCAGTCCCCCACGAGCTTGACCCAGCCGTCGCCGCGCCGGGCCTCGCGGGCCACGTAGGCGACCAGGTCCCCCGGCTCGATCTCGTGCGCGTAGTTGCGGATGTAGCGGCGGGTGCGGGCGATGTGCCGGCCGGCGCGGATGATGCGGGGCAGATCCTCCCGCTCGTCGATCCAGCGGGTGTCGGCGGGGGAGCCCGCGTCGCGGATCAGCAGGGTGCCGGCGTCCCGGTCGGCCAGGGCCTGCTTCTCACTGGTGGCCTCGTCCACCGCGCCGTGGGCGTCCAGCCCCACGTGGCAGTGGGCGTCCACCATGCCCGGCAGCACCCAGCCCTCGGTGTGGAGGACCTCGCGGGCCCCGCTCGGCGGTGTGAAGGTGATGCGGCCGCCGACGACCCAGAGGTCGCCCACCGCCTCGTGCGGGCCGGTGAGGACCGTGCCACGGACGTGCAGCACGGGTTGCGGGGACGCGCCAGGGCTCTCAACCATGGCCGCACTGTATGCGCAGCCCCGCGGCGCCGGGGCCGCACCCCGCGCCGGCGGCCGGCCGGGGAAGGCGCCCGCACCCCGCGCCGGAAGTGAGCCGTCCCACGCTCCGGTTGCGTATACAGGAATTCTGTGCGCCCCTTATCGCGCCCTCGCGCGCCCGTATGCACATTCACGCGTCCCTTGCGTCCACGCGTCTTTGACGAAGCCCCACCGACACACTCACAACACAATTCCCTTTTCTTGGCCAGTGCAGCTTCCCGTAACCGCTTCTGCCCGCTTTCCCGAGGGCTAAACACCCCTGTTCGGAACCTTGTCGAGAGGCGTTACAGCCGCGTCAGGCTTCGTTACAGACATGTGACCGACTCCACACAGAGCCCGTTTTGCCCGGATATATACGGGCAAAATCGCCTGAGCGACGGGGTCTCACGCGGACGCGCGCCCGCGCGATAACACAGAAAGGAGCTCAACGTAACCCCACCTCGCGATGCGGTTTCACTTCTTGCTGGGTAAATTCAATTTCCATGACCGCCGCACAAGCAGACCGTGCAAGTGCCCGAGGCGAAATCAGAGAAATGCCTGAGGGCTTCAAGCTCGACACCCCACGCGCGGAGGACGGAGCCACGATCTGGCGCATAGCGCGCGACTCACAGGTTCTGGACCTGAACTCCTCCTACAGCTACCTGCTGTGGTGCCGTGACTTCGCCGCCACCTCCGTCGTCGCCCGCGACGCACACGGAGAGCCGGCGGCGTTCGTCACCGGCTACGTCCGCCCCGACCGCCCCGACACACTCGTGATCTGGCAGGTCGCCGTCGACGACGCGTACCGCGGCCACGGTCTGGCCGCAGCCCTCCTCGACGGGCTCGCCTTCCGCGTGGCGCGGGAGCGGGGCGTGACCTACCTGGAGACGACGGTCACCTCGAGCAACACCCCGTCCAACAGGCTGTTCGCCTCGTTCGCCGCGCGACACGGGGCGCAGCACCGCCGCGAGGAGCTCTTCACCGAGGACCTCTTCCCCGAGAAGGGGCACGAGGCCGAGCTGCTGCACCGCATTGGCCCGTTCGCTCCCGACGAGCCGCCCGGCTGATTCACGGGGACGCGCCGCGCCCGTCACCGGGGCCGGCGGCCACCGCACCACCCGGACCGTTCCGGAGCGCCCTGACGCCCGTCCGGTCCGCGGCCGCGGTACCAGCCCGCCCCCGGAAGTACCGCGAGCGCTCTCCTCACCCTCACGTCCCCTCCGTCACGCCACCCCACACTCCCAGGAGCACGCAGTGACCATCACCCAGCCGGACCTCAGCGTCTTCGAGACCGTCGAGTCGGAGGTGCGCAGCTACTGCCGCAGCTGGCCCACCGTGTTCGACCGCGCACAGGGCAGCACCATGACCGACGAGGACGGTCACACCTACCTCGACTTCTTCGCCGGCGCCGGGTCGCTCAACTACGGCCACAACAACCCGGTCCTGAAACGGGCGCTGATCGACTACATCGAGCGGGACGGCGTCACGCACGGTCTGGACATGTCGACCACCGCCAAACGCGCCTTCCTGGAGAAGTTCCAGGAGATCATCCTGCGCCCCAGGGACCTGCCGTACAAGGTCATGTTCCCGGGCCCGACGGGCACCAACGCCGTCGAGGCGGCGCTGAAGCTGGCCCGCAAGGTCAAGGGGCGCGAGTCGATCGTCTCCTTCACCAACGCCTTCCACGGCATGTCGCTGGGCTCCCTCGCGGTGACCGGCAACGCCTTCAAGCGGGCGGGCGCCGGCATCCCGCTGGTGCACGGCACCCCGATGCCCTTCGACCACTACCTGGACGGGCAGTACCCGGACTTCCTGTGGTTCGAGCGCCTCCTGGACGACCAGGGCTCCGGCCTGAACCGCCCGGCCGCCGTCATCGTGGAGAGCGTGCAGGGCGAGGGCGGCATCAACGTGGCGCGCCCCGAGTGGCTGCGCGCGCTGGCCGACCTGTGCCACCGCAAGGACATGCTGCTCATCGTCGACGACATCCAGATGGGCTGCGGCCGCACCGGTGCCTTCTTCTCCTTCGAGGAGGCCGGCATCGTCCCCGACATCGTCACGGTGTCCAAGTCCATCAGCGGCTACGGGCTGCCGCTGGCGCTCACCCTGTTCAAGCCGGAGCTGGACGTCTGGGAGCCGGGCGAGCACAACGGCACCTTCCGCGGCAACAACCCGGCCTTCGTCACCGCCGCCGCGGCGCTGGAGACGTACTGGGCGGACGGGCAGATGGAGAAGCAGACCATCGCCCGCGGCGAGATCATCGAGACCGGGCTGCGCGCCATTGTCGAGGAGCACCCGGAGCTGGAGGGCCACTACCGGGGCCGCGGCATGGTGTGGGGTCTGGAGTTCCCCGCCAAGGACCGGGCCGGCCGCATCGCCAAACGCGCCTTCGAGCTGGGGCTGCTCATCGAGACCTCCGGCCCGGAGAGCGAGGTCGTCAAGCTCCTGCCGGCGCTGACCACCAGCCCCGAGCAGCTCGACGAGGGGCTGCGCATCCTCGCCCGCGCGGTCCGCGAGACCGCCTGACACCCTCTCGTCCCACGCCGCGCGCCGCTACCGGGCGTTGCCGCGGCTGACGGGGGCAGGTGTCCCGGAAGGGCATCAGCCCACGTCGTAGAAGGAAGACCTCCCTGGGGGTGGGGGTGCCGGACGCTGCGAGGCTG
>NZ_JBHWGP010000035.1:0-71957 GCF_042733155.1 Streptomyces sp. NPDC059740 | reverse complement strand
CCCCGGGGCCCCCGGCGGCCCCGGGGCGCAGCCGTCCCCGCAGGCGGAAGGGCGCGCAGCTTGCCGCGCCTGCCCGATGTGAAACGTTATAACCAGCATTGCAGACCGTCTTCGCAAGGAACCAACGAGGTGAACATGGTGGAGATCGCCGCCGTCAAGGCCGCACTGTCGTCCCAGGTCATCGAGACGCCGTCCTGGGGGTACGGCAACTCCGGCACGCGGTTCAAGGTCTTCGCGCAGCCCGGCGTGCCCCGGGACCCGTACGAGAAGATCCAGGACGCGGCGCAGGTACACGCCCACACCGGCGCCGCACCGGTGGTCTCGCTGCACATCCCCTGGGACCGGGTCGAGGACTACGGTGCGCTCGCCGCCCACGCCGGTGACCACGGGCTGCGCATCGGCATGATCAACGCCAACGTCTTCCAGGACGACGACTACAAGCTGGGCTCGGTCACCCATCCCGACCCGCGGGTGCGCCGCAAGGCGACCGACCACCTCCTGGAGTGCGTCGACATCATGGACGCCACCGGCTCCGACGCCCTCAAGCTGTGGTTCTCCGACGGCACCAACTACCCCGGCCAGGACGACCTCACGGCCCGCCAGGACCGGCTCGCCGAAGCCCTGGGTGAGGTCTACGCGCGGCTGGGCGAGCGGCAGCGACTGGTGCTGGAGTACAAGCTCTTCGAGCCGGCCTTCTACAGCACCGACGTCCCCGACTGGGGCACCTCCTACGCCCACTGCCTCACCCTCGGCGAGCGCGCCAAGGTCTGCGTGGACACCGGGCACCACGCCCCCGGCACCAACATCGAGTTCATCGTCGCCTTCCTGCTGCGCCAGGACAAGCTCGGAGCCTTCGACTTCAACTCCCGCTTCTACGCCGACGACGACCTGATGGCGGGGGCGGCCGACCCCTTCCAGCTCTTCCGGATCATGTACGAGGTCGTGCGGGGCGGCGGCCTCGACCCGGCCAGGGACGTCCGCTTCATGCTGGACCAGTGCCACAACATCGAGGCCAAGATCCCCGCCGTCATCCGCTCGGTGATGAACGTCCAGGAAGCCACCGCCAAGGCACTCCTCGTCGACCGCGACGCCCTCGGCCGCGCCCAGCGCGAGGGCGACGTACTGGCCGCCAACGCCGCCCTGATGGACGCCTACAACACCGACGTCCGCCCCCTGCTCGCCGAGGTGCGGCAGGAGAACGGCCTCGCCGCCGACCCCTTCCGCGCCTACCTGGACTCCGGCCACCAGGACGAGATCGCCGCGACCCGCGTCGGAGGACAGCAGGCCGGCTGGGGCGCCTGACCCGCCCGCGCCCCGTCCCGCCCCGCAGACTCAGCCCAAGGAGACCGAGGAACCACCATGCCCGCTGCCTCCCACCCCGCCGTCACCGACCTGCTGAACCGGTCGCACACGCTCGGAGCAGACCCGCGCAACACCAACTACGCAGGCGGCAACGCCTCCGCCAAGGGGACCGTCCAGGATCCCGTCACCGGCGGCGAGGCCGAACTGATGTGGGTCAAGGGCTCCGGGGGCGACCTCGGCACCCTCACCGAGGCCGGCCTCGCCGTCCTGCGGGTCGACCGGCTGCGCGCCCTGGCGGACGTCTACCCCGG
Source organism: Streptomyces sp. NPDC059740 (assembly GCF_042733155.1). Lineage (NCBI taxonomy): Bacteria > Bacillati > Actinomycetota > Actinomycetes > Kitasatosporales > Streptomycetaceae > Streptomyces > Streptomyces sp. NPDC059740. Next base: position 70,344 of record NZ_JBHWGP010000035.1, on the reverse strand, counting down.
CGTCGAGCGGGAGGACGAGATGGTCGCCGCCTTCGACCACTGCCTCTTCGGCAAGGGGGGAGCCGCGCCGTCCATCGACACCGCCATGCACGGCCTGGTCCGCGCGGCCCACGTCGACCACCTGCACCCCGACTCCGGCATCGCGCTGGCCTGCGCGGCGGACGGGGCGAAGCTGACCACCGAGGTCTACGGGGACAAGGTCGTCTGGGTGCCCTGGCGCCGCCCCGGCTTCCAACTCGGCCTGGACGTCGCAGCGGTGCGGGAGGCCCACCCCGAGGCGGTCGGCGTCGTCCTCGGCGGACACGGCATCACCGCGTGGGGAGAGACCTCCGCCAGCTGCCAGGAGAACGCCCTGTGGATGATCCGCACGGCCGAGAAGTACCTCGCCGACCACGGCCGCCCCGAGCCCTTCGGCCCGCTCCGGGAGGGCTGGCAGCCGCTGCCCGAGGCGCAACGCCGCGCCCGGGCAGCCGCGTTGGCGCCCACCCTGCGGTCACTGGCCTCCACCGACCGCCCCCAGGTCGGGCACTTCAGCGACGCCGGGCCCGTCCTGGACTTCCTCGCCCGCACCGAGCACCCCCGCCTCGCCGCCCTCGGCACCTCCTGCCCCGACCACTTCCTGCGCACCAAGGTCCGCCCCCTGGTCCTGGACCTGCCGCCGACCGCACCGCTGGACGACGCCCTCGCCCGGCTGCGGGAACTGCACGCCCGCTACCGGGAGGAGTACGCGGCCTACTACGACCGCCACGCCGACGCCGACTCGCCCGCCATGCGCGGCGCGGACCCCGCGGTGGTGCTGGTGCCCGGCGTCGGCATGTTCACCTACGGCCGCGACAAGCAGACCGCGCGGGTGGCGGGGGAGTTCTACCTCAACGCCGTCAACGTGATGCGCGGCGCCGAGGCGGTCTCCTCCTACGCCCCCATCGAGGAGAGCGAGAAGTTCCGCATCGAGTACTGGGCCCTGGAGGAGGCCAAACTCCAGCGGATGCCGGCGCCCAAGCCGCTCGCCACCCGCATCGCCCTCGTCACCGGGGCGGGCTCCGGCATCGGCAGGGCGATCGCCCACCGCCTGGCCGCCGAGGGGGCCTGCGTCGTGGTCGCCGACGTGGACGCCGAGCGGGCCGAGACCGTCGCCGGGGAACTGGGCGGCCCCGACCGGGCGGTGGCCCTGACCGCGGACGTCACCGACGAGGAGCAGGTCAGGGCCGCCTTCGACGCCGCGGTACTGGCCTTCGGCGGCGTCGACCTGGTCGTCAACAACGCCGGCATCTCGCTCTCCAGGCCCCTGCTGGAGACCACCGCCGCCGACTGGGACCGCCAGCACGACATCATGGCCCGAGGCTCCTTCCTGGTCTCCCGCGAGGCCGCCCGCGTCATGCGCGAGCAGGGACTGCCCGGCGACATCGTCTACGTCGTCTCCAAGAACTCCGTCTTCGCCGGACCGCACAACATCGCCTACTCGGCGGCCAAGGCCGACCAGGCCCACCAGGTCCGGCTGCTCGCGGCCGAACTGGGGGAGTACGGCATCCGCGTCAACGGCGTCAACCCCGACGGGGTGGTGCGCGGCTCGGGCATCTTCGCGGGCGGCTGGGGAGCCCAGCGCGCCGCGGTCTACGGCGTCGCCGAGGAGGAACTGGGCGAGTTCTACGCCCGGCGCACCCTGCTCAAGCGGGAGGTGCTCCCCGAGCACGTGGCAAACGCAGTCTTCGCCCTGGTGGGCGGGGACCTGACGCACACCACCGGGCTGCACGTCCCGGTGGACGCCGGCGTCGCCGCCGCGTTCCTGCGCTGACGCCCGCCCCGCCGCCCGGCCCGGACCCGCCGCACCGGGCCGGGCGGCGCCCCCGGACCTCCTGGCACCCCGCCACCCCGCGCCCGTCACATCGGAGAACCATGCCCCACCCGACCTCCCGCCCCCGCTCCGCCACCACCGTCCACGCCGCCGTGGACCTCGGCGCGGGCAGCGGACGCGTGATCACCGGCCTCGTCGGGCGGGAACGGCTGGAGACACGCGAGACGCACCGGTTCGCCAACACCCCGCTGCGCCTGCCCAGCGGCCTGCACTGGAACCTGCCCGGTCTCCACCAGGAGATCCTCGACGGGCTGCGGCGAGCAGCGCGCACCGCACCCGCCCCGTTCTCCGTCGGCATCGACAGCTGGGCCGTGGACTACGGACTGCTGGACGCCGACGGCACCCTGCTGGGCCTGCCCCACCACTACCGCGACCCGCGCACCGCCACCGCGGACACCCTGGTGCACAGCCGCTGCACGCCCGAGGAACTGTACGCCGTCAGCGGGCTGCAACACCTGCCGTTCAACACCGTCTACCAGCTCGCGGTCGCCCGCGGCAGCAGTCTGTGGCCCGCCGCCCGTACCCTCCTCCTCGTTCCCGACCTCCTCGTCCACTGGCTGACCGGCACCGTGGGTGCGGAGGAGACGAACGCCTCCACCACCGGCCTCCTCGACGCCCGCACCGGCCAGTGGTCCGGGGAACTCATCTCCCGCCTGGACCTGCCGCGTTCCCTCTTCCCCGCTCTGCGGCGGCCCGGCGAGCAGGCCGGTGCGCTGCTGCCCCACGTGGCCGCGGAGACCGGGCTGCCGCCGACCACGGAGGTGACCACGGTCGCCTCCCACGACACCGCCTCCGCGGTCGCCGCCGTCCCCGCGGCCGACGGCGACTTCGGCTACGTCTCCTGCGGCACCTGGTCCCTGGCCGGACTGGAACTCGACGCTCCCGTGCTGACGCCTGGGGCCCGGCAGGCCAACTTCACCAACGAGCGCGGTGTGGACGGCACGGTCCGCTTCCTGCGCAACACCATGGGCCTGTGGCTGCTGGAGGAGTGCCGCCGGGAGTGGCAGCGCGAAGGCAGCCCCGAGGAACTGCCCGCGCTCCTGGCACAGGCCGCGCGGGCCGAACCGTTCGCCGCGGTGCTCGACGCGGACGACCCCGTCCTCCTCGCCCCCGGGGACATGCCCGGCCGGATCGCGGCCCTGCTGCGGAGCACCGGGCAGCGCCCACCGCAGACCCGGGGCGCCCTGGTCCGCTGCATCCTGGAGAGCCTCGCCCTCGCCCACCGCCGCACCCTGCGCAGGGCAGCCGAACTCTCCGGCCGCCACATCGACCGGGTCCACCTGGTCGGTGGTGGAGCGCGCAACGAGCTGCTGTGCCAGTGGACCGCCGACGCCACGGGGCTACCGCTGACCGCGGGGCCCGCGGAGGCGACGGCCCTGGGCAACCTGGGGCTCCAGGCCCGCGCCCACGGCACCCTCGGCGACCTCGCAGAGCTGCGGGCCCTGGTCGCCGCGACCCAGCCGTTGCGCCACCACGAACCGGCCGGGCCGAGCCGGGCCTGGGAGGCGGCGGCTGCCCGCCTCGGCGGCTGAGGCCCCGCAGGCACGGGTCAGGAACGCTCCAACAGCTGGAACTCGAAGGCGTAGCGGGAGGCGCGGTAGACGTGCGAGCCGAACTCCACCGGCCGCCCGGTGTCGTCATAAGTGGTGCGCTCCATCGTGAGCAGCGGCGCGCCCTCGTCCTCGTCGAGCTGCTCGGCCTCCAGCGCGGTCGCCGCGCGGGCGCCGACGGACTGGCGGGCGCTGTGCAGGGTGATGCCCGCCGCCCGCATCATCCGGTACAGGCCGGTGGACTCCAGCGCACCGTCCGTCAACCGGACTATCTCCAGCGGCAGGTGGTTGCGCAGGTGCGCCACCGGTTCGCCGTGGGTCAGACGCAGCCGCTCCACCAGGGCGACCTCGGTGCCCTCCGTGACGCCGAGGGCCGCGGCCACCTCGGCACCGGCCGGGCAGGTGGTGTTGCGCAGGACGCGGGTGGCGGGCTTCTGGCCGGCGCTCTCCAGGTCGTCGTAGAGGCTGCTCAACTCCAGGGGACGCCTGACCTGGCTGTGCACGACCTGGGTGCCCACCCCGCGCCGTCGCACCAGGAGCCCCTTGTCGACCAGCGACTGGATGGCCTGGCGCACCGTGGGACGGGACAGTCCGAGGCGGCCGGCGAGCTGGATCTCGTTGCCCAGCAGGCTGCCCGGTGCCAGCTTCCCCGTCTCGATGGCGGCCTCCAGCTGCTGGGCGAGCTGGAAGTACAGCGGTACGGGGCTGTGCCGGTCGACACTGAGCGTGAGGGAGCTGTCCATGTCCTCGTTGTCCCTGCGTTGCGCCACGTGCGCGAGGGTATAACCGCGCGTACACGACGGGAAGTCGACAGGTCAGCCTGTCCTGACAAGGGGCGGTCACCCGTGACCCGGTCCCGGTACGGGGACGCCCGCCTCCGCGGCCGGGCGCGGCGGACGACCCCCGGCCCGGCCGCGCCCGGCGGTGCGGGTCTGCTTCAGGTGTTGCTGGGGAACCCGAGGTTGATGCCGGCGTCGGCGGGGTCGGGCCAGCGGGTGGTGACGACCTTGCCCCGGGTGTAGAAGTGCACGCCGTCGTTGCCGTAGACGTGGTGGTCGCCGAAGAGCGAGTCCTTCCAGCCGCCGAAGGAGTGGTAGCCGACCGGCACCGGGATCGGCACGTTGACGCCGACCATCCCGGCCTCCACCTCCAGCTGGAAGCGCCGCGCCGCGCCCCCGTCCCGGGTGAAGACGGCCGTGCCGTTGCCCCAGGGGGAGGAGTTGACGAGGGCGATCGCCTCCTCGTAGGAGGCCACCCGCACCACGGAGAGCACCGGGCCGAAGATCTCGTCCCGGTAGCAGTCCATCTGAGGCGTGACGTGGTCCAGCAGCGACACGCCGATCCAGTGGCCGTCCTCGCGCCCCTCGACCCGCAGGCCGGTGCCGTCCAGCGCGACGGTGGCGCCCTGGGCCGCGGCGCCGGTGACGTAGGAGGCCACCCGGTCCCGGTGCTCACGGGTGATCAGCGGCCCCATTTCGGACGCCGGGTCGTCACCGGGGCCGATGGTCAGCGCAGCGGCACGCTCCCGGATCCGCTCGACCAGCGGGTCGGCCACGTCACCGACGGCGACCACCACCGAGACGGCCATGCAGCGCTCCCCGGCCGAACCGTAGGCCGCGTTGACCGCGGCGTCCGCAGCCAGGTCCAGGTCGGCGTCCGGCAGCACCGTCATGTGGTTCTTGGCGCCGCCCAGCGCCTGCACCCGCTTGCCGTGGGCGGTGGCGGTGGCGTGGATGTGACGGGCGACCGGCGTGGAACCGACGAAGGAGACGGCGGCCACGTCCGGGTGGGTCAGCAGCCGCTCGACGGCCGTGCGGTCACCGTGGACGACGTTGAGGACGCCCTCGGGCAGCCCGGCCCGGGTGGCGAGTTCGGCCAGCAGCAGGGCGGCGGAGGGCACCTTCTCGCTGGGCTTGAGGACGAAGGCGTTGCCGCACGCCACGGCCAGCGGGAACATCCACATCGGCACCATGGCCGGGAAGTTGAACGGTGTGATGCCGGCGACGACGCCCACCGGCTGGCGGATCGCGGCGACGTCGACACGGCTGGAGACCTGGGTGGACAGCTCGCCCTTGAGCTGCTGCGGGATGCCGCAGGCCAGCTCCACGATCTCCAGGCCGCGGGCCACCTCGCCCAGCGCGTCGGAGTGCACCTTGCCGTGCTCGGCGGTGATCAGACGGGCCAGCTCCACGCGGTGCGCGTCCACCAGCTCCCGGTAGCGGAAGAGCACCGAGGTCCGCTTCGCGAGGGAGCTGGTGGCCCAGAAGCGCTGGGCAGCCCTGGCGGAGGCGACGGCCGCGTCCACCTCCTCGGCCGAGGCGAGGGGAACCTGCTTCTGCTGGGCTCCGGTCGCCGGGGCGAACACCGGCCCGAAGTCGCCGGAGGCGCCCTCGACGGGCTTGCCGTCGATCCAGTGCTGCAAGGTCTTCACGTAAGGGGCCTTTCTCTCGATGCCGTGCGGGGGTGCCGCCACGGGGTGTGCAGGGTGAACCCGGTGGGGGAGCGGAGGGTCACAGGTGGCGGCGGCGACTCGCGGCGTGCCGCCGGTAGGTCTCGTGGGCGCGCACCGCTGCCGGCCGGGTGGCGGTCTGCGCGACCGGCACGTCCCACCACGCCTGCGCCCCGGGTGCGCCCGGGGCCTCCCCGGAGGTGTCGGTCTCGACGTACACGCAGGTGGGGCGGGGGTCGGCGCGCGCCGCCGCCAGTGCCTCACGGAGCTCGGCGACGGTCGCGGCACGGTGGACCACCAGGCCGAGCGAGGCGGCGTTCGCCGCCAGGTCCACCGGGAGCGGGGCGCCGGTGTAGGTGCCGTCCCCGGCGCGGAAGCGGTAGGCGGTGCCGAAGCGTTCGGCGCCGGTCAGCTGCGACAGACCGCCGATCGAGGCGTAGCCGTGGTTCTGGAGCAGCACCACGTTGATGTCGAGTCCCTCCTGCACCGCGGTGACCAGTTCGGTGGGGTTCATCAGGTACGTACCGTCCCCGACGAGCGCCCACACCTGCCGGTCCGGCGCGGCCAGACGCACCCCGATCGCGGCGGGGATCTCGTACCCCATGCAGGAGTAGCCGTACTCCAGGTGGTACTGGCGGCGCGAGCGGGCACGCCAGAGTTTGTGCAGGTCGCCGGGGAGTGAGCCGGCGGCGTTGATCACCACGTCCTCCTCGCCCACGACCGCGTCCAGGGCGCCCAGCACCTGCGTCTGGGAGGGCCGCGCACCGGGGTCGGGGGCCGCGAAGGCCGCGTCGACCCGCTCCTCCCACCGCGCCTTCTCCGCCGTGTACGCGGCCGCGTAGGCCTCACCCACCCGGTGGCCGGCCAGGGAACGGGTGAGCGCGGTCAGACCGGCGCGGGCATCGGCGACCAGGCTGACGGCGCCGAGCTTGTGCGTGTCGAAGGAGGCGATGTTGAGGTTGACGAAGCGGACGCCGGGGTCGGCGAAGAGCGTCGCGGAGGCGGTGGTGAAGTCGCTCCAGCGAGTGCCGACGCCGAGGACGAGGTCGGCGCGGCGCGCCAGGTCGTCGGCGGTGGCGGTGCCCGTGTGGCCGATCCCGCCCACCTCGCAGGGGTGGTCGTGGCGCAGCGCCCCCTTGCCCGCCTGGGTGGTGGCGACCGGGATGCCGGTGGCGTCGGCGAACGCCCGCAACGCGTCCTCCGCCTCGCTGTGGTGGACCCCGCCGCCGGCCACCAGCAGCGGCCGGCGGGCGCCGCGGATCGCCGCCGCCGCTTCGGCCAGCACGTCCTCGTCGGGCGCCGGACGCGGCACTCGCCAGACCCGGTCGGCGAAGAACGCCGCAGGCCAGTCGTACGCCTCGGCCTGCACGTCCTGCGGCAGCGCCAGGGTCACCGCGCCGGTCTCGACGGGGTCGGTGAGGACCCGCATGGCCTGGAGCGCCGCCGGGACGAGCGCCTCGGGCCGGGTGACCCGGTCGAAGTAGCGTGAGACGGGCCGCAGCGCGTCGTTGACCGACACGTCACCCGCGTAGGGCACCTCCAGCTGCTGGAGGACGGGGTCGGCGGGCCGGGTGGCGAAGGTGTCCCCGGGCAGCAGCAGTACCGGCAGGCGGTTGACGGTCGCCAGCGCCGCCCCGGTGACGAGGTTGGTGGCGCCCGGCCCGATGGAGGTGGTGACCGCCTGCACGGCCAGCCGGTCGCTCTGGCGGGCGAATCCGACGGCGGCGTGCACCATGGCCTGCTCGTTGCGGCCCTGGAAGTAGCGCAGCCGCGGCCCCGCCGAGCCGGCGCCGGCCTCCAGCAGCGCCTGCCCGATCCCGGCGACGTTGCCGTGGCCGAAGATGCCCCAGCAGGCGTCGACCAGGCGCCGGCGCCGGCCGTCGCGCTCGGTGTACTGGTGGGCCAGGAACTCCACCAGTGCCTGCGCCACCGTCATGCGCCGGGTGGCGTCGCCGGGCACACCCGGGGGAGCGGTGTCGGTCATCGCTGGTCTCCTTCAGGGGCACGGTAGAGGGGCAGCCGCGGGTCCACCTCGCACCCGGCCCAGGTGTCGCGGATCCAGCCGTGGTCGGGATGGTCGCAGATCAGCCAGGCACGTTCGGCTCCGGGACCCGCCATGACGTTGAGGTAGTACATGTCGTGGCCGGGCGCGGCGACGGACGGGCCGTGCCAGCCGTCGGGGATGAGGACCGTGTCGCCGTGGCGCACCTCGGCCAGCACGTCGGTGCCGCGGCCGTTGCCCGACGGCGTCACCCGCTGGTACCCGAGCCCGGGGCGGCCCGCGGCCTCGGCGATCTCGAAGTAGTAGACCTCCTCCAGCTCCGACTCCTGTCCCGGTCGGCACTCGTCGTGCTTGTGCGGAGGATAGGACGACCAGTTGCCGCCGGGCGTGAGGACCTCGACGGCGATCAGCCGGTCGCACGCGAACACGCCGGCCGCGCCGAAGTTGTTGACCTGGCGGGAGCACGAACCGGCACCGCGCAGCTCGACCGGGACGCCGGCGGCCGGGCCGTAGCGGGCCGGGAGCCGGTTCTCGCACCGCGCCCCGGTCAGGGCGAACCGCCCGCCCTCGCGCGTGGCCACCGTGGCGCGGGAGTCCCGGGGGAGGTAGGCGAAGTCGGTGACGCCGTGGAAGACGTCGGCGCGGCCCGCCAGCGCGAAGCGGGAGACGCCGCCCCCGGCCTCCGTCACCACCACCTCGCAGCCGCCGCTGAGGGGCAGCACGATCCACTCGCTCCCGCCCGCCTCGAAGGTGTGGGCGCCGCCCGGCGGCAGCTCCAGGACCCGCAGTGAGGAGTAACCCCACCCCGCGGACTCGGGGCTGACGTCCAGGACGTAGGGGCGGCTTGCCGACGCGGCGGCCCGGGCCGCCGTCAGGTGGTGGGTGCCCTCCTGCGGTGCCGGCCGTCCGGCGCCGCCGGTGGACTCGCCGTGGGAGGTGCGGGGTGCGGGTGTCATGCGGGTCTCTCCTCGCCTTCGCTGTCGGTGCTGTCCCTCGCCGGCGCGCGACCACCGGCCGGTCGGCGGCTGCCCCGGCCGGTCAGAGCAGCCCCACCGCGGTGTCCACCGCTGCCGCGACGTCCCCGTCGGCGGGGTAGAGCAGGGAGCGCCCCACCACCAGGCCCTGTACGGTCGGCAGCCGCAGCGCCTTGCGCCACCGTTCGTACGCGGCCTCCTGCGCCCGCGGGTCGCCGGCGACCTCGCCGCCGAGCAGGACGGCGGGGAGGGTGGACGCCTCGCAGACCCGGGCCATCTCGTCGGCGTCCTCCGTCACCGGCAGCTTCAGCCAGGTGTAGGCGGAGGTGCCGCCCAGCCCTGAGGCGATGGCGACGGAGGTGGTGACGGCCGCTGCGCTGAGGTCGTTGCGCAGCCGCCCGTCGACGCGCCGGGTCAGGAAGGGTTCGACGAAGACCGGGAGCCTGCGCCCGGCCATGGCGTCGACCGTGCGGGCGGCTGCCTCCAGGGTGTTCAGGGAGCCGGGGTCCTCGTAGCCGATGCGCAACAGCAGCTTGCCGGCGTCGAAGCGCAGCCGCGTCAGGTCCTGCGGGCGGTGGCCCGTGAAGCGGTCGTCGAGCTCGAAGGCGGCCCCGGCCAGACCGCCGCGGTTCATCGAGCCGATCACCACCTTCTCCTCCAGGGCGCCCAGCAGGAGCAGGTCCTCCAGCACGTCCGCGGTGGCGAGGACCCCGTCCACGCCGGGGCGGGAGAGCGCCAGGCACAGCCGCTCCAGCAGGTCGGCGCGGTTGGCCATGGCCATGCGGTGGTCGCCGACGGCCAGCGCCCCCCGGGCCGGGTGGTCGGCGGCGACGATCATCAGCCGGCCGCTCCGCCCTATCAGCGGTCGGCGGCGGCGCCGCGCGGCGGCCTCCGCCACCGCCTCGGGGTGCCGGGCCCGCAGCGTCACGATGTCGGAGATTGCGGTGGTCAAGGGAGCTCACCTTCTTGGAGTGCGGGCGGTGTGCGGCGGGGCCGGTGCGCGGGGCGGTGCCTGTCGGACCGGTGGCCCTGCCCGCGGCGCCGCCGCGGGCGGTGGCCCCCGTGCCGGCAGCACGCGGCGCTGCCTCCGGCGCGCCGTGCCGGGTCAGCCGCCGGCCAGGAAGGCCTCGATCTCGTCGGGGGTCGGCATGGCGGCCGAGCAGGCGAGGCGGGAGGCGACGATCGCCCCGGCGGCGTTGGCGTGCCGCATGGTGCGCTCCAGGTCCCAGCCGCCGAGCAGCCCGTGGCAGAGCGCCCCGCCGAACGCGTCGCCCGCACCGAGGCCGTTGACGACCTCGACGGGCAGCGGCGGCACCTGCGCGGTGGTGCCGTCCCGGTGGACCGCCAGGACGCCCTTGGGGCCCTGCTTGACGACGGCGAGTTCCACGCCGGCCGCCAACAGGGCCTCCGCGCCGGCGAGCGGGTCACGCCGGCCGGTGGCAACCTCCACCTCGTCGAGGTTGCCCACGGCGACGGTGGCATGGGCGAGCGCCTCCCGGTAGACCGGGCGCGCGCGTTCCATGGCCTCGGGGCCGGTCGCACCGCCGTCCCCTGAAGCTCCGCCCGCACCACCCCAGAACATCGGGCGCCAGTCGAGGTCGAAGACGGTCGCGGTCCGTGCCCCGGAGCCGGCCGCGTCACCCGAGCGCGCCGCGAGCGCGGCCAGCGTGGCCCCGCGGCTCGGCTCCTCGCACAGGCCGCTGCCGGTGAACCAGAACAGGTGGGCGCTGCGGACTGCCGCCATGTCCAGCTCCCCGGCGTGCACCTCCAGGTCAGGGGCCTTGGGGCGGCGGTAGAAGTACAGCGGGAAGTCGTCCGGCGGGAAGATCTCGCAGAACGTCACCGGTGTGGGGTACTCGGCAACCGGCGTCACCCACCGGTCGTCGACGCCGAAGTCCCGCAGCGCCCGGTGGACGTACTCCCCGAACGGGTCGTCACCGGTGCGGCTGATGACGGCGGTGCGCCGTCCCAGTCGGGCCGCGGCCACGGCGACGTTGGTGGCCGAGCCGCCGAGGAACTTGGCGAAGGTCTCGACCTCGGCCAGCGACACACCCGTCTGCTGCGGGTAGATGTCGACTCCGATGCGTCCCATCGTGATGAGGTCGAACGGCTCGGTCATCTGCGTCCCTTCGGGGCTGCCGGGGCAGGGCGGTGCCGGGTGACGACGACAGGTCTATCGGGGGGCGTCAGACCTGTCAAGACTTTGTCCTGACATAGTGACTTCACACTTTTCCGGGAGGTGCTCTCTCCGCGTCACGGCAGGTCAACGCCGTATACGGAGAGCGTCACTTCGCCCGGGGAAGTCCTTAAGTCCTTATGTCAGGACGAACCCTTGACAGTCCTGGACGGCGGCGCGGAAGCTGTGGCACACACCCCGCCGCCCTTCCCGGTCACCGCCGACCGGCGAGAGGAGAGCCGCATCGATGTCCGCTCCGAGCGACGAGCCCACCGCACTGGACCGCCTCCGGGTGGGGTCTGCACCCGACTCCTGGGGTGTGTGGTTCCCCGACGACGCGCAGCAGGTCCCCTGGCGGCGCTTCCTCGACGAGGTCGCCGAGGCCGGCTACGAGTGGATCGAACTGGGCCCCCACGGCTACCTGCCCACCGACCCCGCTGTCCTCCGGGACGAGGTGGGGCGGCGGGGGCTGCGCGTCTCCGCCGGTACCGTCTTCACCTCCCTCCACCACGGCCCCGCGGTCTGGGAGCGCACCTGGGAGCACGTCTCGCAGGTCGCCTCGCTGGCGAGTGCCATGGACGCCGGGCACCTCGTCGTCATCCCCTCCTTCTGGCGGGACGACAAGACCGCCCGCGAACTGGAACCGCGCGAGCTGACGGCCGACCAGTGGCGGCACCTGGCCGCCGGTACCGAACGGCTCGCCACCCGGGTGCGCGAGGAGTTCGGACTGGAGATCGTCCTCCACCCCCACGCCGACACCCACGTCGACACCGAGGAGCACGTGGTGCGCCTCCTGGACGCCACCGACCCGGACCTGGTCAACCTCTGCCTGGACACCGGCCACTACGCCTACTGCGGCGGCGACAGCGTCAAGCTCATCCGCACCTACGGGGAGCGCATCGGCTACCTCCACCTCAAGCAGGTCGACCCCGTGGTGCTCGCCGACGTCGTCAGCCGGGGGACCCCGTTCGGGCCCGCCGTCCGGCAGGGCGTCATGTGCGAACCCCCCAAGGGCGTACCGGAGTTGCCCCCGGTGCTGGAGGCGGCCCAGGCCCTGGGCGTCGACCTCTTCGCCATCGTCGAGCAGGACATGTACCCCTGCCCGCCCGACCAGCCCTTCCCGATCGCCGAGCGCACCCGCCGCTTCCTGCGCTCCTGCGGGGCCTGAGCGCACCCGGACGGGTCGTCGCGGCAGGGCGCGGCGCCCCCCGGCGCCCCGCCCAGCCCGTGCGCCCGCGGCCACCGGGCACCCGAACTCCACCAGCGAGGGGACACACCAGCATGAGCAGTGCCAGCACCCTGGGCGTCGCCGTCGTCGGCACCGGCCGCATGGGGGCCGACCACGTGCGCCGGCTCGCGACCGTCGTGAGCGGCGCCCGGGTCGCCGCCGTCGTCGACGTCGACCCCGAACGCGTCAAGAGGGTCGCCGCCACCGTCGAGGGCTGCGCCGCCTACACCGACCCCGCCGCCGCCATGGCCGACGACTCCGTCGACGCCCTCCTGGTCGCCTCCCCCGGCCCGGCCCACGAGGCCACCCTGCTCGCCGCCCTGGACCGCGGCCTGCCCGTGCTGTGCGAGAAGCCGCTCACCCCCGACCCCGAGTCGGCCCTGCGGGTCGTGGCGGCCGAGGCCGGGCTGGGCAGGCGCCGGGTACAGGTCGGCTTCATGCGCCGCTATGACGCCGACTACCTGCGGCTCAAGGAGCTGCTGGCCGCCGGTACCTACGGGCGGACCCTGATGCTGCACAACCGGCACCGCAATCCCGCCTCGCCGCCCGGGTTCACCGACCGGATGACCGTGGACGACTCGCTGGTCCACGAGATCGACGTGACCCGGTGGCTGCTGGCGGAGGAGATCACCGCGGTGCGCGCGCTGCGTCCGGCCCCCAGCGGTCAGGCGCCGCGCGGCCTCCAGGACCCGCAGCTGTTCGTCTTCGAGACCGCCGGCGGCCGGCTGGTGGACACCGAACTCTTCGTCAACTGCGGTTTCGGCTACCAGGTCAGTTGCGAGGCCGTCGCCGAGCGCGGCACCGCACGTATCGGTGAGGACCACGGGCTCCTGACCAACACGGCGGGACGCTGGGGCGGTGAGATCACCCCCGGCTTCGAGCAGCGCTTCGAGGGGGCCTACGACCGGCAGGTGCAGCGCTGGGTGGACGCCACCCGCCGGGGCGAGGTGGAGGGCCCCTCCTGCTGGGACGGCTACGCCGCCGCCGCGGTCTGCGCCGCCGGGGTGCGCGCGCAGGCGACCGGGGAGCGCGTCGAGGTCGCCCTGGCCGAGCGGCCGGCCCTCTACCGCTGACCCCGCCGCCGCCCCCGGGGCCGCCCGCCGCGGAACGCGGGAGGGCGGCCCCGCCCGCGGCGGACCAGGCCCGCACGGGACGCCGGTGCGCACTGGCCCGGGGTGCACCCGCGCCGGGCGGCTGCCGTCAGGCGGTGCCGGGGCCGGGCGGCAGGTGGACGGTCATGATCAGGTCACAGGCTCCGGTGCCGGCGCCGCGGTAGGTGTGGTGGCTGTCCCCGTCGAAGGTGGCGGTCTGCCCGGCCTCGACGGGATGCTCGGTGCCGTCGACGAGGAGCACCATCCGGCCGGCGGTGACGCTGACCGTCTCCACCACCCCGGCCTGGTGGGGGTGGCTGACGTACTCCTCGCCGGGGGCCAGTCTCCACCGCCAGACCTCCACCGGGGACGGGCCCGAGGTCGTCAGCATGAGGCGGGCCTCACTGCCCTGTGCGCCGGTCCACAGCGGAGTGACGGCGTCGGCGGCCACGAGGCGGACGCGGCCTTCGGCCGGCCCCTCCAGCAGGGCGGAGACCGAGACGCCGAGGCAGTCGGCCAGCCGCACCAGGGTGGCGAAGTTCGGATTGCCCTGCGCCTTCTCCAACGCCACCAGAGCGCCCTTGCTCACCTGGGCGCGCCGGCCGAGTTCGTCCAGGGACAAGCCGGCGCGGGTACGGGCCGCCCTGACGTTGTGCGCGAGCGTGCGTAGCGCCGCCGCTGTCTCGGCCATCCGATCCGATCACCCTTCTCGCAAGTGGACCAGTGGAATGTGCCACCCGGTCGTTCTGTTGACAAGGGGTGGTCGGTCCGTTGTACGGTCTGGTCGTTCTGCTGCAATAGTAAGGGATGTACCGTGATCGCTCTGCTGCTGGCCCTGGGCAGCTCCCTGGCCTACGGATGCGCCGACTTCCTGGGCGGACTCGGTGCGCGGAAGGCCCATGTGCTCCGCACCGTGCTGGTCGCCGCACCGGCCAGCCTGGCCGTCGAGCTGCTGCTGTGGCCTGTCCTCGGTGCCTCCTTCAGCCCCTCTGCCGCGGGCTGGGGCGTGGCATCCGGTGCCGCTTCGGCCGCCGCGTTCGCCCTCCTGTACCAGACGCTCGCCATCGGCCCGATGAACGTGCTCTCGCCGGTGGCCGCGCTGGTGTCCGCGGTCCTGCCCGTCACGGTCGGGCTGCTGCAGGGCGAGCACCTGGGCACGGCCGGGCTGCTGGGGCTGCCGCTCGCCCTGGTGGCGGTGGTGCTGGTCAGCGCGGGGCACGGCGCGGGCGGAGCCCGGCCCTCCCGTACCGCGCTGCTCCTGGCCTTCGGGGCCGGCGCCGCCATCGCCCTGCAGCTGGTCTTCCTCCACCAGACACCGCCCGGCAGTGGCGTGGCACCGCTGATCGTCGGCAGAGCGGTCTCCTCGGCCGTCACCCTCACCGCCGCGGCCCTGCTGCGCCGCAGACTCGGGCCCGAGAAGCCGGTGTACGCGGTGTCGGCCGCCGCGGGCGTCCTGGACTCGGTGGCGAACCTGCTGTTCCTGCTGGCAGTCCGCAGCGGCGACCTCACCGTCGTCGCCGTGATCACCGCCCTCTACCCGGCCGGCACGGTCCTGCTGGCCCGTGGCGTGCTTGCCGAACGCATCCACCGTGGGCAGGTCGTCGGCCTGGGCACCGCCGCCGTCGCGGTCAGCCTCCTCGCCCTGACCTGACCTGCCCCGAGCGGACAACCAGCCACCGACCAGGGGACCAACCCCGCGCAGAGAAACGGAAACCCCGCGCATGACCGTCTTCCGCATCCACCCCGCCGTCGCCGACGCCTTCCCCGACACCCTGATCGCACTGGTCACCGCGACGGGACTGCGCGGCCACGAGCCCTGGCCGGAAACCGCCGCCGGCCTGGCGGACCTGGAGCGGCAACTCGCCGACGGGACCTGGCAGCCCGCCGACGAGAACGATCCCCGCATCGAGGCCTGGCACAGCGCCTACCGGTCCTTCGGCACCAACCCGCGCCGCATCCGCCCCAGCGTCGACGCCCTCGGCCGCCGCCTCGCCAAGAAGGGCAGTCTGCCCCGCATCAACCGCCCGGTCGACTCCTACAACGCCGTCTCTGTCCGCCACGGACTGCCCGCGGGCGCCTTCGACCTCGACCACGTCACCGGTGACGTCGACATCCGCCACGCGGACGGCAGCGAGAAGTTCACCCCGCTCGGCGAACCCGAGACCGTCGAGCAGCCGAAGCCCGGCGAGATCATCTACGCCGACACCACCGGAGTCCTCACCCGGCACTGGAACCACCGCGACGCCCACCGCACCCGCGTCACCGAGGACTCCACCCACGTCACCTTCGTCCTGGAAACCCTCCACGCCCGGCGCGACGGCCACCTCGTCACCAAGGCCGCCGAGGAGTTGCAGGCCCTCCTGGCCCCGCACACCGACCAGGTCACCGTCCACCACCTGGGTCGGGACCACCTCGAAGCGGCCCTCTGACCCCGGCAGGGCGCATGCCCAGCACCCTCGCCGCGAGTGGGAGGGACGCAGCGGGAGCGACGGCGGAGCCCGGCGCGGGCCGGGTGACGCGGCGGCGGGCGGCGGGCGGCGGGGGAGGTCGGACCGCGCACCGCCGCCGACGTGCTAGTCATCACCCATGAGCGCCAGTCAGCCCCTCCTCGAACTCGTCCTGGACCTCACCGGTACGTTCACCTTCGCCCTGGACGGTGCGCTGACCGCCATGCGGGTGGCGCGGCTCGACATCGTCGGTGTCCTGACCCTGGCGATGATCACCGCTCTCGGCGGCGGCATGATCCGCGACGTACTGATCGGCTCGGTGCCGCCCGCCACCTTCAGCGACTGGCGTTACCTCGCGGTCGCTCTCGGCGGGGGACTGGTCGCCTTCCTCCTCGGCAGGACCCTGGAGCGGTTCGCCCGCGTGATCACCCTTCTCGACGCCGCGGGCCTCAGCCTGTTCGCCGTCACCGGGGCCGTGAAGGCGCTGGCCCACGGGCTCGGTCCGGCCCAGGCGGTGCTGCTCGGGGCGGTCTCGGCGGTGGGCGGCGGAACGCTGCGGGACGTGCTGGTGGGCCGGGTGCCGACGGTGCTCCGCGCCGACCTCTACGCGGTGCCCGCACTGGTGGCCTCGGCGGTCACGGTGGTGTGCGCCCGCACCGACACCTACGGACTCCCGGCAGCCCTGGCCGCGGCCTTCGCCTGCTTCGCGCTGCGGATGACGGGGGTGCACTACGGGCTGAACGCGCCCGGGCCCCGGCGTGGCCGGCCGCGTGACGCGGAGGTGGACGCCGAACTCTGAGCCGGCCCTGACGCGGGGCGGTGCGCCGGCCCCTTCCCGGGTGCCGCCGGGTCAGGCCCCCCGGGGCGGTCGCCACCGCCGCCAGGGGGTGGCGGGACTCAGCCGTTGGCCAGGGCCCGCAGCCGGGCCTGCGCGCCGTTGAACCGGTTGTGGTCACCCACGCCGGTGCCCTTCGAGGTGTACTGCCAGATGGTGTGAACACGCCAGCCGGCCGGAAGGGCACCCACCGAGGAGCCGTAGTGCGGCACCCAGAGCGGGTGTGCGGCGGCGAAGCCCCGGTAGTTGCCGGTGCACTGGCGCCACCACCGGGTGGAGGTGTAGATGACAGCGTCCCGCCGTGTCCTCGCCCGGTAGGCGGTGACGAACCCCCGGATCCAGCTCACCATCCGAGCGTGGCTCAACCCGTAGCAGGACGAGCCGTAGGGGTTGTACTCCAGGTCCAGGGCGCCGGGCAGCGTCTTGCCGTCCTTGGACCAGCCACCGCCGTGGGACAGGAAGAAACGGGCCTGGGCCTGCCCGCTGGAGGCGTTGGGGACTGCGAAGTGGTATGCGCCCCGGACGATCCCGGCGCGGTAGGCGCCGTTGTACTGCCGGGCGAAGGCAGGGCTCTTGTAGCGCGTGGACTCGGTCGCCTTGATGTAGGCGAACCGCACCCCTTTTCGCCGCAGCGACGGCCAGGAGGCGTTGCGTTGGTGAGCGCTGACATCCACCCCCTCCGTCCCCCCGCGGACGGTCAGTGCCGAGGACTGGGCGGACCGGCCCTCGTGACGGAGGATCTGCGAGCCCGCGTACGCCTCGCCCGGACGGATGGGTTTCGGGGCGGTGGCCCCCACCGCGTCGGCGGGGGCCGCGGTCAGTAGGGAGGAAAGGAAGACCGTGGCCAGGGTGCCGGTCGTCGCGGTGAGGCCCGCGCGTCGACGCAGGGGCCCTCCCGCGCTGTGAGGAGACCTGTGCATGTCCCACTCCCGAGGATCGTTGGCGCGCTGTTCGGTTCAGCGCGTGGGCGGGTGCCGGGCGGTGCCGGAGCCGAGGCGCAGGGCAGGCGGCCCCGCACGACCCGTCACACGCCGCGGCCCCGCCCGGGGGACCCGGACGTCACCACGGCGTATCACCGAGATACCCCCCGCCCGGGTCCGCAGGCTCGGCCAGACGGTGGACCTGGCGGTGCGCACCGGCCGTACGCGCCCCCCGAGGCCCTGCGCACCTGGCGCCGGCCCGGCGTACGCCCGTCCCGGGCCCGGTGACGGTACGGCAGGTCCACACCCCGGCTCTCCGCCCCGGCCTCGTCCGTCCTCCTCAGCCCTCCCCGTGCGGCGACCGCTCCTCCTGCCGCGCCTCGGGGCCGCACGGAGGCCCGGAAGCCGGCAGGGAGCCGGACACGTCCGCGGGGGGCTCGGCCCGGCGGCGCGGCGTGGGCACCGGGGCCCCGGTGGAGGTGGGGGACAGCAGTCGGCGCACACCGGTGAAGAGGCTCCTGCGGGGAGCGGCGGCCGGGCCGGAGGGGGCGCCGGCGCCGGCCGGCTCGCCCTCCTGACGGGTGGACGGCTCTCCCGCCGCCCCCACCGCGGTGGGACGTGGGCCGGCCGGCCGGGGCCGTGCGTCGCGGGCGCGCGGCTCCCGCGCCGCCTCGGCGCGGAGGAAGGCAGCGATGATCCGGTAGGGGTCAGCAGGCATGACGGAGCTCCGAGCGTGCGAGAACGACGGTGGGCGTCGGGCCCGAACAAAACCACCGGAGGGCGGTGGCAGTGGTCGGGCCGGGGCCTTCCGCCCGGAACGGGCCGGGGCGGGGAGCGTGGCCCGCGTGCCGCGCAACAAGGCGGAGGGCACCCCTGCCGGAGGCAGGAGGAGGGCCACTGCGGGGGGAGGCGCCGCTCGGCCGGAGGGGAGACGGCGCGCGCCCGGCGGGTTCCGGGAGGAAGGCCCCGGCCCCGTCAGCAGCGCAGGACGGTGGAGCGGACCGTCGTTGCGGGCGCACGGAACGCCCGGGTGGTCGCGGGGGACGCGGCGGTGCCGGGCAGCGGGTGCCACCACCCGCGGACGGCGGGGGAGAAGGCCGCCCGGGTGCCGCCGGCCGTGGCAGGCGACTGGCGGTGGTGCCAGGCGGGGGCCCGGCAGGTGAGGAACGGGGCCGCGCCCACGGGGTTGTCCGGCACCCGCCGCAGGTCCCCGTGGACCGGTCGTGGCTCCGCGGTGGCCCGGCCGTCGTGCTCGGGGCTCCGCTGCACCACCTCGACGCTCGCCGCCACGGCGTCCGCCGGCATACCCGTGCCGGTGACCGGTCCGGCGGGGGCGGCGCCGGCGAAGAGGACCTGCAGGAGCGGCAGCAGCACGAGCAGCACGAGGAGGGGTGAACTGCGTCGCCCCCGCCGCCCCTTGCTCGCAACATGCCGCATGGTGTGCTCCTGGTCGTTCCGTCCCAGACAAGCGGTCCCGCGCGCGAGCGGCGACACCCGAGCCAGGGTTGCCCGCTGTAACCACTCCGGGCGGTGAAAACGGCGAACGATCCCCTCGCACGGCCGTCCGGTCACCGCTCGGTGATCGGATGGGTGAGATCCGGGGGCGGCCTGCCGAGTCGCCCCGGGAGACCGTCAGGCCCCGGTCCGCCGGGCTGAGCCGGGATGTCTCCGCAGGCAGAAGGGGTACGGCCGGCGTGACGGTCGAGCCGCGCGCGCAGCACGGCCGACTCCGGGGGCGCCGGGGGAGACCACCGGGAGGCCGACGGTACGGCTCGCACGGGAGGAGGCGCTCGGCGCCACCCGACCCGGCAGAGCGTGACTCTGCGTCAGGAAAACTGCGAGGAAATCTTCTGTTCATTGCGTTGACACACGGTCCGGCCGCCCCTACCGTCACGCCGAATCGCTTCGAACACGACTGTCGAAACGATTCGACAGTCTCTCCTCACCCACGTCCGGGCAGGCCCGTGGCCGTCGGAGGGCTGCCCGAGGACGACGGCGCGGAGGGTCCATGGTCAAGATCACCGATGTGGCGCGGCGCGCCGGCGTCTCACCCAGCACCGTGTCGTACGTCCTCAGCGGCAAGCGCTCCATATCGCAGCAGACGAAGCTGCGCGTCGAGGAGAGCATCCGCGAACTCGGCTACCGCCCCCACGCGGGCGCCAGGTCGCTCGCCAGCCAGCGCTCCAACGTGCTGGCGCTGGTGATGCCGCTGCACAGCGGCATCGACGTGCCGGTCCAGATGCGCTTCGCGGTCTCCGTGGTCACCACCGCCCGCCGCCACGACCACGACGTCCTGCTGCTGACCCAGGAGGAGGGCGAGGAGGGGCTGCGGCGCGTCACCGACAGCGCCATGGTCGACGCCCTCGTCGTCATGGACGTCCAGATGCACGACGGGCGCATCCCGCTGCTGCGCTCCCTGAACCGGCCGTCCGTCCTCATCGGCTTCCCCGCCGATCCGACCGGACTTACCTGCATCGACCTGGACTTCACCGCCACCGGTGAGGTGTGCGCGGAGCACCTGGCCCTGCTCGGCCACCGCAGCGTGGCGCTGATCGGCTCCCCGCCCCCCGTCTACACCCGCGGCACCGGGTTCGCCCGCCGTACCGCCGCCGGGTTCACCAGGACCGCCCGCCGCTACGGACTGACCTCCACCGTCCTGCCCTGCGAGGCCGGACCCCAGGCCGCCCGCGACCTGGTGACGCGGCTCCTGCACGACCAGCCCGACCTGAGCGGGGTCGTCATCCACAACGAGTCGGCCCTCGAACCCCTGGTGGAGGCGTTCCAGGAGGCCGGCCTGGAGATCCCCGCCGACCTGTCCGTGGTGGCCGTCTGCCCCGACCCGCAGGCCGAGCAGGCCCCGCTGCCCGTGACCTCGGTGGGCATCCCGGCGGAACGGATCGGGGCGGAGGCCGTCGACCTGCTCATGGCGAAGCTGCGCGGCGAACCGGTGCCCGACGCCACGCTGCTGCCGCCCGAACTCGTGGAGCGCGCCAGCACCGCCCCCCGCCGCACCACCTGAACCCCCGGCGGGCCCCGTCCGCCCACCGCCCGGCACCTGCCGTCGAAGCGTTTCGACGCCCACCGAAGGAGTCACGCAGTGCGTCACCAGGGCATCACCCGCCGATCCGTGCTCGCGCTGGGCCTCGCACCGCTGGCCCCGCTCAGCCTCGCCCACCCGGCCGCCGCGGCACCCGCCGGCAGCCCGGCCTTCCGCAACCCGCGGCTCACCCGGGCCGCACGCGTCGAGGACCTCCTGGGCCGCCTGACCACCCAGGAGAAGATCTCCCTCCTCCACCAGTACCAGCCGGCGATACCCAGGCTCGGCATCGCCGCGTTCCGGACCGGCACCGAGGCGCTGCACGGCGTCGCATGGCTGGGCGAGGCCACCGTCTTCCCGCAGGCCGTCGGGATGGCCAGCACCTGGCACCCGGAACTGATCCGCAGGGTGGGGGAGGCCGTCGGCACCGAGGCACGCGGCTTCCAGCAGGAGCGACCCGAGGGCTGGAGCCTCAACCTCTGGGCACCGGTGGCCAACCTGCTCCGCGACCCCCGCTGGGGCCGCAACGAGGAGGGCTACTCGGAGGATCCCCACCTCACGGCCGCGATCGCCACCGCCTACGGCCGGGGCATGCGCGGCGAGGACCCGGACCACCTGCGCACCGCCCCCACGCTCAAGCACTTCCTCGCCTACAACAACGAGGTCCACCGGAGCACCACCTCCTCCTCGGTCCGCCCCAGGGTGCGGGCCGAATACGACGAGGCGGCGTTCCGGCCGGTGATCGAGGCCGGCGCGGTCACCGGGGTGATGGCCTCCTACAATCTCGTCAACGGCCGCCCCGCCACCGTCAACCCCGACCTCGGCGGCCGGGTGCGGTCCTGGACGAAGGAGACGCTGCTCCACGTCACCGATGCCGGCGCCCCGAACAACCTCCTCCCCGGCAACGAGGACTACTACCCCGACCGCACCGCGGGCGACGCCGCCACGCTGCGGGCCGGCAACGACAGCTTCACGGTGGACGACGCCGACCCCTCGCACACCGTCGCAGCCCTCACCTCAGCCCTCCAGCAGGGCCTGATCGACGCCGAGGACATCGACCGCGCCGCCCGCCACATCCTCGACGTCCGCTTCCGGCTCGGGGAGTTCGACCCCGACGGCGGGCCCTACTCCGGCATCACCCGCGCGGCGGTGGACAGCCCCGCGCACCGGGCGCTGGCCCGCGAGTGCGCCGGTGAGGCCGTCGTCCTGCTCAAGAACGACCACGCGACCCTGCCGCTGGACGCCCGGACCACCCGCAGCGTCGCCGTCGTCGGCCCGCTCGGCGACACCCTCTACACGGACTGGTACTCGGGCACCCCGCCCTACACCGTCACGGTCCGCGACGGCGTCCGCGAGGCGCTGGGCGACGGCGCCACGGTCCCCTTCAGCGAGGGCGTCGACCGGGTCGCCTTCCAGGAGGCGGACAGCGGACGCCACCTCGCGGCCGGCCCCGGGGACAGCGGCGACCTGCTGCACGAGAGCACCGAGGACCCCGGCGAGGCAGGCCACTTCGACGTCTTCGACTGGGGCGCCGGCGTCGTCACGCTGCGCGCCGTCGCCAACGGCCGCGTCCTGGGCTACGACGGCGAGCACTTCCGCAACGACCAGACGCAACCGAACGGCTGGTTCGTGCAGCAGCTCTTCTCCCTCGTGGCCCGGGACGACGGCACCCACCTGCTGCGCTACGTCGGCTACGACAAGACCGACGACCCGCACACCTACCTCGCCGCCGGCGCGGACGGCACCCTCCACCTGACCGACGCGGACACCGCCGGCCGCTACCGGGTGCGTACCGTCCGGGACGGCGTCGCCGAGGCGGTGGCTGCCGCCACGGGGGCCGACGCCGCGGTCGTCGTCGTCGGCTCGATGCCGTTCGTCAACGGACGCGAGGACCACGACCGGCCCGACCTGGCCCTGGCCCCCGCCCAGGCCGCCCTGGTGCAGGCGGTGCGGCGCGCCAACCCGCGGACCGTGATGGTGCTCCAGACCAGCTACCCGGACGCCGTCACACAGCAGCAAGCGACCCTGCCCGCCCTCCTGTGGACCACCCACGCCGGCCAGGAGACCGGCCACGCCGTGGCGGACGTCCTCTTCGGCGACCGCAACCCCGCCGGGCGCCTCACCCAGACCTGGTACCGGTCGGAGGACGACCTGCCCGGCATCCTCGACTACGACATCATCAAGTCCCGCCGCACCTACTGGTACTTCACCGGCGAACCGCTGTACCCCTTCGGTCACGGGCTGTCCTACACCACCTTCCGCTACGGGCCGTGCCGGCTGCGGGCGGCGGCCATCGCCTCCGGGGACACCGTCGTGGCCGAGGTCGACGTCACCAACACCGGTGACCGCGACGGCGACGAGGTGGTGCAGCTCTACACCCGTCACCTCGACTCCCGCGACCCGCAACCCCGCCGCCGGCTGCGCGCCTTCACCCGCGTCCATCTGCGTGCCGGTGCCACCCGCACCGTGCGCCTGACCCTCCCCGCCGGCGACCTCGCCCACTGGGACGTGACCCGGGGCCGTCCGGTGCTGGAGGACGGCCACCACGAGGTCATGGTGGGCGCCTCCAGCGCCGACATCCGCGCCACCGCCCGACTGCGGGTCCACGGGGAACGCATCCCCGCCCGCGACCTGAGCCGCCCCACCCGCGCCGCCGACTTCGACGACCACCACGGCGCCGCCCTGGTCGACGAGACGAAGACCCGCGGCGAGTCGGTGGCGCTGGGCGAGGGCTGCTGGCTCTCCTACGACGACGCCGACCTCAGCGAAGGCCCCCGCACCCTGACCGTCCGCTACACCCGCGAGGCCGAAGGGGACTGCCGGCTCCAGGTGCGGCTGGACCGACCCGACGGGCCCACCGCGGCCGACGTCGTGCTGCCGAGCACCGGCGACCGGTACCGCCACCGCACCGTACGCGCCCGGCTGGAGGGGGCGCGGGGCCGCCGCGCCGTGTACCTGCTCCTCACCGGCGACGCCCGCCTGAGCACCTTCTCCCTGCACTGACCCTGACCGCCCTCCCGCCCCCGCAGCAGCGTCCACAGGAGTACGCCCATGCATCCCCGACCCCGCCAGGCGTGGCCGGCCGCCGTGGTGGCCGGTGCCGTCACGGCACTCGGCCTCACCGGCTGCGCGGCCACCCCGGACCCGGACACCGTCACGGTCCTCAACTCGGCCACCGACACCGCCGAACACGCCGCGAACCAGAAGTACTTCGACCGCTGCGCCAAACCGCTGGGCCTGCGCGTCCAGCAGCTGAGCGTCCCGGCCGACCAGGTCGTCTCCAAGGCGCTGCGCATGGCCTCCTCCCACTCGCTCACCGACATCCTCGAACTCGACGGCTCCGAGCTGCCGCAGTTCGCGGAGACCGACGGACTGCTGCCGCTGAAGGACGTGGGCGTGCACACCGGCGGTTTCAGCCGGAGCGCGACCTCGCTGGGCACCTACCAGGGCACGCAGTACGGCATAGCCCGGTCCGCCAACTCCCTCGCCCTCTTCTACAACACCGACCTGCTGCGGAAGGCGGGGGTGAAGCCGCCCCGCACCTGGGACGAACTGCGCAGCGTCAGCCGGAAACTGACCAGCGGCCCGGTGCACGGCATGGCGTTCAGCGCCAGCCCCAACGCCGACGGCGTCTACCAGTTCCTGCCGTTCTTCTGGTCCGCCGGCGGCGACGAGGCGCACCTGGACCACGGCAGCGGCGGCGCCGACGCACTGAACCTCTGGAAGGAACTGGTCGCGGACGGTTCCGCCTCCAGGTCGGTCGTCAGCTGGAACCAGCAGGACGTCAACGACCAGTTCATCGCCGGCCGCACCGCCATGATGATCAACGGCCCGTGGCAGGTCCCCGTCCTGAACGCGCAGAAGAAGGTGCACTGGGCCGTCGCCTCCCTGCCGGTGCCCCACGCCGGCGGCGACGCCGTGGCCCCGATCGGCGGCACGGTGATGACCGTCCCGAAGAACGACGCGGACGAGGACGGCAGCCGGGTCCGACACGCGGCGCGCATCCTCGACTGCCTCAACAGCGAGAGCAACCAACTCCAGTGGGGTGACTCGGTGAACAATGTGCCCACCCGGACCGACGCCGCTCGCGCCTACGCGCAACGCAACCCGCAGCTGGCGCCCTTCACCGGCCTGGTCGCCACCGCCCGCTCCCGCACCGCCGAGGTCGGCACCCGCTGGCCGGTGGTCTCCGACGCCCTGGCCGGAGCCTTCCAGGCGGTCCTCACCGGTCGCAGCGACGCCCCGGCCGCCCTGCGCCGGGCCCAGCAGCAGGCGACGGCCGGGGAGTGAGGACGCAGACCATGACCACCACCCTCGCCGCCGGCACCCGCGCCGCGCCGCCCACCACCCGACGTGGCCGCGCCCACGCCCCGCTGCGCTGGCTCTTCGTCCTGCCGGCGCTGCTCTACATCGTGCTGTTCTTCGGCTACCCGCTCGTCCGCAACGTCGTGATGAGCTTCCAGCACTACACGCCCCGCACCTACTTCACCGGTGAGGCCCCCTTCAACGGCCTGGCCAACTGGCGCGCGGTGTTCTCCGACAGCCTCTTCACCGACTCGCTGTGGCACACCGCCCTGTTCACCGTCGGATCGCTGGTCGGCCAGTTCACCATCGGCCTGGCCCTCGCCGTCTTCTTCTCCCGCCGCTTCCGTCTCTCCGGCACCGTCCGGGCGGTCCTGCTGCTGCCCTGGCTGGTGCCCATGGTCGTCTCCGCCGTGGTGTGGCGCCGACTGCTGGACCAGGACCACGGGGTGGTCAACAGCCTGCTGTCCGCCCTCGGCCTGACCGACGGGGGAGTGCCCTGGCTCAACAGCCCCAGCACGGCACTGCTCTCCGCCGTCCTCGTCAACATCTGGATCGGCGTCCCCTTCAACATGGTCATCCTCTACGGCGGACTCCAGGAGATCCCCCGGGAGCTGCGGGAGGCCGCCGCCCTGGACGGGGCAGGCGCCTGGCGCACCTTCCGCAGCGTGACGCTGCCGGTGCTGCGGCCCGTCGTCACCGTCGTCCTCGTGCTCGGCTTCATGTCCACCGTCAAGATCCTCGACCTGATCCTCGCGCTGACCTCCGGCGGGCCCGCCGACTCCACCCAGACCCTGGGCACCGTCACCTACCAGCTCTCCTTCATGCAGCTGGACTTCGGCCAGGGCGCGGTGGTCGGCACCGTGCTCCTCCTGGTGAGCGCGGTCTTCGCCGTCCTGTACCTGCGCGCCAACCGCACCGACCTCGGAAAGGAGGGGTGAGGCATGCCCAACCCCGCCCGGCGCGTACGCAGCGCCTGGAACACCGTCGCCGCCCTGCTGATCCTCGCCGTCCTGCTCTTCCCGGTGTACTGGATGGCCGACACCGCGCTCCAGCCGGACGCCGGCACGGCAGCGGTCCACTTCCTCCCCCGCGACCTCAGCCTCCGCAACTTCCGTACCGCACTGGACACCCAGGGCGGCTCGCTCCTCACCAGCCTCGCCGTCTCCCTCGGTGCCGTCCTGGTCTGCCTGGCGCTGGCCGCCCCCGCAGCCCACGCCCTGGCCCAGTTCCGCCTGCGGGGCAGCCGCTCCATGGTCTTCGCCACGCTCATCACCCAGATGGTGCCGGGCATCGTCATCGCCAACGCCCTCTACAGCGCCTACGCGGAACTGGGCCTGGTCAACTCCTACCTCGGACTGATCCTGGCCGACGCCTCGCTGGGCCTGCCGTTCTCCATCGTCCTGCTCCGCGCGTTCATGGTCTCCATACCCCGCGAGGTGATCGAGGCCGCCCTGGTCGACGGCGCCAACCGCTTCACCGCCTTCGTCCGGGTGGTGCTGCCCATGAGCCGCAACGCCCTCATCACCGCGGGCCTGTTCACCTTCCTGTTCGCCTGGTCGGACTTCATGTTCGCCCTCACCCTCAACACCACCGACGACGTCAAACCCATCACGCTGGGCATCTACCAGTTCGTCGGCGCACACGTCAGCGACTGGGGAGCCGTCATGGCGACCGCCGTCCTCTCCGCGCTGCCCGCCGCCGTGCTGCTGGTGGTCGCCCAGCGGTACATCGCGGCGGGCATCGCCGGCGGCTCGGTGAAGTGAGCACAGCCGCCACCGGCCGCCGCGGCCCGCACCCCTGAGGGCCGCGGCCGGCACCACCGCCGCGCACCACCCGAACCATCCTCCACGGCCTGGCCGCCGCAGGCCCGGGCCGCGGCCCCGATCCACCGAAAGAGCAGGTCACCCGATGAAGTTCACCGACGGCTACTGGCTGATGCGCGACGGCGTCGAGGCCGTCTACGCCAAGGAGACCGCGGACGCCCGCCTGGAGAGCGACCGGCTCGTCCTGCACGCCGCGACCCGCCACGTCCACAGTCGCGGCCAGACCCTCAACAGCCCCCTGATCACCGTCGAGTGCTGGTCACCTGCCGAGGGCGTCATCGGGGTCCGCACCACCCACCATGCCGGAGCGGCGGAGCACGGACCCGACTTCACCCTCCACACCGACCCCGGCCACCACGCCACCACCCACCGCGACGGAACCGTCCTGGAGCTCACCACGGGCCCGCTCGCCGTCCGCGTCGACACCTCGGAGCCCTGGCGGCTGGACTTCACCGCAGAAGGCCGCCCCCTCACCTCGGCGGGCGACCGCGGTACCGGATATGCCACCACCGCCGACGGCACCCACCACATGGTCACCCAACTGGACCTCGGAGTAGGCGAGTTGGTGTACGGGCTCGGGGAGAGGTTCACCCCCTTCACCCGCAACGGGCAGAGCGTGGAGATCTGGCAGGCCGACGGCGGCACCGCCAGCGAGCAGGCCTACAAGAACGTCCCCTTCCACCTCACCAACCGCGGCTACGGCGTGTTCGTCAACCATCCCGGACAGGTCTCCTACGAGATCGGTTCGGAGGCCGTGGGCCGGGTCCAGTTCAGCGTGGCCGACCAGAGCGTGGAGTACTTCGTCATCCACGGCCCCACCCCGAAGGAGGTCCTGGACCGCTACACGGCGCTGACCGGCCGCCCCGCACTGCCGCCGGCCTGGTCCTTCGGGCTGTGGCTCTCCACCTCCTTCACCACCGCCTACGACGAGTCGACCGTCACCCGCTTCGTGACCGGCATGGCCGAACGCGACATCCCGCTGGGCGTCTTCCACTTCGACTGCTTCTGGATGCGCGCCTACCAGTGGTGCGACTTCACCTGGGACCCGGAGGTCTTCCCCGACCCCGAGGGCATGCTGCGCCGGCTCAAGGAGCGCGGCCTGCGCATCTGCGTCTGGATCAACCCCTACATCGCCCAGAAGTCACCCCTGTTCGAGGAGGCCCGGCGCCTGGGGCACCTGGTGCGCAGGCCCGACGGCGGGGTGTGGCAGTGGGACATGTGGCAGGCCGGCATGGCGCTGGTCGACTTCACCAGCCCCGACGCCAGGGACTGGTACGCCGGGAAACTGCGCGGACTGCTCGGCCAGGGCGTGGACTGCTTCAAGACCGACTTCGGCGAACGCATCCCCACCGACGTGGTGTGGCACGACGGCTCCGACCCGCAGCGCATGCACAACCACTACACCCACCTGTACAACCGCACCGTCTTCGAGGTCCTCACCCAGGAACGCGGTGCGGACGAAGCGGTGCTCTTCGCCCGGTCCGCCACCGCCGGCGGCCAGCAGTACCCCGTCCACTGGGGCGGCGACTGCGAGTCGAGCTTCGGCGCGATGGCGGAGTCCCTGCGCGGCGGCCTCTCCCTGGGTCTGTCCGGCTTCGGCTTCTGGAGCCACGACATCGGCGGCTTCGAGGGCACCCCCTCACCCGAGGTCTTCAAACGCTGGGTGCAGTTCGGCCTGCTCTCCTCGCACAGCCGTCTGCACGGCAGCGGCTCCTACCGCGTCCCGTGGGACTACGACGAGGAGGCGGTGGCCGTCACGCGGGACTTCGCCCGGCTCAAGAACCGGCTCATGCCCTACCTGTACCGCGCCGCCCGGCAGGCAGCCGAGCAGGGCACCCCCGTCATGCGCGCGATGCTGCTGGAGTTCCCCGACGACCCGGCGTGCCACACCCTGGACCGCCAGTACATGCTGGGCGAGGACCTCCTCGTGGCCCCCGTCTTCTCCGCGGACGGCGAGGTCGAGTACTACGTGCCCGCGGGCACCTGGACGCACCTGCTGACCGGGGAACGCATCGAGGGCCCCGGCTGGCGCCGGGAGAGGTACGGGTTCGACAGCCTCCCGCTGCTCGCCAGGCCCGGCGCCGTCATCCCCTTCGGCGCCCGCAGCGACCTCGCCGCCTACGACTGGGCGGCCGACGTCACCCTGCACGTCCACGCCCCGGCCCCCGACGACACCGAGCGCCGGGTGGTGGTGGCCGGCGGCGAGGGCCAGCCCGTCACCTTCCGCGTCCGGCGGAACGCGCAGACCCTGACCGTGGACTCCGACGCGAGGGGACCGTGGAACGTCCTGCTGGTGGGCGGGGAAGGGGAACCGCTCACGGCGGGCGTGCGACGCGAGGCAGCTGGCGGCCCGTCCGGCACCCTGCTCAGGGTGCCGGGAGGAACCCCCACCCTCACCGTCCGCACGCAAGGCTGACCGCCCTCGCGCCGGGCCTGCCGGACCGGGCTGCCGGACGGGTCCGGTCCGGCAGGCAGCCCGGTCCGGCGGGGCGGGCCGTCTCCGTGCGGGCGCTCCGCCCCGTCCGGCTGCTCCGCAGGGCCGGCACCGCGTGCCGAGCGGTCCCGCGTCTGCGGCCCCCGTAGGTTCGTCGCATGAGCGAGAGGACGCAGACGCCGGACGACCCCGGCTCGGACCGGCCCGAGCCCGAGAGCGGTGACTCCACCTTCACCGTCGTGGTCGCCGCCGCGGCCAACCTGGGCGTGGCCGTGGCCAAGGCCGTGGCGGGGCTCATCAGCGGCTCCAGCGCCATGCTCTCGGAGGCCGCACACTCTCTCGCCGACACCGTCACCGAGATCCTGCTGCTGACGGCGCTCAAACGCAGCCAGAAGCCCGCCGACGAGGAACACCCGCTGGGCTACGGCCCGGAGCGCTACGTGTGGGCCCTCCTCGCCTCCGTCGCCACCTTCGTCGGCGGCGCGGTCTTCTCCGTCTACGACGGGGTGCACACCCTCACCCACGGCGAGGAGATCGGCAGCCCGACCGCCTCCTACTGCGTGCTCGCCCTGGCCTTCCTGCTGGAGGGCTTCTCGCTGCGCACCGGGGTGCGGCAGTCCCGCCGTGAGGCGGCGAGCCGGGACCGGCCCTTCCTGCACTACCTGCGGCACACCTCGGACACGGCCGTCAAAGCGGTGGTCCTGGAGGACACGGCGGCGCTCGCCGGGCTGCTGCTCGCCGCCCTCGGGCTGCTGCTCGAACAGCTCACCGGTGCCGTGGCCTGGGACGGCACCGCGGCCATCGCCATCGGGGTGCTGCTCGCCCTGGTGGCGTGGGAGCTGGGCAGGAGCAACGTCCAGCTCCTCATCGGCCGCGCACTGCCGCGTGCGATGCGGGAGGAGCTGAGGGCCGAGCTGCTCGCCCTGCCTGCGGTCGTCGAGGTCGTCGAGCTGACCACCCTCGTCCAGGGCCCGCGCGAGGTCCTGGTGGCCGCCAAGGTCGACTTCGAGGACGGCCTGAGCGCCGGGGACATCGAGCAGAGCTGCGAGGAGGCCGAACGGCGGCTCCGCTCACGCCTGCCGTCGGTCTGCCGCGTCTACCTGGACCCGACTCCGGGCCGCGGCACCCGCGCACGCTGAGCCGGACGGGCACGAGGTGGCACGTAGAGGCCGCCGTGACTGCACCCGTCACCTCCCCGAAAGCCCCGTCACCCCGCCGAGCTTCGCCTCAGAGCGTGTCCGGTCAACTGCACCACGTGGTACCGGCTGCCGCCGGAAGGCGAAATCCGCCGCGCTGCTGTGAGGGCGGGCACGGGGCGTGGGTCACAGGGGATGGGACGTAGTAGGCCGCAGCCTCTCAGCCATGGCGGTCGTCGCGGTCGTCTTCCGGTCCTCGCCTAAGCGCCTTCGTAGGTCACAGGTTGGCGCCGGTGGGGAGCCGGTTCCCAGGGTGGTGGACGTACCGGGGAGCCAGCGCCGGACACGGGCGGGAGTCCTTCTCGCCTGAGCCTGACACCGGCCCCATGACGCGCCCGCCGCGTCGGGCACGCACCGGAGCCTCCGGGCCTGGGTGCTGCCGCCGACAGCTTGTCGGCCTCCCCACGATGTCCCCCGTAGAGAGGTACGCCATGACTGCCACCACCACCGCCACCCGTTTCCGCAAGTACACGGTCGCCGGTATCGCCATCGCGGGTGCCGCCGCTGCCGCCGCGACTCTGGCGCCGACTCCGGCGCATGCTGCTCCGGTGCATGAGGCCAAGCCCGCGGCTGTCTCCGTCGCCCACGGCAAGAAGGCCGACGCGAATGATGTGCAGGCCAAGGAGGCGGCGAAGGTCGCCAAGCTGGTCGAGCAGGGCAAGAAGAAGCACGGCGACGACCTGGACGGCTGGATCCGCACGGCGCTGGACGTGATGCACGCCGAGCACATCCCCGGCTCCTACCAGGGCATCCACAAGAACATCATCCGTGAGTCCGGCGGTAACCCGACCGCGCAGAACAACTGGGACATCAACGCCCAGAAGGGCGTGCCGTCCAAGGGCCTGCTCCAGGTCATCCAGCCGACCTTCGACACCTACCACGTCAAGGGCACCAAGGACTCGCTGACCGACCCGGTCGCCAACATCGTGGCTGCGTGCAACTACGCCGCCGACCGCTACGGCTCGATGGACCACGTCGACTCCGCCTACTGATCGGGCGGGACGCCACAGTCCGCTCGGGCTCCGGGGACAGCCGTTCCCCGGTCGGGGGCGGCGGGGCCCGGGTCACCGGTGAGGGCCGGGTGGGATCACACGATCCCACCCGGCCCTCACCCATGCCCGCCCTTCGGTCCGCCCGCGTCGCGTGCCCGGCGGCACGTCCGGACGGAGGTGGAGCGCCGCGTCAGTCCTTGGCGGCAGGCCGGTAGACGCAGAGCTGCACGCCCGTCGCGCTCGTGGTCGCCGAGACGAGTTCCAGCGTGCGCAGCGCACCGTCCTCGGGGAAGATCCGCTTTCCGCCGCCCAGGAGCACCGGCATGAGCATCAGGCGTACCTCGTCCACCAGTCCCTCGTGCAGCAGGGTGCGGACGAGGGTGGGGCTGCCCATCACCAGCAGGTCTCCGCCGTCCGCCGCGTGCAGCCGCCGGAGGTGCGCCGGAGCCTCGTCGCCGGGGAGCAGCGTGGTGTTCTCCCAGGTCAGCTCGGACTCGGACAGGGTGGCGGAGACCACGTACTTGCGCACGGCGTTCATCCGGTCGGCGAAGGGGTCACCGGCCCGGTCCGGCCACGCCGCGGCCATCGTCTGCCAGGTGCGGCGTCCGAAAAGCAGGGCATCAGCCCCGGCCATCGCCTCGCCGACGAACCAGCCGACCGCCTCGGGGTCGAAGAAGGCGTGCGACCAGCCCCCGTGGGCGAAGCCGCCGTCGGTGTCCTCCTCCGGCCCGCCGGGTGCCTGCACGACACCGTCCAGGCTCATGAACTCACTGATGACGACGCGCACGGGGGCTCCTCCTCGGGACGGTGCACGACAGCGGCCGTCGCGCATCGCCCCATCTTCACCTTCGCCAGGCCTGCTGTGCCCGGCCCCGGAACGACACGCGTGCCGTGTCGCCGAGGAGGCGGGTGTGGCCGTCGTGCGGGACGGGCGCCGGGGTCACCAGCGGGGTGTCAGCTTCCGGTAGCCCGGATCGATGCGCTGCATGTAACCGGTGTCGTCGCGGTCGCGCAGGCCACAGGTCAGGTACTGCTCGTGGAGCCGGGCCAGGGCGTCGCGGTCCAGTTCCACCCCGAGGCCGGGCCCGCCGGGCACCGCGACCGCGCCGTTCTCGAAGGTCAGCGCACCGGGCTGCACGACCTCCTCCCACTTCCAGGGCCAGTGGGTGTCGCAGGCGTAGGTGAGGTCCGGGGTGGCGGCGGCGAGGTGGACCATCGCGGCGAGGCTGACGCCCAGGTGCGAGTTGGAGTGCATCGAGAGTCCCATGCCGAAGGTGCGGCAGATGCCCGAGAGCAGCTTGGAGCGGTGCAGGCCGCCCCAGTAGTGGTGGTCGGAGAGCACCACCTGGACCGAGTCCCGGGCGACGGCGGGGGCCAGCTCGTCGAAGGCGACCACGCACATGTTGGTCGCCAGCGGCATCGAGGCCCGGCGAGCCACCTCCGCCATGCCGTCGAGCCCGGGCGTCGGGTCCTCCAGGTACTCCAGGACGCCTGCCAGCTCCTCGGCCACCTTGACGGAGGTGGCCGGCGTCCAGGCGGCGTTGGGGTCCAGTCGCAGGGGGAGGTCGGGGAAGGCGGCCCGCAGCGCGTGCACCGCTTCGACCTCCTGCTCCGGCGGCAGGACGCCTCCCTTGAGCTTGACGGCGGTGAAGCCGTACTCGTCGATCATGCGTCGCGCCTGGGCGACGATGCCCTCACTGTCCAGGGCCGCCGGCCACGGGTCAGGGGCCAGCCCGGGGTGTCCGTCCCACTTGTAGAACAGGTAGGCGCTGAAGGGGACCCGGTCCCGAACGGCCCCACCGAGCAGGTCGCAGACCGGGCGGCCCACGGCCTTGCCCTGGATGTCCAGGCAGGCGACCTCGAAGGGGGAGAAGACGCGGTCGACGGTGCTGCTGGTGGTGATCATGCCCGTCAGGCCGTGTCCGTCGGAACCCCGGTCGTTGCCGAGCACCTCGGCGACGCGGGCGTGGAGCGTGTTGAGGGCGTAGACGTCCTGGCCGGTCAACACCTCGGCGGCAGCAGCCAGTCGGCGCAGGTGCCCGGTGTCGGCGTAGGTCTCGCCGAGCCCGCTCAGGCCCTGGTCGGTATGGACCTCGACGATGGCCCGCAGGGCGTACGGCTCGTGCACCCCGACCGCGTTGAGCAGGGCCTGGTCGTGGAAGGCGACCGGGGTGACGGTCACCTTCGTGATGCGTCCGGCGGCGCCCATCAGCGGCTCACCCGCCCACGCCGCCCAGTCAGAAGGCGTTCCGCTCGCGCCGGCCGCGGTTCGGGTCCGTGCGCTGCGCCTCGCGGTCCTCCCGCTGCCGCGACGTCCGGCGCCGCCGTTTCGTGTGTGCCGGACCGAGCCGTCAGGAGAAGCACCGGTTGCGTCCCTTCACCGAACCAACCATGTCCACACACATGAACAACATGCACAGGCGTGGACGAACGCAGCGAGACTATGCACCTCCCCACGGAGGGTCAACCCCACCGGGACGGCAGCCCGCACGGCAGAACCGGCGCTCGCGGCGGGCGCGCGGACCGGGGCGGGCGGCACCGGACCACCCGCCCCGGACTTCACCTCAGGACCGGGCCGCAGCCAGCCGCAGCGTGAGGATCTGGAACGGTCGCAGCGTCAACCGCACCGCCCCGCCGGCGGCCCGCGCCACGCCCGCCTCCTGCCTGGGCCGCTCCAGCAGGTCCGTCGCCGTGGCCGAGGCGAGCGGGAAGCCCGCCGTGAGAGTGGCCCGAGCCCGGACGCCCTGTGCCTCGTACAGTCGCACCACGACGTCGCCCGAGCGGTCGTCGGCCAGTTTCACGGCCTCCACCACGACGCCGTCCGAGTCCAGCGTCACCAGCGGTGCGACGGCCGAGGACCCGGGAACCATGCGCTCGGGGAGGTTGAGCCGGTAGCCCTCGCGCACCGCGTCCGCCACCTGTGCCCCGACCACCAGGGCGTAGCGGAGGTGGTGGCGTCCCTGGTCGGCTTCGGGATCGGGGAACCTGGGGGCCCGGACCAGCGACAGCCGCACCGTGGTGGTGGTCCCCCCGTCCTCGCGCACGTCCCGCGTCACGTCGTGGCCGTAGGTGGAGTCGTTGACCAGCGCGGCACCCCAGTCGCGCTCCCCGACGTGCAGGAACCGGTGCGCGCAGATCTCGAACTTGGCCGCGTCCCAACTGGTGTTGGCGTGGGTGGGACGCTCCACGTGGCCGAACGGGATCTCGGCCGTGGAGTGCGAGGCCCGCACGTCCAGGGGGAAGGCCGCCTTCAGCAGCTTCTCCCGCTCGTGCCAGTCGATCACCGTGTCCACTTCCAGGCGGGCGTCCCCCGCGGCGAGCGAGAGGTGCTGCTCGATCCGGGAGGCGCCGAAGGTCCGCACCACCCGGACCCCCTCCGGCGTGGCGGTCACCGACTCGGCCGCCGTGAGGTCGGTGACGGTGTTGCGGTAGAAGGCGTCCACGTCCCAGGCGTCCCACTTGTTGGGGAAGTCCTGGTGGAGCTGGAGCAGGTTGCCGACCGTGCCCGGCGCCAGCGCCTCCCGCTCGCCGATGAGGTCGTACGCGGAGGTGATCAGGCCTCGGCCGTCCACCGCCACCCGCAGCAGACCGTTGTCCAGCACGTACCCGTCCCCCGACGCCTCGGGAACGGCCGGCGCTGCGGCCTCCTCCCGCGGCGCCGCGCCGAGCGCCGGCACTCCCTCGCGGGCGTGCGGCGCCGCGTTGAAGACGACGGTGCCGCCGGGCGGGCCGGCCAGTGCCCGCTGCGCGGCCTCCGTCAGGTCCTGCAGTTCCGCCGCCACCTGCCGGTAGGTCTCCTCCGCCTCGCGGTGCACCCAGGCGATGGAGGAGCCCGGCAGGATGTCGTGGAACTGGTGGGTGAGCACTGTCTTCCACAACCGGTCCAGGGCCTCGTACGGGTAGGCGGCGCCCTCGCGCACCGCGGCGGTCGCCGCCCACAGCTCGGCCTCGCGCAGCAGGTGCTCGCTGCGCCGGTTGCCCTGCTTGGTCGCCAACTGGCTGGTGAGCGTGCCGCGGTGGAACTCCAGGTACAACTCGCCCACCCACACCGGGGCGTCGGTGTACTCGGCCCTGGCTTTGGTGAAGAACTCCTGAGGCGTTTCGATGGCCACCCGCGGCGACCCCTCCAGGTCTGCCGTCCGGGCGGCGCGCGCGAGCATCTCCCGGGTGGGGCCGCCCCCGCCGTCCCCGTACCCGAAGGGCACCAGCGACCGGTCGCAGGCGCCCTTGTCCTGGAAGTTGCGTACGGTGTGGGCCAGTTCCGCGCCCGAGAGATCGCTGTTGTAGGTGTCCACCGGCGGGAAGTGGCTGAAGATGCGGGTGCCGTCGACGCCCTCCCACCAGAAGCTGTGGTGGGGGAACTTGTTGGTGGTGTTCCAGGACAGCTTCTGGGTGAGGAAGTACTCCACGCCCGCCAGCTTCATCAGCTGCGGCAGCGCCGCGTTGTAGCCGAAGGTGTCCGGCAGCCACATCTCCCGCGTCTCGACTCCGAACTCCTCGAGGTAGAAGCGCTTTCCGTGGACGAACTGCCGCGCCAGGGCCTCACCACCGGTCAGGTTGGTGTCGGGTTCGACCCACAGGCTGCCGGTCGGCAGGAACTGGCCCGTCTTGGCCTTCTCCACGGCACGTTCGTAGACCTCCGGCCGCTGCTCCTTGAGCCAGGCGAGCTGCTGGGCCTGGGACATCACGAACTTGAACTCGGGGTGGTCGTCCATCAGCTGGGTGACGTTGGAGACGGTGCGCGCCACCTTGCGCACCGTCTCCCGCAGCGGCCACAGCCAGGCCGTGTCGATGTGCGCGTGCCCCACGGCGGAGGCCCGGTGGGCGCCGGCGTGGGCGGGGGCCGTCAGGGCCGGCCGCAGGACCTCGCGGGCGGCCGGGGCGGTGGCGCCGACGTCCTGGAGGTCCAGTGCGTCCAGGGAGCGGGAGATCGTCCGCAGCAGTTGCCAGCGCCGGGAGGAGTCCGCCGGCAGCTCCAGCATCAACTGCCCCAGGACCTCCAGATCCTGGACGAGCTCGTGGACGCCGGAGTCGAAGACCGCAAGGTCCATCCGGTGCAGCCGGTAGAGCGGCTCACCCGCGGGTGACCCCTCCTCGCTGAGCCAGGGCGCCCGGCCGCCCAGCGGGGTGGGCCCGAAGGAGTTCTCGCCGGACTGCATCACCACGGGGTTGGCCGCGGCCTCCACGTACAGGGTGAAGGACTCGCCGCCCACCGCGGGACGCGCCAGCGGCACCCAGACGTTGCGGGGGTTGAGGGCCTTCACCGCGGTGCCGTCCGGACGGTAGACCAGGCCCTCGGCGGAGAAACCGGGCGAGGTGGAGCCGAACCCCAGGTCCAGTACGGCCTCGACCGTGCACCCCGCCCACTCCTCGGGCACGGTGCCGCTGACCCGGAACCAGGTGGTGGACCAGGCAGGACCCCAGCGGTCGCCGGGCCGGACGGGGACGTACTCGGCCGCCAGTCCCTCGGCCACCGGCACGGGCTCGCCCGACACCGGCCAGGCCGCGACCTCCAGCGGCACCGCACGCCCGTGGACGGCCGGTCGCAGCCGCTGGTCCAGCACCCTGCGCAGGCGCTTCTCGATGTCGTCGCGGTCGTCGTGCATGCGTTCCTCATTTCCTTCGGGGGAATGGCATCGTTGTCAGGCGAGGGTGGGGCGGTGTGCGCCGGTCAGCCCTTGAGGGCCCCGCCCAGCGCGAAGCCGCCGCCCAGCCTGCGTGCGAGCACCACGTAGAGCAGGACGACGGGGATCGAGTAGAGGATGGAGAAGGCTGCCAGCTGCCCGTACTGCGTCTGGTCGTGGGAGCTGAGGAAGGTGAACACGCTCACCGACGCCGGCAGCTTCTCGGGGGAGAGCAGCAGGATGAAGGGGACGAAGAAGTTCCCCCACATGCCGATGAAGGTGAAGATCGTCACCACGGTCACGCCGGGCCGCATCAGCGGCAGCACCACACGCCACAGCACCTGGAGCGTGCCCGCGCCGTCGATCCGGGCGGCCTCCTCCAGCACCACGGGTACGCCGTCCATGAAGTTCTTCGTCAGCCAGATGCCGAACGGCAGACCGGCGGCGGCGAGGAAGAGGGCGGTCGCGGGCATCGAGTCGATCAGGGAGGTCTGCACGAACATGCTGTACACCGGGATCATCACCGCGGTGATCGGCAGTCCCGTGGAGAAGAGCACCGTGTACAGGAAGGGCCGGCGCAGCCGCGACCGGTACCGCGACAGCGGGTAGGCGGCCAGCACGGAGCAGACGACGCACACCAGGGTTCCGCCGACGCACAGGAACAGCCCGTTGAGCAGCGGCAGGTAGGTGGTGTCCGCGTTGAGCACCCGGGAGTAGTTGGCCGCCGTCGGCGAGGGCACCGAGAGCCGGAAGTCGGCGTGTGCGTCGAGTGAGGCCAGCACCATCCACAGCAGCGGCAGCACGAACAGCACGGAGACCACGAGCAGTGCCGCGTTGACGCCGGCCCTCGCGGCGAGTCCGCGGCGGCGCCGGCCGGCGGCGGACGCGGTGATCGGCGGCAACCCCCGTACGCGCGGCGGCCGCGGCGCACGGACCTCTTCGGTCACGGCCATCAGTTGTCCTCCAGCTTCAGCATGCGGGTGTACACCAGGGAGAAGAGGGCGCCCACCACCAGGAGAACGAGGGCGATGGCCGTGCCGTAACCGATGAGGCTGTTCTGGAAGGCCTGCTGGTACATGTAGAGGGGCAGGGTCTCACTGTCGTCCCCCGGGCCGCCCCGCGTCATGGTGTAGATCAGGCCGAAGACGGAGAGCGTCTGGAGTGTGATCAGCATGAGGTTGGTGGTGATCGAGCGGCGGATGACGGGCAGGGTGACCCGCCACAGCCGCTGCCAGGGCCCCGCCCCGTCCATCTCGGCGGCCTCCACCAGGTCCTGGGGGACCTCGCTCAGCGCCGCGGTGTAGGTCATCATCGAGAACGCGGTGCCGCGCCAGACGTTGGCGAGGCAGACCGCCAGGATCGGCATCGTGTACAGCCAGTTCTGCTGCGGCAGGTGGAGGAGGTCCAGCACGGCGTTGAGCGAACCGCGCTGGTAGAAGAAGGCGTACATCAGGTACCCGGCCACCACCTCCGGCAGCACCCACGCACCGACCACCACGGTGTTGGTGAGAGCGCGCAGCGGGGCCGCGGCCTTCTCCGAGAGGAGGGCGAGCGCGAGGCCGAGGGTGTTCTGGCCCACCACCGCCGATCCGACGACGAACACCAGCGTCAGCAGTACCGACTTGAGGAAGACGGGATCCGCGAAGGCGCGCGTGAAGTTGGCCGCTCCGACGAAGTGCGTGCCGGTGGCACCGGTGAGCTGGGTGTCGGTGAACGCGTAGTAGACGCAGTACGCCACGGGCCCCGCGAGGAACACCAGCAGCAGGACGACCGACGGCAGGACCGGGACGCCGCGGAGCAGTGCACGGCCCGCGCCGGGGCGGGGCGCACGGCCACCGGGAGCCGGGCCGCGCCGGCCGGGGACCGCGGGTGCCTGCGCGCTCACCGGTCGCCCTTGACGGTGTTGCCGGCACCGACCGCGGCGGCTACGTCCTTGTCGTAGGCGGCGGCGGCCTGCGTGACCGAGCTCTGCCCGGTGGTCACCGACTCCATCGCCTTCTGGATCGCGGTGGAGACCTGCGGGTAGGTCGGCAGGCCGGGACGGTAGTGGGTGTCGGGGACCAGTGAGGTGAAGAACTTGTTGGTCGGCACCGCCCGGAGGTACCCGGGGTCGGCGGCCGAGTCCTTGCGGGGCGCGAGGGTGCCGTTGACCACGTTCCACTTGGCCGTCGCGTCCCGGGAGGTCAGGAAGGTGGCGAACTTCCAGGCGAGATCGGGGTTCTTGGCCTTGGCGGCGATCGACCAGGCCCAGCCGCCGGACAGGCTGACCCGGCCGGGCGCCTGGCCGTTCTGGGTGGGCATGGCGGCCTGCCCCATGGTGGACTGCCACGCCTTCCAGGGCTTGGGGCCGGTGGCGAGCCACTGGTTGGGCAGCCAGGAGCCGTCCAGGTTCATGGCGAGCTTGCCCTCGGGGAGGAGCTCGGTGGTGACCGTGTTGTTGAAGTTGGCGCCGAGGGCCTGGGAGGCGGAGGGGCCGAGGCCGTGGCCGTAGAGGTCGTGGACGAACGTCAGCGCGTCGCGGAAGCCCTTGCTCCCCACCACCCACTTCTTCTTGCCGGCGTCGTAGAGGGCGTCGTCGCCGGCGGGGGTGCCGTAGAGAAGCATCTCCAGGCCCTGCATGGAGGCCATCTCGCCGCTGGCCTTGCCCGTGTAGACGTTGAGCGGGACGACGCCGGGGACCTGCTTCTTGATCTTCTCCGCGGCGGCCATGACCTCGGCCCACGTCCTGGGCTGCCAGGGAAGGGCGATACCGGCCTTGGCGAAGATCTTCTTGTTGTACCAGATGCCCCGGGTGTCGGTGTCGTCCGGTACGCCGTAGACCTTGCCGTCCTTCACGGAGGTCACACCGGTCCTGGAGGCCTTCGGGTACTGGTCCCAGTCCTTCCACTTGGCCAGGTAGTCGTCCAGCGGGCGCAGATAGCCGCTGGCGACATCGGAGTTGATGGTCGCGGTGTCCTCGAAGACCAGGTCCGGTGCGGTCGCGGGCGAGCGCATCATGAGCTGGATCTTGGTGTAGTAGTCGTTCTCCGAGGCCGTGACCGGCACCAGTTGCACCTTCGTGCCCGGGTGGGCCTTCTCGAACTTCGCCGCCATCGGCTTGAGGTAGTTGGCCTGGATCTTGTTGGCGGCGTTCAGCTGCTGCTGGTAAACGACCTTGATCGTCTTGCCGTCGCTGGAGAGGGCACTGCCGCCGCAGCCGGTCGCAGTCACGCTCAGGACGGCCGACGAGGCCAGGGCGAGGAGGAGTTTGGTACGCACAGGAGGCCTCCGGAGAAGGGGACGCGCGTCGTGGGGGCGCATACCGGTCGCAGCACCGTCGTCCGGCGCCGGGGCCGACCACGCTTAGCGCGCAAGCAAAATCCACTTGATGGATGAAGTCAACGGACCGGACAGGTACAGTTTTTCGGGCTCCGCACGGTGCCCCGATCCCTGACCGGCGAACGGAACCCTGCGGGCGTGAGGCCCAAGGAGGCACGGGAGTTGTCGCAAGGCGGGACCAACCTCCCCCGGGTCGGGGGCTACAACCAGGCCGTCGTGCTGGACGCCATCCGCACCCGTGGACCGGTGAGCCGGGTGGAGCTCGGCCCCCTCACCGGCCTCACCAACCAGACCGTCTCCAACGTGGTCCGTCGCCTCCTGGCAGCCGGTCTGGTCACGGAGTCCGGCCACGCCCCGTCCAGCGGCGGCAAGCGCCGCACCCTCCTGACGCCCCGGGCCGAGGGGGCCTACGCGGCCGGGGTGCACATCGATCCCGAGGTCGTGCGGATCGTCCTGGTGGACCTGGTGGGGCGGGTGCTGGTGAGCACCCGGATCCGGCCGGGCGCCGGCGACCCCGCCGACCTGGTACGCCGTGCCGCCCTCACCGTCCGCCGGGTGACCGCCCGGGCCGGCGTCGACCCGGCGCGGCTGCTGGGCGTCGGCGTCGCCACACCGGGCCCCATCGACCGTGCGGAGGGGCTGGTCGTCGGGCCGCCCAACCTCCCGGGCTGGGGACGGGTGCCGCTGTCACGGCTGTTCGCCGAGGCGACCCGGACGCCGGTGGCCATGGACAACGACGCGACGGCCGCGGCCATCGGCGAACGGTGGATCGGTGGCCAGGACCGCGCCGGCAGCTTCCTGTTCGTGTACGTCGGCACGGGCGTGGGGGCGGGGATCGTCCTGGGCGGCACCGTCCTGCACGGCGACACCGGCAACGCCGGCGAGTTCGGCCACATGGCCGTCGAAGCCGGCGCCCTCGCCTGCTACTGCGGGGCCACGAACTGCCTCGGTCCCTACTGCACCCCCGCCGCCCTCGTCGGTGACCTGCTGGACCGGCACGGCCGGGCCGCGGCCCGGGCCGTCGGGGTCAGCGGCGAACCGGACAGCGTACGGGAGGACTTCAGACGCCTGCGGCTGGCGGCGGGCCGGGGGGACGCCGCCTGCGCCGACACCGTGCGGGGCGCGGCCCGCCGACTGGGCCAGGCCGCCCGCGGTGCCGTGGAGCTGCTGGACGTCGGCACCGTCGTCCTGGGCGGCGAGGGGTTGCGGGACGTCGAGGACCTCGTCGTCGAGGAGGTCGCCCGGGTGGTCAACGCCCGGCGGGCCGGCCGGCTCACCGCCGCGCCCCGGGTGAGGGTGGAACGCAGCCTGACGGGGGAGACGGTGGGCGCGGTGGGTGCGGCCTCGCTCGTGCTGCACGGCAACTACGCTCCGGGGTGGGGGATGTTGACGGAGGCGGGGGCAGTCGGGGAGTGAGTCCGCCCGGCCCTCCTCTGCCGTCCCGGCTCGATCACGCAGGCGGGCTCGTGCCCTCGGAGCCGGACGAGGACCTGGGCCGGCAGGTGGCGGGCGGGATGCCGGCGACCACGTCCTGCGACGGCGGGCACGGGGTGCCCGGACCGCCGAGGCGTGGCCGTACGGGCCCGGCGCGCCGGCGGTCCGCCGCAGCGGGCCGAGGGTCTACTCTGCGGCCCCCACCGCCGTCAGCAGCGCCAGGGGAGTGGCCGCCGCCCAGGCCTGCGGGGAGCAGGAGTGGGGGTAGGGCACCGGCGTCGGGTGGTCCTCGCTCCCGTACCCGGCCATGACCTCCGGGAGGCGCCAGCCGTTGCCCGCCGCGGCCGTCAGCAGCCCGCGCGCCAGGGTGCGTACCTGTCGGTGCAGCCCGTGGGCCGCGAGCCCCAGAGCGATGACGGCGTTGTCGTGCGGCCAGACGCTGCCCCGGTGGTAGGAGAGCGGGTGGTAGGGCGCCTGGCCGGCGGCCAGGGTCCGCACCCCCCAGCCGGAGAAGAAGTCCGGAGCCATCAGCCGGCGCCCGGTGGTGAGGGCCAGGTCCTGCGGGAGGATGCCCGACCACAGCAGGTGCCCGGCGTCGGAGGCCAGGACGTCGACCTGGCGGCCGGCACCGTCCAGAGCCAGGGCGGGGAAGGAGTGCTGCGGCATCCAGAAGTCGCGCAGGAAGCGGTCCCGCAGGGCCGCGGCCTCGGCTTCGAGCCGGTCGGCGTAGGGCAGGTCGCCCCAGACCCGTCGTGCGAGGCGGGCGGTGCGCACCAGGGCGTCGTGGGCGTAGCCCTGTACCTCCGCCACGGCGATCAGGCCGGTGGCCTGGCTGCCGTCGCTGAAGCACACCGCACCTGCGGAGTCCTTCCAGTTCTGGTTGACCAGCCCGCCGTGTTCCTGCCCCGAGCGGTAGACGAGGTAGCCGTGTCCGGTCAGCCCGCCGTCGCCCAGCATCCAGTCGACCGCGGCGCGCGCCTGCCGCTCCAGGGCCCTGGCCGGCGCCTCGTCGACCGTTTCGGCGTAGGCGCCGAGCAGCACCAGGAACAGCGGGGTGGCGTCCACCGAGCCGTAGTACCGGCCGTAGGGCACCTGGCCGAAGTGCGCCAGTTCGCCCCGCCGCAACTCGTGGACGATCTTGCCCGGTTCCTCGACGCGGGCCGGGTCGGAGGTCGTGCCCTGCACCGCAGCCAGCGCCGGCAGGGTGGCGGCGGCCAGCTCCGGCGCGTAGGGCAGCGCGAAGAGGGAGGTGAGCAGGGCGTCGCGGCCGAACAGGGTGAGGAACCACGGCACGCCGGCCCCGGGGACCCGTACCACCTCGCCCCCGGGTCCGCAGGCAGGGAGGCGGAGGTCGGCCAGGTCGGCGAGGCCCTGCTCGCAGGCGCGGGTGAGCTCCGGCCACCGGCTGTGCGGTCGGCGTACCACCTTCAAAGGCGCCGGTGCCGGAGCCGTCAGGGCACGGGGCGGCACGGCCCGGACGGTCAGTTCGATCTCCACCGGGGCGTCCGGGCCGACGGGAAGGTGCCACTCCAGCAGCCGCCGGTTGCCCTCCGGTCCCGCAGCGGCTGCGCCGGGTGCCGGTGTCGCCACCACCTCGGTGCGCGCGTGCCAGTCCTCGCGCCGGTGGTGGAAGAGGAGTCCGTCCGCCGTCCTCTCCACGGTCCGGGTCGCCCCCGGTGTGGCGTAGCTGCGGCTGTCCGACCGGAGGGCGAACTGGTCGGCGAAGTCCGCGTCCACCTCCAGGGTCAGGTGCACCGTGGTGCGGCCCGCGGTGTGGGGGAGCACCCTCAGGTGCTCGTGCAGCGCCCCCTGCGCGAGCCGCTGGTGGCGGACCACGGCGTAGGCGGGCGGCTCGTCCCGGGTGCCGGGCGGGACGAGGACGACGGAGGCCGGGTCGGAGGTCAGGACGGTCAGCGGGGCGCCGTCCGCGGTGAGGTGCCAGCGGCTCAAATGCCGGGCGTCGTTGCGGAACAGCCCGTCGGGAGAGGTGCCGCCGGTGCCCGCGATGTCGCCGGAGGCGTCCACGGCGGCGAACATCCCGTCGTCGACGAGCAGTCGTCGGCGGTTCGGCTCGGTCATGTCAGGTTCCCTTCCGACCGGAGCAGGTCCAGGGCCAGGGCGGCGGTCCAGCTGAAGTCGCGGGCGCCGCGGCCCGCCCCCGTCAGCGGGTCCAGGTACTCCGCGAAGCCGCTCGCCGCCGCGGAGCGCCAGAACTGCTCGCGCAGCGCCGCGGCTTGTTGGTGGGCGCCCTGGGTCAGCAGGCCCCGGTGGACGAGCCAGGCGGTGTTGAACCACGAGGGGCCGCGCCAGTAGCGGGAGGTGTCGAAGGCCTCGCCGCGCAGGTCGTAGCTGGGCACCAGGGCCACCTCGCCGAGGCGGAAGTGCGGCCCGGTCAGGGTGTCCAGCAGGTGTGAGGCGAGCGCCCGGGGCAGCCCGGGCAGGGCCAGCGGAACCAGTCCGGCCACGCTCCTGCCGGGGAGCAGGGCGCCGCCGCCGGGCGCCAGCAGGTCGCGGGCGGCGAAGAGCTGCTGCTCCGGATCCCAGAGTCGGGCGAGGAGCGTGCGCTCCAGACGGGCCGCCCGCTCCCGGTGGGGGGCGGCGTCCCGGCCGGTCTCGGCGGCGATCCGCGCCAACGCCTGCTCGGAGAGGACGAGCAGGGTGTTGAAGCAGGGGTCCTCGACCGCGAACGCCTGACCGGCGCGGGCGTCCTCGTACCCGCTGTCGCGGTAGTCGGCGGCCAGCCGCACGTAACGGCCGTAGTCGAGGTCGGTGGGGCGGTCGGCGGCGGCGCTGTGGTCGAGGTCGGCACGCCGGTAGCTGCCGGGCTCGACCGGGCTGACCCGGCCCAGGGGCCCGTCCCAGACGGGACTGTTGTCCAGGCCGGCCTCCCAGGGATGGGTGATCGCCGCGAGACCGGCGCCCCCCAGGTCCCGGCAGTCGGCGAGGTAGCGGTGCCAGG
Source organism: Streptomyces sp. NPDC059740 (assembly GCF_042733155.1). NCBI lineage: Bacteria > Bacillati > Actinomycetota > Actinomycetes > Kitasatosporales > Streptomycetaceae > Streptomyces > Streptomyces sp. NPDC059740. Next base: position 25,698 of record NZ_JBHWGP010000035.1, on the reverse strand, counting down.
CCACCAGGCGCGGGTAGAGCCTGGGCAGGAAACCGCGGCGGCGGGATTCCTTCGGGGCGGCGAGGTGCACCAGCCAGGCGGCGAGGGCGTGCACCGGCGGCTGCACGATGCCGGAGGTCTCCACCCCGGCCGGAGCACCGCGGTGGCGGCCGACCGTGGAGGAGCGCCAGAAGTCCGGGCTCGGGAAGTACGCCGTGAGCGGCACCGAGGGGTGGAAGACGATGTGCGGCACGCGGCCGTCGTCCCACTGGGCACCCAGGAGGTGTTCCAGCTCCGACTGGGCCCGGCGCGGGGAGAGATGGCGCAGCCCCAGGGCGATGAAGGCCGAGTCCCAGGACCACTGGTGGGGGTAGAGCGAACCCGAGGGCACGGTCGTGGTGCCCCGCCAGTTGCCCAGCAGCACCCGGGTGGCGGCGCGCGAGGCCGCCGCCTCGTCGGCCGGCGGGCTCTGCGCGGCGGGGCTCATCAGGGCTGTCGTCATCCCGCGGCCCGCTTGAGGAAGCCGGGCACCGACCGCACGGCCGCCACCGGGTCGCCGGTGAGCCGGCACTCGGCGGCCAGGTAGCCGTCGAACCCGGCGGCGTGCAGGGCGTTCAGCCAGGCGGGCCAGTCCAGGTGGCCGGCGCCGGGCTGGAAGCGGTTGGAGTCGGAGACCTGGGCGTGCCCGATGTACGGGGCGTGGGCCAGGATCGCGCCGGCGGGGTCCGCCTCCTCGATGTTCATGTGGTAGCTGTCGATGCCGATCCGGACGGAGTCCAGGCCGCACTCGCGGATCAGGTCGGCGGCCTGCTCCAGGCGGTTGACCATGTGGTCCTCGTACCGGTTGAGGGGTTCGAGGAAGAGCTGCACGCCTTCGCGGGCCGCGTGCTCGCCCAGCTCGGTGAGGCCGGCGAGGAGGATCTCGCGCTCCTCGGCCTCCCCGCGCGGCGGCTCGAAGGGAGGCAGGCGGCGGGAGAACATCCCGTAGGACGCCGGGGTCTGGGCGCCCAGGCCGCCGAGTTCGGCGATGACGGTGAGCTGCGACTTCATCTGCTCGATGGCGTCGCGGCGCAGCTCGGCGTCGAAGGCGCCGAAGAAGTGCAGCATCTCCACGCAGACGGTCGGCATGACGACGCCGTCGGCCAGGGCCCGGCGCAGTTCCGGCAGCCGGCCGGCGAAGTGGAAGTCGCCCTTGGCGCGCAGCTCGATGGCGTCGTAGCCGGCTGCCTGGGCGAACTCCCACTTCTCCTGGAGGGTGTCGCCGGGCAGCAGTTGCTCCTGGCAGGCGGTCTTGAAGGCGGGGTGCGACATGGTGGCGTTGCCTCTCAGAATTCCAGAACGATCTGGAGCGCGTCGGCGGGACGCTCGTCCAGCAGGACATAGGCGTCGGCGGCCTCGGCCACCGGTACGACATGGCTGACCAGGGACGCCACGTCGACCTCGCCCTCGGCCACCAGCCGCAGGAAGGTGCGCTGCAGCCGCTCCACGGTCCACCGGCCGGCGAGCTGCGGCGGCACCCCGCCGATCTGGGAGCACACCAACTGCGCCCGGTTGTGGTGGAACTCGTCGCCCAGCCGCAGGCCGGCGCCGTCACCCTGGTAGAAGCCGGAGGCGACCACCCGGCCCGCCACGGCAACCGAGCGCAGCGCCTCGTGCAGGGCCGGGTAGGCACCGCTGATCTCGATGGCGACGTCCGCGCCGCGCCCCTCGGTCAGCTCCCGGACCGTTTCGGCGACCGCGTCGGTGCGGGCGTTGAGGGTGTGGTGCGCGCCGTACTCGACGGCCTTGGCCAGGCGTGCGTCGAGGGCGTCCACGGCGGTGACGCGGGCGCCGCTGAGCCGGGCGAGGCGGGTGGCGAGCAGGCCGATGACGCCCTGCCCGAAGACGGCCACGTCCTCCCCGACGTGCAGGTCGGCGGCGAGGACCGCGTTCTGCGCGATCGCGCCGACCCGGGCGAAGGCGCCCGCCAGCGGCTCCAGTTGGGCCGGGAGGGTGTGCCCGGCCATCCGCTCGGCGGGGACCACGCCCTCGCTGCGGTGGCCCCAGATGCCCCAGACCAGGTCGCCGACGGCGGGCAGGCCCTCGGTGCCGGCCAGTTCGGGGGAGACCTCCAGCACCTCGCCGACCTCGCTGTAACCCCAGCCGGCCACCGGGTACTCGATGCCCGGCGAGCCCTCCTGGAAGAGGCGCGAGGCTGGGTCCCAGGTGCGGGTCAGGTACGGGTTGGTGCCGCGGTAGGCGGTGAGTTCCGTGCCGGCCGAGATACCTGAGTAGCGGGTGCGGACCCGCAGATGGCCGGGGGGCAGCCCGGCCCGCTCACACGGGGCGACTTCGACCTGGCGGGGGCCGGTGAACTGGACGACGCGTTCCACGGGGCAGCTCCGAAACACAGCAAGTTATGCGACATGGCCGGTCACTTGGGCGTGACTTACGTCGAAGGTATCTCAGACTTAGGTCTTGTCAATACGCAAAAGTGGTGCTGGGATGCAGCAGGTACGCACCACGGCACGCTAAGGACGGCACATGGGCAACTGGTTCCGGCGATCGAAGGCGATCGCCGCGGGAGCCGCCGCAACGCTGACGGCCACCCTCCTCGCCGGCTGCTCCACCGGCAGCCCCGGCACCCCTGACCACCGGATCACCGTCTGGTCGCTGGAGAACCTCGCACCGCGGATGGCGGTGACCAAGAAGATCGTCCAGCGTTTCGAGGACCGCACCGGCATCAGCGTGAAACTGGTCGGCGTCGACGAGAGCCAGCTGCCCCAGCTGATCATGTCGTCCGCCGCCGCCGGCAACCTGCCCGACGTGATCGGCGGGGTACCGCTTGCCGCCGCCTGGCAGATGTACAGCAACGGCCTGCTGGACACCGGGGCCACCCGCGAGGTCGTCGACCGCCTCGGCGCCGGCACCTTCGAGCCCAACGCCCTGCGCCTGACCCGCGACGCGGGCCGTCAGATCGCCGTCCCCAGCGACTCCTGGATGCAGATCGTCGCCTACCGCAAGGACCTCTTCGCCCGGCGGAACCTGGCCGCCCCCACCTCCTACGGCCGGATGCTGAAGGCCGCCGGCGCCCTGGACCACGGTGCGATGAGCGGCATGTCCCTGGCCAGCGACCCCAGCGACGTCTTCACCCAGCAGAGCTTCGAGGACCTCGCCACCGCGGGCGGCTGCGAACTGGCCGACTCCGTCGGCCACGTCACCCTCGACAGCCCGCGGTGCCGCCGCACCTTCGCCACCTACGGCAGGCTGGCCGGCACCTACGGTCCACCCGGCACCCAGACTGTGGACACCACCCGCGACACCTACTTCGCCGGCCGCTCCGGCATGGTCGTGTGGTCCTCCATGCTCCTGGACGAACTGGCCGGGCTCCGCTCGGACGCACTGCCCAGCTGCCCCGCCTGCCGCAAGGACCGCAGCTGGCTCGCCGACCACACCGGCGTCGTCACCACCCTCAGCGGCGACGACGGCGGGAGGGGCGCCCAGTTCGGCGAGGTGTCCTCCTGGACCGTCACCCGCGACGCCGAGAAGGGCGCCTCCGAGAAGTTCATCCAGTACATGATGGGCGGCGGCTACCAGGACTGGTTCCGGATGGCGCCCGAAGGCAAGATCCCCGTCCGCCAGGGCACCGCGGAGGACCCCGACAAGTACCGCGCGGCCTGGCGCTCCAGCAAGATCGGGCTGGACCACCGGGTGCCGTTCGACAAGGCGTACCCGCCCGCCCTCCTGGACCAACTCGCCGACGGCGTCGGTCACATGAAGCGCTGGGGCATCCTCCAGGGACAGGGCGCCCTGCTCGGCGCCACGATGGGCGAGCTGCCCGTCCCCAAGGCCGTCGGGGAACTGGCCGCCGGGCAGGTCTCCGCGGCGCAGGCCGCCCGTGAGGCCGACGAAGAGGTCGAGTCCCTGAGCAGGTCACTGCGGTGACCGGCCCCGCCACCGCCCCCGCCGACCCGCCCGGGACGGAAGCCACACCGCCCACCGCACCGGACGGGCGCCGCGAACCCGCACGGCAACAGAGGAAGCCCCCCATGCAGACAGCCGCCGGCGCGAGCAAGCGCCGCCCGCTCAGCCTCGTCCAACGGGAGAACCGGGCCGGACTCGCCTTCGTCAGCCCCACCGTCCTGGTCGTCCTGGTGGCCGTCGTCCTGCCGATCGCCTGGACCGTCCTCCTGGCCTTCCAACGCGCCAGGCTCGTGGACATCCAGGGCATGAGCTTCCTCGGCCACTGGACGCTGCAGAACTTCTCCGCAGTCTTCGCCTCCGCCGGGTTCTGGGAGTCGCTGGGCACCACGCTGGCCTACACCGTCGGCGGCACCGCCGGCTCCATCGTGCTCGGTCTGGTCGCCGCCCTCGCCCTGCGCAGGCCCTTCCGCGGCCGGGCGCTGCTGCGCGGCTCCATGCTGCTGCCCTACGTCGCTCCCGTCGTCGCCGTCGCCTTCGTCTGGGAGGTCGCCCTCAGCCCCCAGTACGGCATCGTCAACGACTGGGGAAGCCGGCTGCTGGGCTGGGACCGCCCCATCGCCTTCCTCACCTCACGTTCCTACGAACTCCCGGGCCTGCACGTCCACATACCACTGGCCCTGCTCACCGTCATCGCCTTCGAGACCTGGCGGTACTTCCCGTTCGCCTTCCTCTTCCTGCTGGCCCGCCTCCAGGCGGTGCCCGAGGGGCTCGACGAGGCCGCCACGGTCGACGGCGCGACGCAGACCCAGCGCTTCCGGTACATCCTGCTGCCCCAGCTGATGCCCGTGATCGCCCTGCTGTCGGTACTGCGGTTCATCATGACCTTCAACAAGTTCGACGACGTCTACCTGCTGACCGGCGGCGGCTCCGGCACCGACGTGGTCCCGGTGCGCGTCTACGACTTCCTCACCGCCCGCTACGACGTGGGGGCGGCGAGCGCCCAGGCACTCGTGCTCGCGGTGATCCTCATGGTCCTGCTCGGCCTCTACTTCGCGTTCTTCGCCCGCAAGGTCCAGGAGGAGGCCTGATGCCCAGCCGCGCACAGTTCGAGGACCGCACCTTCGCGATCCTGAAGTGGGTGGTCATCGCCTTCCTGGCGCTGATCACGATCGTCCCCTTCTCCTACATGCTGATCCTGTCGGTGAAACCCGTCGACCACCTCATGGCCGACCCCGGCAGCCTCTGGGTCTCCGCCTCGGAGTGGACGCTGGACACCTACCGGCAGGTGCTGCGCCCCGTCTCCGAGGGCGGCCAGGGCTTCCTGCGGATGCTCGGCAACTCCGCGCTCGTCGCCGTCGCCACGGTCGCGCTCACCCTGCTGGTCGCCGTACCGGGCGCCTACGCGGTGGGCCGGCTGCGGTTCTTCGGCCACCGCCAGATCAGCGCGCTCTTCCTCGCCGTGTACCTCTTCCCCGCCACCCTGCTCGCCGTGCCGCTCTTCGTGATCTTCGCGAGGATCGGACTCCAGGGCAGCCTGGTGGGGCTGGCGATCGTCTACATCGCGCAGACGGTGCCCGTCTCGATCTACATGCTCAAGAACTACTTCGTCACCATCCCCTACAGCATCGAGGAGGCCGCCGCGCTCGACGGGTGCAGCCGCCTCCAGACGCTGCGCAAGGTGGTCCTGCCGCTGGCCGCGCCCTCCCTGATGGCCACCGGGCTCTACGTGTTCATGATCGCGTGGAACGAGTTCCTCTTCGCCCTGCTCTTCCTCGCCGCCTCACCCGAGAAGTGGACGGTCTCCCTCGGCCTCCAGCAGCTCGCGGGCGGCATCGAGACCCCCAAGACCGTGCTGATGGCCGGTTCTGTCGTCCTGACCATCCCCGTGGTAATCCTGTTCTACGCAGCCGAACGACTCCTCACCGAGGGGCTCACCAGCGGCGCCGACAAGAGCTGAGGAGCTGCCCGACCGTGACAGGACCGCAGAACAGCGCGGGTCACCTGCTGAACCTGATCCGCAGCGGTCAGGCCGACACCCGGGGTGCGCTCCAGGCTCTGACCGGCCTTTCCCGCTCCACCGTCGGCCTGCGGCTGGACGCCCTGCTGCGCGCGGGGTGGGTGCGGGAAGCCGGTGGCACCGCCTCCACCGGCGGACGCCCCTCCACGAGGCTGGAGTTCGACTCCCACCACGCCCTCGTCCTCACCGCGGACCTGGAGACCACGCACGCCCGCGCCGCCCTCGTCGACCTCGCAGGCCACGTGGTGGCCGAGACCGGCGACCGGCTCGACATCGCCGACGGCCCCGAGAAGGTACTCGACCACCTCGGCTCGCTGTTCGCCGCGCTGCTGTCCCAGACCGCCACACCCGCCGACCGCGTCTGCGGCATCGGACTGTCGGTCCCCGGCCCGGTCGACTTCGCCACCGGCCGGGTCATCCTCCCGCCGATCATGCCCGGTTGGGACGGCCACCCCATCGGCGAGACCCTGCAACGCGCCCTCGCCACCCACACCGGCACTGCCGCACCGCCGGTCCCGGTACTGGTGGACAACGACGCCAACCTGATGGCGCTGGCCGAGCAGCGCCGCCACCACGCCGACTGTGGGGCCTTCGTCCTGGTGAAGGTGGGCACCGGGATCGGCGCGGGCGTCATCGTCGACGGGGCCGTCTACCGCGGCATCGACGGCGGCGCCGGCGACATCGGCCACATCCGGCTGCACGACCGGGAGAACGCCCGCTGCATGTGCGGCTCGCACGGCTGCCTCGCCGCGGTCGCCAGCGGCCGGGCCCTGGCCGGACAGTTGTCCGCCCTGGGCGTCCCGGCCCGCTCCGGCTCCGACGTGCGCGCGCTGCTGGCCGGAGGCCAGCCTGACGCCGTCCGGCTGGCGCGGGAGGCGGGGCAGCGGTGCGGGGAGGTCCTCGTCACCGTCGTCAGCCTCCTCAACCCCGGCGTCCTCATGATCGCCGGGGACCTCGCCGAGACCCACTTCGTCACCGGTGTCCGGGAACTGCTGTACCAGCGGGCCCTGCCCCGCTCCACCCGCGGCCTCCAGGTGGTCACCTCGCACCTGGGCGACCGGGCCGGACTGGCGGGGGCCGCCTGCATGGTGGTCGACCACCTCTACTCGCCCGCCCAGGCCGACGCCCGCCTGGCCGCCCGCCCCACCGCCTGACCCACGCACCAGCCAGGGAGCACCCGTTGAGTACCACCCCCGTCGCCGTCGGACTGATAGGCGCCGGCCCCTGGGCCCGGACCATGCACGCCCGGATGCTGGCCGCCGGCCCCGAGACCACCCTTGCCGCCGTGTGGGCCCGCCGCCCGGAGGCCGCCGCGGAACTGGCGGCGGCCCACGGCACCGCGGCCGTCTCCTGCGTCGAGGAACTGCTGGACCGGTGCGAGGCGGTGGCGTTCGCCGTGCCGCCGGCCGTGCAGGCGCAACTCGCCCCCGTCGCAGCCAGGGCCGGGAAGGCGCTGCTGCTGGAGAAGCCGCTGGGGCCGGACCTCGCCGCGGCCAGGGCGGTGGCCGACGCGGTGGCCGAGGCCGGCGTCGTGACGCGCATGGTGCTCACCAAGCGCTACCACCCCCGCACCGTCGAGTTCCTGCGTGCGGCCCGGGGCGTGCAGGTGACCGGCGCCCGCTCCTGCTACCTGCACGGCGCGTTCCTGGGCGGCGAACTGGCCACCGCCTGGCGGCTGGAGCACGGCGCCCTGCTCGACCTCGGCCCCCACCTGCTCGACCTCCTGGACGCCGCGGTCGGCCCCGTCGCGGCCGTCCACGCCTCCGGCGACCCCCGGCGCTGGACCGAGCTGACCTTGGAGCACGAGAACGGCGCGGTCAGCCAGGCCTCGCTCTCCGGCTCGGTGCGGCTGCCGCGCGCCCGGACCCGCGTCGAACTCTTCGGTGAATTCGAGGAGTTGGTGTACGACACCGCCGAGATCGACCACGAGGAGTGCTGGCCGGTGCTGCGCCGCGAGTTCGCCGCCGCCGTCCGCGGCACGGCGGGGGAGGCGGCGGACGGTGCCGGCCCGCTCGACGCCCGGCGCGGGCTCCACCTCCAGTCGCTCCTGGAGAAGGCGGCCAGGACCACGGCAGCCTGAGCCGCCAGGACGGCCGCCCCGCCTCCGCCGGCGCCTGTCCCGCAGCAGCGCCCCGCCGACCGCACCGCGGGCCTGGGAGTGGCGGGGCGCCGGGTGCGCCAGCGGCGGTTCAGTGCCGTCGCCTGCCGGGCCGCCCGGCGCCCCGGCGTCGATCCGCCCGCTCCGGCCACTCGACGACGAGCGCCTGGCCGGGCGCCAACCGTTGCCACTGCGCCGCGGTCTCCCGCAGCGCCGCAGCGGCGGCGAGGATCCGCTCCTCGTCGACCCGTGCGTCGGGAAGGGTGGCCAGCACCTCCGCGGCGGCCGCGCGCACCCGCGCCACGTCCTCGATCCGCCGTCCCAGGACCCGTTCCACGAGGTCGGCCATCAGCTCCGCGCGTTGCAGCCGCCCGGTGCCGGCGCGGGCACGGATCACCTCGCGGGAGAGCCGCGCCGCGTGCGGCGGTCGCCGGCCGTCCAGGTGGTCCATGGTGGCGAAGACCGCCCCGGCGGCGACCGCGCCCCAGAAACCGCCGTCCTCCTCCGTCTCCCGCTCCACCACCAGGTGCACCAGGTCGTGCGGGACCTTTGGACCCGCCACGCCCTCACGCACCCGGTAGCGCACCCCGTCCGAGCGCTCCACCACGCAGTGGGCGCGCCGGCCGTCGGGCAGCCGCGGAAACTCGACCCTCATGCCGGCAGGACAGCAGGGACGGCCGCGCACCGGCAACTTCGTTTCGGGGTGCGGGAGTCGACCGCCCACCTCAGGCGGACGTCGCAACCGTCCGCGGCCGTCCCGCGTCCCGCTCCGCACGGTCCGTCGCGTAGGCCGTCCCGCGCCGGGCCCAGAGGGAGGCGGCGACGCACGGGTGCGGGCGTACGAAGGAGCGATAGCGCTTACCGCATCCCCCAGCACAAATACAACCCGGCAGCCTTGTTGCTCTATGGCAGAGGCCTCACCTAACGTCCCTGCAAGCGCTTACCCCGCTGGACCTGTCGTCGGCCCCTCACCGCACCCACCACCCGTGCCGGAGCCGCAACCCTCGCACCCCGCAACCGTGATGATGAGGTGTTTCCCACGTCCACGCCCCACCGCAACGACCGGAAGCTGAAGGCCGCCGTCGTAGGCACCGGCGGCATCGCCAGAGGCAGCCACCTGCCCGCGCTCACCACGCTCGCCGACGAGGGGGAGCTGGAGGTCGTCGCCGCCGTCGACGTCGACGAGGCGTCGGTGCGCTCCTTCTGCGTCGAGGGCGGCGTCCCCCGCGCCTACACCGACCTCAAGACGATGCTGGCGAAGGAGAGCCCGGACCTGGTCACCGTCTGCACCCCGCCGACGGTCCACCGCGAGCAGACCGTCGCCGCCCTCCAGGCCGGTGCCTGGGTGTGGTGCGAGAAGCCGCCGTGCCCCAGCCTCGCCGACTTCGACGCGATCCAGGAGGCGGAACGGGCCTCCGGCGCCTACGCGGCGATCGTCTTCCAGCACCGATTCGGCTCCGGCGCCCGGCACGTCGGACGACTCCTCGCGGACGGCTCCCTCGGCCGGCCGCTGGTGGCGCACTGCCAGACCACCTGGTACCGCGACACCGCCTACTACGCCGTGCCCTGGCGCGGCCGGTGGGACACCGAGGGCGGCGGGCCCGCCATGGGCCACGGCATCCACCAGATGGACCTGCTGCTCGACCTCCTCGGCCCCTGGGAGGAGGTACGCGCGATGGCCGGCCGCCTCGTCCACGACGTGCAGACCGAGGACGTCTCCACCGCCCTGGTGCGCTTCGCCGGCGGCGCGATGGCCACCGTCGTCAACAGCGTCCTCAGCCCCGAGCAGGTCAGCCGCATCCGCCTGGACTGCGAGCGCGCCACGGTCGAACTCACCCACCTCTACGGGTACCGCAACGACGACTGGCGGCTGACCCCGGCTCCCGAGGTCCCCGCCGAGGAGGCCGCGGGCTGGGCGGAGTTCGGCACCGACGTCCCCAGCAGCCACCTGGCGCAACTGCGCGAGCTGGTGGCGAGCATACGCCGCGGCGAACGCCCGCGCAGCAGCGGCGCCGACGGCCGCAAGACGCTCGAACTCATCGCGGCCCTCTACAAGTCGGCGTTCACCGCCGCCCCCGTCCACGCCGGTGAGATCGGACCGGGCGATCCCTACTACACGGCCCTGCACGGCGGCGCCCCCGGCTGGGCCCCTGCCACCGACACCACCTCGAAGGAGGCGGCCCGTTGAGCCCCACGTTGCACACCACCCACCGCCACGGTGACCGGATCACCGTCAGCCTGGCGGAGCAGGGCACCGAGCTGCTGTCCTACGTCTACCGGCCCGAGGCGGCCTTCGAGGCGCCCAAGCCCTACCTGCACCCGCTGCGCACCTTCGACGGCGCCGTCGTCACCGACTACCGCCCCAACGACCACCGGTGGCACAAGGGCCTCCAGATGACCGCCTCCCACCTCTCGGGCCAGAACCTGTGGGGCGGCAACACCTACGTGCACGGCGAGGGCTACCTGCCGCTGCACGACCGGGTCGGCTCCATGGCGCACCTCGCCTTCGACGAGGTGCGCGCCGAGCCGGACCGCGTCACCTTCGCCGAGCGCCTCACCTGGCACCCCCACAGCGGGGAGCTGTGGGCCGAGGAGAGGCGCCGCATCGAGATCCACGACGTGGACGCCGCCTCCCGGTCCTGGGCCCTGACCTGGACCACCTCGGTCACCAACCGGCGTGAGCAGCCGCTGGTCTTCGGCAGCCCGACCACGCACGGGCGCCCCATGGCCGGCTACACCGGCCTGTTCTGGCGCGGCCCGCGCGGCTTCCGGGACGGCCAGGTGTTCACCGCGACCGACGAGGGCCCGCAGGTGATGGGCGAGCAGTCGCCCTGGCTCGCCTACAGCGCCGAGCACGACGGCGTCGACGGGCACGCCACGCTGGTCTTCGCCCACGCGCCGGAGAACGACCACTCGGGCGAGGGCGGCGCCCATCCCGCCCACTGGTTCGTGCGCAACGACCCCTTCGCCGCCGTCGCCCCCTCGCTCGCCTTCCACGAGGAACTGCCGCTGGCCCCCGGCGAGACGCTCTCCCGCCGCTACCGGGTCGTCATCGCCGACGGCCGCTGGGACCGCGACCGAATCACCGCCTACCTCAAGGACCACCCGTGGTGAGCTTCGCCGGCCCCCCGGGAGCCGTGGCCGTCTCCCACCTCGCCGTCTACGACTGGGAGGCGGCGGACAACGTCTGCGGCGGCACCCCCCACCTCCACCTGACCTGCACCGAGGGGTACGTGGTCACGGGCGGACGGGGCGCGGTGCAGACCCTCACCGCCTCCGGGTTCGAGCAGGCCCCCCTGGCCCCCGGCGACCTGGTGTGGTTCACCCCCGGCACCATCCACCGCCTGGTCAACGAGGGCGACCTGCGCATCGTGGTGATGATGCAGAACAGCGGACTGCCCGAGGCGGGGGACGCCGTACTCACCCTGCCGCCCGAGTACCTCACCGACCGCGACACCTACCAAAAGGCCGTCGCCCTGCCGCCCGCCGCCCAGGAGGCCGCGTGCGCCCAGGCCGCCCGCGCCCGCCGCGACCTGGCGATCTCCGGGTTCACCGCCCTGCGCGAGTCCTTCCTGGCAGGCGACCGGGAACCACTCGCCGCCTTCCACCGGGCCGCCGTGGAGCTGGTACGCCCCCTCGCCGGGCAGTGGCGGGAACGCTGGCAGGCCGGCGCCGCCGCGGCGTCGGCGGCGACGGGGGAACAACTGGACCGGCTCCGCGCCGGCGACGCCTCCCACCTGGCCGAGGCCGCCGTGTACGCCCGGCACACCGAGCCGCAGCGCCGCTTCGGGATGTGCGGACGCCTGGACGTCTACGACCTCGAGGGGAACTGAGGCGAGCATGCGCAGTCGACGACGAGGTTGGCTGACGGCGGTGTGGGCGGTGCTCACGGCGCTGGTGGCCGTGGCCGCCACCGGGTGTGCGGGCGGGGACGCGACGGCGGCCGCCCACGGCAAGGTCACCCTGACCTTCGCCTGGTGGGGCAACGACCAACGGGCCGCGCTCACCGACAAGGTGGTGCGCCTCTTCGAGAAGAAGCACCCGGACATCGCCGTGCGCACCACCTACTCCACCTACGACGCCTACGTCCAGAAGCTCGCCACCCAGGCCGCCGGCCGGGACCTCCCCGACGTCGCGCAACTGGACTACCGGCAGATATCGCAGTACGCGGGCAGCGGCACGCTGCTGAACCTCGACCCGTACGTCAAGGACGGGACGCTGCGCACCGCCGACTTCGACCCGCAGCTCACCGCCACCGGGAAGTACGCGGGCCGCCAGTACGCCTTCCCCATGGGAAGGGGCATCACCGGCTTCGCCTACGACAAGCAGGCCTTCGCCAAGGCCGGTGTGCGTGCTCCGAAACCCAGCTGGACCTGGCAGGACTGGGCGGCGGCCGGCCGCAGGATCAGCGCCCTGCACCTGAAGGGGCCCGACGGTCAGCCCTACACGGGCCTGACCGACGTCGGTGTCAACGAGGACGCCTTCGAGGACTGGCTGCGCGGCCACGGCAAGCAGCTGTACGCCTCGCAGCACGAACTCGGCTTCACCGCCGGGGACCTCGCGGCGTTCTGGCGCTTCTGCGACGGGCTGCGGCGCGAGGGAACCGTCTCCAGTGCCGAGAACACCTCGCAGATGTACGGCGCCGTGCAGGACAGTCCGCTGGCGCGCGGCCTGGCCGCCACCGACTTCCAGTGGGACGCCACCTGGCTCGGGTACGTGCCCCTGATGGGCGACAAGGTGGGCCTGGCCCCGGTGCCCACCACCGGCGGCCGGGCCGGCCAGTACTTCAAGCCCAGTGTGCTGGTCGGCGTCGGCGCCAACAGCGCCCACCCCAGGGAGGCGGCCGAACTGGTGGACTTCGTGCTCAACGACCCCGAGGCGGGGGCGATCCTCGGCAACACCCGCTCCACCCCGCCCAACCGGAGGATCGCCGCCGCGGTCGGCAAGAGGCTCACCGGACCGAACAAGGTCGTCTACGACTACGGCCGCACCATGGACCACTACGGCGTCTCCCAGCCGCCGGCCGCCCCGCCCCGCGGCGACCTCGTCCTCCAGGTGTCCTTCACCCGCATCTACCAGACGGTGGCCTTCGGCAAGGAGACCCCCGAACAGGCGGCCAGGGAGTACGTCGCCGAGGCCCACAGGGAGTTGCGCTGATGGCCACCACACACCCTCCGCTGACGACCTCCACCGGCCGGGAAGGGCCCGCCCGGACCGGCCGCACCAAACGCCCGCGCCGCGAACGGCAGGGACCTGCCTACGTCTTCCTCTCGCCCTGGATCATCGGGGTGGTGGCACTGACGCTGGTGCCGATGGCGGTGTCGCTGTACCTGTCCTTCACCGACTACGACCTCTTCGACGCCCCGCACTGGGTCGGGCTGCGCAACTACACCGACATGTTCCTCCACGACCCGCGCTACTGGCGGTCGGTGGGGACCACGCTGCTGTACGTGGTCGTGGCGGTGCCGCTGAAGCTGGCGCTGGCGCTCGCCGTCGCAGTGCTGCTGAAGAACATCCGCACCGGCCAGGGCTTCTACCGCTCGGCGTTCTACGCCCCCTCCCTGCTGGGCGCCTCGATGTCCATCGCGCTGGTGTGGCGGGCGCTGTACAACGACGGCGGCACCGTCCCCGACGTGCTGGGCCACCTGGGCATCCACACCGGCGGCTGGGTCGCCGACCCGGACCTGGCCTGGCTGGTGGTGGCGCTGCTGACGGTCTGGCAGTTCGGCGCCCCCATGGTCATCTTCCTGGCGGGGCTCCAGCAGATCCCCTCCGACCTGTACGAGGCGGCTGCGCTGGACGGCGCGGGCCGTTGGCGGCAGTTCCGCTCGGTGACCCTGCCGATGCTCTCACCCGTCCTCTTCTTCAACCTCGTCCTGGAGACCATCCAGTCCTTCCAGGTCTTCACGCCCGCCTTCGTGGTGAGTTCGGGCAAGGGCGGCCCCGCCGACTCGACCATGTTCTACACGCTCTACCTCTACGACCGGGGTTTCAGCGCCTCCCACATGGGCTACGCCTCGGCGATGGCGTGGATCCTGCTGCTGGCCATCGGCGCGGTGACGCTGGTGCTGTTCAAGACGTCCAAGGCGTGGGTGTTCTACGCCGGTGAGGAGGGCTGATGACCACCACCGCCGCCGCGTCCGGCGCCGGCCACCGGGCCGCGGGCCGCTCGGCCCCGACCGCGGGCCGGGTGGCCAAGCACGTCCTGGCGCTCCTGGTACTGCTGGCGCTGCTCTACCCGCTGGTGTGGCTGCTGGCCACCTCGCTCAAGCCCGCGGACGAGGTCCTCACCAGCCTCAAGCTGCTGCCGAGCCGGCTTGCGTGGGGCAACTACGGCACCGCCCTGGACGGTGTCAGCGGCGTCCCCATCGGCAAGCTGCTGGGCAACTCGCTGGTCATCTCGGTGGGGTGCGTGCTCGGCAACGTCCTCTCCTGCTCGCTGGCCGCCTACGCCTTCGCCCGCCTCCGGTTCCGGATGCGCGGACCGATGTTCGGCTTCATGATCGCCACGATGATGCTGCCGCACCACGCCGTGCTCATCCCGCAGTACATCATCTTCAACAGACTCGGCATGGTGGACACCTTCTGGCCCCTGGTGCTCCCGAAGTTCCTCGCCACCGACGCGTTCTTCGTTTTCCTCATCGTGCAGTTCATGCGGGGGCTGCCGCGCGAACTGGAGGAGGCCGCGCGCATCGACGGCTGCGGTCCCTTCCGCGTCTTCTGGTCGGTGGTGCTGCCGCTGACCCGGCCGGCGCTGATCACCACCGCCATCTTCACCTTCATCTGGAGCTGGAACGACTTCTTCACCCAGCTCATCTACCTGTTCGACCCGACGAAGTTCACCATCACGCTGGCGCTGCGCAGCTTCATCGACCAGTCCAGCCAGTCGGCCTACGGCCCGATGTTCGCCATGTCGGTGCTGTCCGTCGTCCCGATCATGCTGTTCTTCCTCGCCTTCCAGCGCTACCTGGTGCAGGGCATGGCGACGTCCGGACTGAAGGGATGAGGCGGGCCATGAGCGTGCCCCACCAACCTGCGGCGACTGCCCGCCCCCGCACCCCGCGCGAACCCGGTGAACTCTTCGGCCCGCGTACCGCGCTCTTCGCCGAGGTGCTCGCCGCCGGCGTCTACTGCACCCTGGCGAGCCTGCCCGTAATCACCGCTCCCACCGCCTTCGCCGCGGCCTGCCGGCTGCTGCGGGAGGCGGCGGACGACGGCCGGCCGGCCACCCCCGGCCGCTACCTGGCCGCGCTGCGCGCTCCCGGCGCCGGGCGCTCGCTCCGCGCCGGCCTCGCTCTCCTGGCGCTGGCGACGCTGCTCGCGCTGGACACGGCACTGGCGGGGGCGGGGCTGCCCGGTGCCGCCGTGGTGCGGTGGGTGCTCGCGGCCGTGGGCGCGGCGGCCCTGCTGGTGGGTGTCCGGGCCGCGGCCGACCCCGCTGTGGCGGACGCCGGCTGGCGCCGGGCGCTGTCCGGGGCCGTGAGCCGGTCAGGAGAGGACCGGCGCGGGACGGCCTGGCTCGCCGCCGCCCTGTGCCTCACCGGTGTGATCGCCTGGATGTCGCCGCCGCTGGCACTCCTGGCGCCGGGCGCGCTGGCCTTCGCGGTGACGGCCGTCGAGGCCCGGGCCGCCGTGCGTGAGGAGACGGCCCCGCAGGCGTGACGTTCCGCCCCCGCTCGGGAGGGGCCGGGGGCCGGGCAACGGGAGGCGGGGGAGAGGGCTACTGCGCGAAGCCGCGGTCCAGCAGCTTCTTCACGTCGGCGGTCCGGTCCTTCGCGTTCGGGGCGTCCAGGACGGTGCCCACCACGGTCCGGCCGTCGCGGACGGCGGCGAAGACCAGGCAGTACCCGGCCTCCGGTCCGGACCCGGTCTTCACACCGATCACCCCGGGGTAAGTGCCCAGCAGGGTGTTGGTGTTGGTCCAGGACATGATGCGGTGGCCGCCGGTGGAGGTGGTCACCTCCTGCTTCGTCGACTCGGTGCCCGCCACCTTGGCGAAGGTGGCGTTCCGCAGGGCGTCGGTGGCCAGCGCGGTCAGGTCGCGCGGCGTGGAGTGGTTCTCGCCGTTGCCGATGCCGTCGAAGGAGTCGAAGTGGGTGTTGCGCAGACCCAGGCCGGCCGCCGTGGAGTTCATCTCGGCGACGAAGGACTCCACCCGCTGCGCCCGCGTCGTGCCCGAACCGAAGTGGTCGGCGAGCGCGTAGGCGGCGTCACAGCCCGAGGGGAGCATCATCGCGTAGAGCAACTGCCGCACGGTGAGCCGGTCCCCGACGATGAGGTGGGCGCTGGAGGCGGTGTGGTCGACGATGTAGTCGCTGTACGCCTTCTGCACCGTGACCTTGTCGTCCAGGTCCAGGTGCCGCTGCGAGAGGACGACCTCGGCTGTCATGATCTTCGTGGTCGACCCGGTGGAGCGCGGGGTGTCCGCGCCCTTGGCGTACAGGTCCGCTCCGCTGCCGTCGGTGACGTAGCCGCCCTTGGCAGTGACCGCGGGGGAGGGGGTGGTGGCCGCCTGTGCGGGGAGGGTCAGGGCCCCCGCCGCCACCGCGGCCCCCGTGGCGACGACCACCACACCCCGACGTATCCGCTGGCTGTCTGCGGTCCTCAAATGATCACTCCGAACGTTCTCGCGGGGCGGCACAGGATCACGTACCGCCTGTGACGGGCGACGCCGGCCGAGGGGCGGCCACAGGTCGTGGAGACCGCCCGCCTCACCCGGTCCGACCGGGCTCCATACCCTGCGTGTCTGCCCGATTCCGGCGCGCATACGGCTCTGCCCGTGCGGTCGTCCCGCCGGCACTGTCCGCGCACGGGGGCCCGCGGGCCCGCTGACGCGACGCCTCGAAGAACAGTAGGCGGCGGTTCGTCCGTTAGGCACCGGTTTGTGACGATGCTCTCCGTGCCGCCCGGTAGGTGAGACCGCTCCACCCGGCCACCGCGGCGCGCGGCGGGCCCCGCCCCGGAGCGGACGCAGGGGACGAGGGTGCGCTGCGGGCCCCGGTCGGCCCTGCCGTGCGAGTCGCGGTGAACACCGTGGTCGCGACCCCCGCGGTCCCTTCCGGGCTCCGGCGGGCACCCGGCCGCTCACCTGAGGGGCGGCCCCGGGGAAAACGGGCACCGAACGGGCACGGATCGCCCGGTGAACCTCGCGAGGATGGAGGCTGCCCGCCCTCCACCTGCCGGGACCGTGTCCGGCGCGACACCCGATCGGTCACAGTTTCCTTGATCGTGGGTGACCGCTTCCGGCAAGACCGTTGGTATAACTCTCAGGCGGGCGCAACCGGGCCCCATGAGGCCCGATCGGGCCCACCCACGGTGGAGAGGAGGTCGCGCATGAAGATGGACGCCGAAGAACGGCAGCACCGCATCCTCGCGCTGACCCGCAGGGAGGGGCGGCTGGACGTCACCCGGGCGGCCGTCGAGTTCGACGTCGCCCCCGAGACGCTCCGCCGCGACCTGCGCAGCCTGGAACGACGCGGCCTGGTGCGCCGCACCCACGGCGGCGCCTACCCGGTGGAGAGCGCCGGCTTCGAGACCGACCTGGCCCACCGCGAGACCAGCCACGTGGCCGAGAAACGCCGGATCGCTGCCGGCGCCGTGAAGCTCCTCGGGGACGCGGAGACCCTCTTCGTCGACGAGGGGTTCACCCCGCAGCTGCTCACCTCGATGCTGCCGGCCGGCCGCCCGCTGACCCTGGTGACCTCCTCCCTCTCCACCGCCGCCGCCGTCTCGAACCGCGAGGACCTCACCGTCCTGCTGCTCGGCGGCCGGGTCCGCGGCAACACCCTGGGCACCGTGGGCAACTGGGTCACCGACATGCTCTCCGGCTTCGTCATCGACCTCGCCTTCCTCGGCGCCAACGGCATCTCGCGGGAGCACGGCCTGACCACCCCGGACCCGGCCGTCGCCGCCGTGAAGGCCTGCGCGGTACGCAGCTCCCGCAGGCGGGTACTGGTCGGCGTCCACAGCAAGTTCGGTGCCAACAGCTTCTGCCGCTTCGCCGACGTCGCCGACTTCGAGGCCGTCGTCACCGACACCGGCCTGTCGGCGGCCGAGGCCCACCGCTACGCCCTCCTGGGCCCGCAGGTGCACCGGGTCTGACCACCCTCAACCCCCAGCCCTCGGACGTGCCGCCGACGGCTCCGTCGGCGTGCCGCGACCCGGTCGAGCCGCCCCATGTGTCAAAGGAGACCCACCCATCATGACCGCACGACGACGGCCACGCGGCCCGGCACTGCGCCGGGTAGCCGCCCTGTGCGCCGCATCCCTGCTCACCCTCACCGGCTGCGCCGGCGCCGGCGCACTGGACGACACCGGTGGCCACACCCTCAACGTGCTGATGGTCAACAACCCCCAGATGCTGGATCTGGAGAAGCTGACCGCCGAGCACTTCACCCGGCAGACCGGCATCCGCGTCCACTTCACCGTCCTGCCCGAGGACGACGTCCGCGACAAGATCAGCCAGGACTTCTCCAGCCAGGCCGGCCAGTACGACATCGGCAGCATCAGCAACTACGAGGTGCCCTTCTACGCCCGCAACAAGTGGCTGACGCCGCTGGACGACAAGGCCGCCGCCACCCCGTCCTACGACCAGGACGACGTGCTGAAGCCGATCCGCACCTCCCTGACCGCCGCCGACGGCCACACCTACGCCGAGCCCTTCTACGGCGAGTCCTCCTTCCTGATGTACCGCAAGGACCTGCTGAAGGCCAAGGGACTGACCATGCCGGCCCACCCCACCTGGCACCAGGTGGCCGACATCGCGGCGAAGCTGGACGGCGCCAAGCCGGGCGTGCGCGGCATCTGCCTGCGCGGACAGCCGGGTTGGGGGCAGATGGCCGCGCCGCTCACCACCGTCGTGAACACCTTCGGCGGCACCTGGTTCACCAAGGACTGGCAGGCCGAGCTCGACAGCCCCGACTTCACCAAGGCGACCGACTTCTACGTCGACCTGCTGCGCCACCACGGTGAACGCGGCGCCGCCCAGGCGGGTTACACCGAGTGCCTCAACGACATGGAGCAGGGCCGGGTAGCCATGTGGTACGACTCCACAGCCGCCGCCGGCCCCCTGGAGGCGAAGGACTCGCCGGTCGCCGGGAAGCTCGGCTACGCCCCCGCGCCCGTCGAGAAGACCAAGAGCTCCGGCTGGCTCTACACCTGGGCGCTCGCCGTGCAGAAGGCGTCCAAGCACCAGAGCGACGCCTGGCGGTTCGTCTCCTGGGCGACCAGCAAGAGTTACGAGCAGCTGGCCGGGAAGGAGCTGGGCTGGTCCCGGGCGCCCGCCGGCAAGCGCGCCTCGACCTTCACCAACCCCGCCTACCGCAAGGCCTCGGCCGCCTTCGCGGACGCCACCGCCTCGGCCATCAGCAGCGCACGCCCGGACGACCCCGGCGTGCAGCCCCGCCCCGCCCCCGGTATCCAGTTCGTGGGAATCCCGGAGTTCTCCGCCCTCGGCACGCGGGTCTCGCAGAACATCAGCTCGGCCATCGCCGGCGGGACCAGCGTCGCCGCCGCGCTCCACGACAGCCAGCAACTGGCCGCACGCGTCGCCGCCACCTACGCCAAGTGATCAACCCGCCCCTTCGGGAGACTCCATGAGCACCGCACCACCCCTCACCCTGAGCCCACCCGGCGCCCCACCCAGCACCGGGAGAACACCCGGCCGGGGCGTCCACCGGGCGGCGGACTGGGCACGTCGCGCGCCGCTGCTGCCGGCCCTGGTCTTCCTGATCGTGGTGACCCAACTCCCCTTCGTCGCCACGCTCTTCATATCCTTCACCCAGTGGAACGCCCTCGCTCCGCAGAACCGGGGCTTCGCGGGGCTCGACAACTACGTCGCAGTCGTCACCGACCCGGCGCTGCGCTCGGCGATCCTCACCACGGTCGTCCTCACCGTCGTGGTCGTCCTCGTCAGCCTGCTGCTCGGGCTCGGGCTCGCCCTGCTGCTGGACCGCAGCTTCGTCGGCCGAGGCATCGTGCGCACCCTCCTCATCAGCCCGTTCCTCGTGGTGCCCGTCGCCGCCGCGCTGCTGTGGAAGCACGCCCTCTACAACGCCTCCTACGGCCTGCTCAACGGCATCCTCAACGCCGTGTGGCAGCTGTTCGGCAGCGACAACGCGCCGCAGCCGGACTGGATGTCGGTGCTCCCGCTCACCTCCGTGGAGGTGTGCCTGATCTGGCAGTGGACGCCGTTCATGATGCTGATCCTGCTGGCCGGACTGCAGAGCCGGCAGATGGACGCCGTCGAGGCGGCGACCGTCGACGGCGCCGGCGCCTGGCAGGTCTTCCGCTACCTCACCCTGCCGCACCTGCGCCGCTACATGGAGCTGGCCGCCCTGCTGGGCGCCGTCTACGTGGTGCAGAACTTCGACGCCGTCTTCACCCTCACCTCCGGCGGACTGGGCACGGCCAACCTGCCCTTCACCGTCTACCAGACTCTCTACCAGGCCCACGACTACGGTCAGGCCTCCGCGATCGGGGTCGTCGTGGTCATCGCCTCCATCCTCGTCGCCACCTTCGCCCTGCGCAGCGTCTCCTCGCTGCTGCGTGAGGAGGGTGGCCGATGAGCGCCCTCGCACCGGGCATCCGCCCGAGCAGGCGTCCCCGGACGCGCGGCATGTTCCTGACCCTGGCGGCCTGGGTGGCCGGCGTGCTGTTCGCCCTGCCCGTGCTGTGGATGGTCCTGACCTCCTTCCACAGCGAGCAGGACGCGGCGACCAACCCGCCGAGCCCGGCCGCCGCCCTGACGCTGTCCGGGTACCGCGAGTTCTTCGGCGGGTCCGGCGGCAGCAGCCCCTGGCCGCCGCTGCTCAACTCCCTCACCGCCTCCGTCGCCTCGACCCTCCTGGTCCTGCTGCTGGCGGTGCCGGCCGCCTACGCGCTCTCGATCAAGCCGGTGCGCAAGTGGTCCGACGTGCTGTTCTTCTTCCTCACCACCAAGATGCTGCCGGCCGTCGCCGGCCTGCTGCCGGTGTACCTCATCGCCCAGCAGGTCCACATGCTCGACAACATCTGGCTGCTGGTCATCATGTACACCTCGATGAACCTGCCGATCGCGGTGTGGATGATGCGGTCCTTCCTGGCCGAGGTACCCGTGGCGATGCTGGAGGCGGCGGCGATCGACGGGGCCGGGCTGCCGACCGTCCTCACCCGGATCGTGGCGCCCGTGGCCATGCCGGGCATCGCCGCCACCGCCCTGATCTCCTTCATCTTCAGCTGGAACGAGCTGCTCTTCGCCCGCGTGCTGACCGGGGTGGTGGCCGGCACCTCGCCGGTCTTCCTCACCTCCTTCGTCACCAGCCAGGGCCTCTTCCTCGCCAAGGTGTGCGCCGCCGCCACCGTCGTCTCACTGCCCGTCCTCGCCGCGGGCTTCGCCGCCCAGGACAAACTCGTCCAGGGCCTGTCGTTGGGAGCAGTCAAATGAAGGCAGCCGTCATCACGGGAGTGGGCTCGGTCGAGATCGCCGAGGTCCCCGACCCCACTCCCGGGCCGCGCGAGGTCGTCGTCGAGGTCGCCGCCTGCGGCCTGTGCGGCACCGACCTGCACATCCTCCAGGGCGAGTTCGCACCGACCCTGCCCGTGGTACCGGGGCACGAGTTCGCCGGCCGGGTCGTGGCTCTGGGCAGTGAGGTGCGGGAGCTGCGCGAGGGCGACAGGGTCGCCGTGGACCCGTCCCTGTACTGCCACGAGTGCCACTACTGCCGCATCGGCCGCAACAACCTCTGCGAGCGCTGGCAGGCCATCGGCGTCACCACCTCGGGCGGCGCCGCCCAGTACGCCAAGGCCCCCGTCGCCAACTGCGTCCGGCTGCCCGACCACGTCCGCACCGAGGACGCCGCCCTGATCGAGCCGCTCTCCTGCGCGGTGCGCGGTTACGACGTGCTGCGTTCCTCGCTCGCCAGCCACCTGCTCATCTACGGCGCCGGCACCATGGGCCTGATGATGCTCCAGCTCGCCAAGCGCACCGGGGCCGCCACCATCGACGTGGTCGACATCAACCCCGAACGGCTCAAGACCGCCACCGCCCTGGGGTGTTCGACGGCCGTCGGCTCGGCGGACGAGGTGGAGAGGCCCTACGGCTGGGACGTGGTGATCGACGCCACCGGTAACGAACGGGCCATCCAGGACGGGCTCGGCCGGGTCGGGAAGGGCGGCACCTTCCTCCAGTTCGGTGTCTCCGACTACGCCGCCCGCGCCACCATCGAGCCGTACCGCATCTACAACCAGGAGATCACGATCACCGGCTCGATGGCCGTGCTGCACAGCTACGAGCGGGCGGCGGAACTCTTCGCCGCCGGCGTCATCGACCCCGAGGACTTCATCAGCGACCGGCTTCCCCTCGACGACTACGCGGCGGCCCTGGAGCGGTTCCGCGCAGGGCAGGGGCGGAAGATCCAGATCCTGCCCTGAGCGATCCTCGGGGCAGCACCCGGGACGGCACGGCGGCCAATCCCCCTCCGCCGTGTCGTCCCGCCGTGCCACGGCTCCACGGGCCCGCCCGGGCGTGGCCGCAAACGTGCCCGGCAGGCCGGGCCGGTGGTGTGAGTTTCCTACCGCTGGGTAAAAAGAGCTGACAGACACCTCCTGACGAAGCGTCTACCGACGGTAACCTCCGTCGCACTGCCTTCCAGGAGGAGCGGGAATGCGACGACGCACCCTCAGTCTCAGATCAGCGGCGGCCGGCGCCGTCCTCGCGCTGGGCGTGGGCCTCACGGCCCCCCTGCCGACGACCGCCGCGGCGGCCGAAGCGGACGGCGACTACTGCCACAGCCAGTGCCGCGACATCCTGCCACCGGGCGAGAACGGCAACGCCACCCTGGCGGACATCCTCGCCAACCGCACGCTGGGCACCCGCCCGGCGCACACCAGCGACCAACTCGGGCCCTACGCCGACCTGGCCGGGGGCTACCAGCAGGTCACCGACGCCACGCTGTCGAAGTTCTACAACGACGCCTCCTTCGGCGTCCCCGCCGACCAGGTCGCCTCCACCACCAGCCCCCGCGAGGACGTCACCATCACCCGGGACAAGGCCACCGGCGTCCCGCACGTCAAGGGCACCACCCGCGCCGGCACGGAGTTCGGCGCCGGTTACGCCGCCGCCCAGGACCGGCTCTGGCTGATGGACCTCTTCCGCCACGTCGGCCGCGGGGCGCTGACCTCCTTCGCCGGCGGCGCGGAGGCCAACCAGGGCCTGGAGCAGCAGTTCTGGCGCGCCGCCCCCTACACCGAGGAGGACCTCCAGAAGCAGGTCGACCGCCTCTCGGCCGACGGGGAGCGCGGCGCCCAGGCGCTGGCCGACGCCACCAACTACGTGGACGGCATCAACGCCTACATCGCCAAGGCCAAACCGGGACGCTACTTCCCCGGCGAGTACGACCTCACCGGCCACATCGACCCGATCACCAACGCCGGCTCCATAGAGAAGTTCAAGCTCACCGACCTCATCGCCCTGGCCTCGGTGATCGGCGCGCTCTTCGGCTCCGGTGGCGGCGGCGAGGTGCAGAACGCCCTCTCCCTCCAGGCCGCGCAGGCCAAGTACGGCGTCGAAGAGGGCTCGAAGGTCTGGGAGTCCTTCCGGGAGCGCAACGACCCGGAGGCGACGCTCACCCTCCACGACGGGCAGTCCTTCCCCTACGCCACCAAACCCGACGACCCCCAGGGCACCGCGATGCCCGACAAGGGCTCCGTCACCTCCGAACCGCTGGTCCACGACCGCACCGGATCGGCCGCCCAGAACGCGGCCGTCACCCGCGCACCGGTCAAGGCCCCTGACAGACTCAAGCCACTCCAGGGCGTCTTCGACGACGGGGTGCTCCCCGCCGACATGCTCAAGACACCCCGCAAGGGCATGTCCAACGCCCTCCTCGTCTCCGGCGCCCACACCGCCAGCGGCCACCCCGTCGCCGTCTTCGGCCCCCAGACCGGCTACTTCGCGCCGCAGCTCCTGATGCTGGAAGAACTCCAGGGCCCGGGCATCAGCGCCCGCGGCGCCGCCTTCGCCGGCCTGAGCCTCTACGTCGAACTGGGCCGCGGCCAGGACTACTCCTGGAGCGCCACCTCCGCCAGCCAGGACGTCACCGACACCTACGCGGTGCCGCTGTGCGAGGCCGACGGCTCCACCCCGACCAAGGACTCCACCTCCTACCTCTGGCACGGCAGCTGCGTGCCCATGGAGAAGCTGGAGCGCACCAACTCCTGGAAGCCCACCCTCGCCGACTCCACCGCCAAGGGCTCCTACCGCATGCAGGTCATGCGCACGAAGTACGGACCTGTCGAGTACCGCGCCACCGTCGACGGCAAGCCCGTCGCCTACACCACGCTGCGCTCCTCCTACCAGCACGAGGCCGACTCCATCATCGGCTTCCAGATGCTCAACGACCCCGGTGCCGTGCACGACCCGGCGAGCTTCCGAGGCGCCGTGCAGCACATCAACTACACCTTCAACTGGTTCTACGCCGACTCCCGGCACACCGCCTACTACAACTCCGGCTCCAACCCGGTACGGGCCAAGGGCGTCGACGCCTCACTGCCCGTGAAGGCCGAACCCGCCTACGAGTGGCGCGGCTTCGACCCGTCGGACAACACCGCCGACTACACCCCCGCAGCCCAGCACCCGCAGTCGGTCGACCAGGACTACTACGTCTCCTGGAACAACAAGCAGGCCGCCGACTACGACTCGGCCGCCTTCGGCAACGGCTCGGTGCACCGCGCCGACCTGCTGGAGGACCGGGTGAAGAAACTCGTCGACAAGGGCGGCGTCACCCGCGCCTCCCTCACCCGGGCGATGGCCGACGCCGCCGTCACCGACCTGCGCGGCGAGGACGTCCTGCCGGACCTGCTGGCCGTGGTGCGCAGCCGGCCCGTCGACGACCCCGACCTCGCCGAGACGGTGCAGAAGCTCGAGAACTGGGCCGACGCGGGCAGCAAGCGGAAGGAGACCAGCCCCGGATCCCACACCTACGCCGACTCCGACGCGGTACGCGTGATGGACGCCTGGTGGCCGCTCCTGGTCAAGGCCGAGTTCCAGCCCTGGCTCGGGGACGACCTCTACTCGGCGCTCACCGCGAACATCACCGTCGACGAGGCACCCTCCGCCGGCCACGGACCCACCGGCAGTCACGCCGGCAGCTCCTTCCAGTACGGCTGGTGGTCCTACGTGGACAAGGACCTGCGGGCGGTGCTCGGCAAGCCCGTCAAGGGCGGCCTGGCCAAGCCGTTCTGCGGCGACGGCGACCTCTCCGCCTGCCGCACCGCGCTGCTGACCAGCCTCAAGGAGGCCGCGGGGAAGACGGCGGCACAGGTCTACCCCGGCGACGACGGGTGCGACGCCGGCGACCAGTGGTGCGCCGACAGCATCGTCCAGCGCCCCCTCGGAGGCGTCACCGACGACCGGATCTCCTGGCAGAACCGGCCCACCTACCAGCAGGTGGTGGAGTTCCCCGACCACCGGTGACACCGAAAGGGGCGGCTGCGCACGGCAGCCGCCCCCCTGCCGACCGGTGCGCCCGGCGGCCACCCCCGTGGGCCGCCGGGCGCTTTTGTGCTCCGGGCGGGAGGAGCGGCGATCGCGGTGCGCCCCGGAAGTGGGCACGGGCGAGGGGCCCCCCCCCCGGGCGGGAACCCCGGGGGCGGGCCCCGCCCACACGCCGACCCCCCCCACCCCCCCCCGCACAGGCGGGGGGGAAGCCCCGCGCGACCCCCG